>JAIBCE010000003.1 GCA_019694315.1 Sandaracinaceae bacterium
CGTGGTGATCGAGCTCGGCGAGCGGGCGCTCGATCGCATCGGCACACCGCGCGATCGGGCGACGCTCCTCGCCATGATCGGCAACGCGCATCGGCGCCTCGGCCCCACGCACGACGCGCGCGCGGTCGAGCGTCTGGAGGCGGCGGTGAAGCTCGCGCCTCACGAGGGCCAGCACTTCTTCGATCTCGGCCTCTGTCACAAGTGGGCCGGCCGCTTTCGCGCCGCCATGGTCGCCTTCACGCGGGCCGAAGAGCGCCTCGGCCCCAAGCGCGGCGTGCTCTTCAACCGCGGCACGATCGCGACGGCCTGTGGCGACGTGACCGACGCGGCCGACGTGTGGCGGCGCCTGGGCTTCCGTGTGTCGGTGTCGCCCGGCAGCCTGCCGCTCGTGCACGGCGAGGACGGCGCGCTGCTCGACGAGATCCTCGTTCGCGTGCCCACGCGTGGCACCGGACACGATGCCAACGCCGCAGTGCCCGATGCCTCGGTCGCCTTCGAGGTGGTGGGCGTGGCCCCCCTCTCGCCCTGTCACGGCGTCGTCCGAACGCCGACCGCGCGCGCCGCGATCGTGGACTTCGGCGACGTCGTGCTCTTCGATCCGGCGCCCGTGGCCAAGATCGATCGCGACGGGACGGCCCGCCCGGTGCTGCCGCTGCTCCACGTGCTGTCGCGTGGTGACGAGAAGCGCTTTCCGTTCCTCGCGCTGGAGCAAGAGGCAGGCAGCGTCGCGCGGCTGGCGAGCGCCCTGCCGGATGGCTGCATCTGGTATCCGCACGACACGCGGGTCGACCGCGTCTGTCCGCGCTGCGCCGCGGGGGAGACCTTCCTGCCGCACACGCACGAGGCCCCCACCGAGCGGCGCGTCGTCCGAGGCAAGCTCGTCTGCCCCGCGGCGGTGTCGCTTCCCGAGGTGCGCGCGGCGCTCGAGAAGGCGAAGGGCGCCGACGTTCTCCTCGCGATTCCGTCCCTCTACGAGGCCATCGGGGATACCGCCACCGCGGGCAAGAGCCACAAGAGCTGGGGCGTGATCGAGCGCGGGCTCCTGGCGCCCTCGACGACCACGCCCGCTCGCGCATAGATTCCTGGCTCCGCGTCGATCGGTCGGTCGACGCTCTTACTTGCGTGTGTGTCGTCGGGACTCGGACTCGGGAGGATGCGATGATCTCGTGGCTGGCTGAGACGCGCAGGGCGCGCGTCGACGGAGACAATCGTGGTGAAGGCATGGGCCGTCGGCGTGCGTTCACGCTCGCGTCGGTCGCGCTGGGCGCCTTCGGGCTCGCCACGCTCGGGCTGGGCGACGTGGCGCACGCGACTGTGATGGTCGAGGTGCCCTTCGATAGGCTCGCGCGCGAGTCGGACGCCATCGTGCATGGTCGGGTGCTCCGCACGGGCTCGCGGCTCGTGCTCGACGCGGGCAGTGCACGCCCCCACACGCTCACCGAGATCGAGGTCTTCGAGCCAATCAAGGGTGCGGTGGGCGATCGCCTCGTCGTCGACGAGATCGGCGGCACGGTGCAGGACCGCGGCATGTGGATCGAAGGGACGCCTCGCTTCCGGCGCGGCGAGGAGTGCGTGCTCTTTCTCCGCGCGCTGCCGGACGGCCACTTCCGCACGTACGCGATGGCGCAGGGGCACTTCGAGGTTCGCCCTGGCGTGCCGGGCGTCGCGCCGACGGTCGTGCGCGACACGAGCGCCGTGGGCTTCGCGAGCTGGGCCCAGGGCACCATGCAGATCCAGCCGGGCACGATCGCCTCGATGCCGCTCGATGCGTTCCTCGACTACGTGCGTGACCTCGCCGAGACGACGGGAGGTGCGCGATGAGCCGCCGCACACAGCGTCTCGCGATGAGCCGCCGCACACAGCGTCTCGCGATGAGCCGCCGCACACAGCGTCTCGCCGCGCTCGTGATCGCGAGCGGCCTGGTCGGTGCCAGCTCGCTGGCAGAGGCGTGGGCGCCGCTCGACTCGTCGCGTCCGGTGTGGAGCGGCACGGTGCCGTATCGCCTGAATTCGGCCGGTTCCGTCGATCTCGGGGGCTTCTCGCCCACCGAGGCCGAGGTGCGTCGCGCGATGGACGACTGGACGCTCGTCGCCTGCACCGACCTCGCGAACAGCTACGGAGGTTCGAGCAGCCGCACGCCGACCAACGGGGATCGCGAGTCGACGATCGGCTGGGTCGAGAGCGGCTGGGCCTACGACTCCAACGCGATCGGCGTCACCACGCCGCAGTACCTCCGCAACATCACCGAAGCGGACATGGAGCTGAACGGGGAGAACTTCACGTGGACCACGGCCGCGGGCCGCGGCAGCAGCGTGAACACCTACTCGATCGTGTTGCACGAGGGTGGCCACTACTACGGCCTCGGCCACTCGTCGGACGCGAGCGCGACGATGTACTACGCGTACAGCGGCGGCATCTCCACGCTCAACACCGACGATGAGAACGGCATCTGCGCGCTCTATCCCGGATCGGGAAGCGACTGCACGACGACCGGTTGTCCCACGGGCTACACGTGCACCGCGGGCTCGTGTGCTCGGATGATGGGCGATGGCGACACCTGCTCGCCGTGCTCCTCACCGGCGGCGTGCACGAGCGGCGTCTGCCTCGGCTACCCCGACGGCAACAGCTACTGCAGTCGCGCCTGCACGACGAGCGCCGACTGCGGCGGAGACACCTGCGTCGCGATTGACGGCGCGGGCAACCAGTGTGTGCGTGTGCGCGGCACGACGCCCGACTGCAGCGGCACGCCGGGCTGCCGGACCGATGCCGACTGCCCGTCGACGGAGCGCTGCAACGCGTTCAGCGGCATGTGCATCGCGCGCGCGGCCGGAGGTGCGATCGGGACCGCGTGCGCCGCGGGCAGCGACTGCAGCTCGGGCGTGTGCTTCAACGGCGCGTGCTCGCAGAGCTGCGACTGGCTCGACACGAGCTCGTGCCCCGCGGGCTTCTACTGCAACGGTCAGGCGACGGGCACGTGTGGCTCGGGCCTCTGTCTGGCCGGCACGGCGGGCGGCGGGGCGCTGGGCGACCCTTGCGGGTCGGCGACGGACTGCCAGTCGCTCTTCTGCGCCGAGGGCGTGTGCTCGGTGCCGTGCATCCCGGGTGGCGCGACGAGCTGTCCGGCGGGCACCGCGTGCCAGACCGGCGTGACGGCAGACTGCGGCTCGTGCCAGCAGGCGGGCGCGCTCGGTGACGCCTGCATGACGAACGAGGACTGCAGCTCGCGCATGTGCGCGGCGCAGGCGGGCAGCTCGTTCTGCACCTCGTTCTGCGACACGGGCCGCCCGTGCCCCGACGGCTTCGCCTGCGTCTCGGCGGATCCGACCTCGTCGGTGTGTGTGCCCTCGCGCGGCGGCCTCGGCGCGCCGTGCACGGCCAACGCGGACTGCGCCGGCAACATCTGCGCTTCGCAGAACGGCTCCTCCACCTGCACCCGCACGTGCGATGCGACCAACACCTGCCCGCGCGACTACGAGTGCGTCGTCACCTCGGATGGCGTGACCTCCGTGTGCCAGGAGCGTCCGCGCACGAGCGTCACGGGCAGCGGCTGTGGTCGTTGCGCTGCGGCCGCTGGCAGCCCGCGGCCCTTGGCCTGGGCGTCGCTGTCGGTGCTCGGCCTCCTCCTCGCGGCGCGCAGACGCGCACGCCGCGCGCACTGATCGGGGCCGCACGATTCCACCGCTCCGTTCCGCTTCCGACGATGCGCGCCGGATCCCCTCCCTCTGGAGCTGGATCTTGCCGCATCGTCGCGCCCTGTCGCTCGGCATCCTGTGGCTGCTGCTCACGCAGGCCGCCGAGAAGGCCATTCCGTGGATCTTCCGCGAGGGCATCGACGCGCTCCTCGCGGGCGATCTCGACGCGGTCAGTCACGCGGCCCTGTGGGTCATCGTGCTCGCGCTCGGCGCGTGGGCCGTGCGCACGGCGAGCCGCATCCTGATCTTCAACGTGGGCCGCGACGTGGAGTTCGATCTCCGCAACGCGCTCCTCGCGAAGCTCCACCAGCTCGGCCCCTCGTTCTTCCGCACGCTCTCGACCGGCGAGATCATGAGCCGGGCCACGAACGACCTCACGCAGGTGCGCCTGCTCGTGGGCTTCGGCGCGCTGAACCTCGTGAATTCCACGCTCGCGTTCGCCTCCGCGATCGCGCTGATGGTCGTCGTGTCGCCTCGGCTCACGATGCTGGCGCTCTTGCCGTATCCGCTGCTCGCGCTGTCGGCGATGGGCTTCTCGCGGGCGATGTTCAAGCGTTCGAACCAGGCGCAGGGCGCGCTCGCGAAGCTCGCGGAGCGCGTGCAGGAAGACGTCGCGGGCGTGCGGGTGGTGCGCTCGCTCGGGCTCGAGGCGCGGCAGGCCGAGCGCTTCGAGCAGGCCAACGCGGAGGCCGTCGAGCACAACCTCGCGCTCGTCGCGATCCGCGGGCTCATGTTCCCCGTGCTGATGGGCTTCTCGTCGATCGGCACGCTGATCGTCATCTACCAGGGCGGGCTCATGGTGCTCGAGGGAAGCATGACGGTGGGCGAGCTGGCCGCGTTCAACGCGTACCTCGCGCAGCTCGTGTGGCCCACGCTCGCGCTCGGCTACCTGCTCGCCGTGATCACGCGGGGCCGCGCGTCGTATGGCCGCGTGGCCGACGTGCTCGTGCGGACGCCGCTCGTGGTGGAAGCGCCCGATGCTCGCCCCGCGCCCGACGGCGGCGCGCTCCACGTGGCGGGGCTCTCGTACACGATCGAGGGCCGCGAGATCCTGAGCGACGTCTCGTTCGACGTGCCCGCTGGAGGCTCGCTCGCGATCGTCGGTGCCACCGGCAGCGGCAAGTCGACCGTGGCTGCGCTGCTCGCGCGGCTCCTCCCGACGCCCGAGGGCGCCGTGTTCCTCGACGGCCTCGACATCACCACGCTCACGCTCCGCTCGCTTCGACACACCGTCGGCTACGCGCAGCAGGAGCCCTTCCTCTTCTCGACCACCGTGGAGCGGAACCTCGAGCTGGCCCTCGCCCGCTCGCTCGACCCGAGCTCGGACGACGCGGCTGCACGCCTCCGCGCCGCCGCCGACGAGGCCGCCGTGCTCGAGGAGATCCAGGGCATGCCCGAGGGCTTCCAGACGATCGTGGGCGAGCGCGGCGTGCAGCTCTCCGGCGGCCAGAAGCAGCGCCTCGCGCTGGCGCGCGCGCTCCTCGACGCCCCGCGCGTGCTCGTGCTCGACGACCCGCTCAGCGCCGTGGACGCGCGCACCGAGGAGCGCATCCTCGCGGCGATCGATCGCGCCGCCGAGGGGCGCACGCTCGTGCTCGTCACGCACCGCATCGCCGCCGCACGGCGCGCCGATCGCACGCTGGTCCTCGACAAGGGTCGCGTCGTGGAGTCGGGCACGCACGACGAGCTCGTCGCGCTCGGAGGGCACTACGCGAAGCTCGCCGAGCGTCAGCGTCTCGAGCGCGAGCTCGACGGCGACGAGGCCGCGGCTCCGGTGGGCAGCCCGCCGTTGGAGGCGCGCGCATGAGCGAACGAGCGCCGATCCGCGCCGCGAACGTGCGCCCGCCGCTCGAGACCTCGAGCGACGACAAGAGCTACGACGTGGCGCTCCTGCGTCGGCTCGCGCCCTTCGCGCGCCCCTCCCTCGCGCTCTTCGTGGTGGCAGGCGTGCTCACGCCCATCACCTCGCTCTCGGGCCTCGTGCAGCCGCTCCTCCAGCGCGCCGCCGTGCGCGCCGCGATCGTCGACCACTCGGCCACCGATCTCGTGCACGTCGCGGGTCTCTTCGCGGTGGCGATCACGATCGAATTCGTCACGCGTTTCGCGCAGACGTACACGCTCCAGCTGGGCGGGCAGCGGACGATCGCGGCGCTCCGCCGCGCCACGTACGCCAAGGTGCAGCGCCTGCCGCTCTCCTACCTCGACCGCACGCCCGTGGGCCGCGTGGTCACGCGCGTCACGAACGACGCCGACGCCATCGGTGAGCTCTTCGCGTCGGGCGCGGTGCTGGGCATCGCGGACTTGCTGACGTTGCTCGCGATCCTCGGCTTCCTGCTCTACCTCGACGTGCGGCTCACGCTCGTCACGCTCCTCGCGGTGCCGCCGCTCGTGTTCACCGTGCAGTGGATCCGCGTTCGCGCGCGCGAGGCCTTCCGGCTGATCCGCGCGAGCATCGCGCAGCTCAACGCGTACGTGGCCGAGCAGGTGCAGGGCATGGCGGTGGTGCAGGCCTTCGGCCGCGAGGCCGAGTGCCTCGAGGAGTACCGCGACATCAACGCGCTCCACCGCGACGCGAACTACCGTTCGATCCGCTACGACGCGCTGCTCTACTCGGTCGTCGAGTCGATCGCCGCGATCACGGTCGCGATCGTGCTCTGGTACGGGTCGGTGCGCGCGGGCCTGCTCGAGGCCGAGAGCTCCGCGCTGTACGTCGGCACCGTCATCGCGTTCTACGAGTACGTCCAGCGCTTCTTCACGCCCATCCGCGACCTCTCGCAGAAGTACACCATCCTCCAGAGCTCACTGGCCGCGGCCGAGCGCGTCTTCGCGCTGCTCGATCACGCCGAGTCCGACGCGCCCACCGGCCTCGAGGTCTCGCCCTACACGCGTCCTGCCGACGACGTCGCGCTCGAGCTCCGCGACGTGTCCTTCGGCTACCGCGCCAACCACCTCGTCCTGCGCGACATCGATCTCGTCGTGCGCCGCGGCGAGCGCATCGCCATCGTCGGCCCCACGGGCTCGGGCAAGACCACCATCACCGCCCTCGCGGTGCGCCTCTACGACGTGACCGCGGGCCACGTGCTCGTCGATGGCAAGGACGTGCGCGAGCTCCCGTCGCGCGAGCTCCGTGGCCATTTCGCCTTCGTGCCGCAGGACGTGTTCCTCTTCGCCGGCACGGTCGCGGAGAACGTCGCCGCGTTCGCCGCGCAGCGCGACGACGCGCGGATCCGCGCTTGCCTCGAGCGCGTCGCGGTGTGGGATCTCGTGGACTCTCGCGGCGGCCTCGAGGCCCGCGTGGACGAGCGCGGCGCGAACTTCTCCGTGGGCGAGCGGCAGCTCCTCGCGTTCGCGCGCGCTCTCTACCTCGATCGCTCGATCCTCGTGCTCGACGAGGCCACCGCGAACGTCGACTCGGCCACCGAGGCTCGCCTCGAGCGCGCGGTGGGGACGCTCCTCGAGGGCCGCACCGCCATCGTGATCGCCCACCGCCTGAGCACGATCCGCAGCGCCGACCGCATCGTCGTGATCTCGAAGGGCCGCATCGCCGAGGAGGGCACCCACGCCGAGCTCCTCGCCAAGAACGGCCTCTACGCGCGCCTGCACGCGCTGCAATTCGCGGAGGCCTCGGCCGAGTCAGCCGCTGCGCCGAGCGATTCGGGCGCCTCCCCGCCAGAGAGCGCGTGAGCCGAGGGCCGCGCACACACGATCGACTGGCCCGAGCGCCCGGTCCGTGCTCTCACACGGCCCCATGCCGCTGACCCAGCTCGAAGGCACCTACGAGACGCCCGCCGGCGCGCGCTTCGCGATCGTCGTCGGCCGCTTCAACCACTTCATCGTCGATCGACTGCTCGAGGGCGCGCTCGACGGCCTGCGCCGTCACGGCGTCAAGGACGAGCAGATCACCATCGCCCGCGCGCCGGGCAGCTACGAGCTGCCGCTGGCCGTGCGCCGCTTCGCGCAGAGCGGCAAGGTCGACGCGGTGATCGCGCTCGGCGCGGTGATCCGCGGCTCGACGCCCCACTTCGACTACGTGGCGGGCGAGGTCGCCAAGGGCTGCGCGCAGGTGATGCTCTCGACGGGCGTGCCGGTGATCTTCGGCGTCCTCACCACCGACACCATCGAGCAGGCGATCGAGCGCGCAGGCACCAAGGCCGGCAACAAGGGCTGGGAGGCCGCTCTGTCGGCCATCGAGATGGTGCAGCTCGCCCAAGCGATGAAGGACGCGGGCTTCTGAGCCGCACGGTCGAGGGTCGCGTCGCGCGGCTCGGCCATCACACAACCCCGACGAGGAGTGAACGAGCGTGGGTGCGAGGCGACGAGGGCGCGAGGCGGCGCTCCAGATGCTGTACCAGATGGAGGCCTCCGGCGTGTCGGCCGAGGAGGCGATCCGTCTGTTCTGGGGGAGCTTTCCTCCGAACCCGGGTGAGGCCGCCGCGGCCCTCGATGGAAGCGACGAGACCATCGACCCGGCCGAGCGCGACGGCGCCGAGTTCGCGAACGCGATCGTGCGCGGCTTCGCGTCCGAGCGCGCGCGCATCGACGACCTGATCCGCCACGTGAGCCAGCACTGGCGCCTCGAGCGCATGACGCGCGTCGATCGCAACGTGCTGCGGCTCGGCACGTGGGAGCTCGTCGCGTGCGACGACATCCCGCGCAAGGTGACGCTCAACGAGTCGATCGAGCTCGCCAAGCGCTTCGGCACGGAGACGAGCGCGTCGTTCGTGAACGGCGTGCTCGATCGCATCGCCTCCGACCTCAAGAAGGAGTGACGCCACGTGGACGTGCGCTTCGTCGCGCCCGATCTCCGCAAGCTCGACCTCCTCGACGCGGAGGCGATGGCGGTGCCGGTGCACACCGACGAGCGCCCGCTGCGCGGCGCGACGGGGCTGCTGGACTGGAGGCTCTGCGGTCGCTTCTCGCAGCTCGTCGTGCGCGGTCGCGTGACGGGACGTGAGGGCGAGCGCGTGCTCGTGCCGACGGCAGGTCGCCTCTCGTTCGACAAGGTGCTGCTCGTGGGCGCGGGGCCGAGCGCTGGGCTCGACGCCGCGCAGGCCCGGCGGACGGTTCGCGCGATGCTCGAGGTGCTCGATGGGCTCCGTATCCGTCGCGCCGCGATCGCGCTCCCTGGCCGCACCTGGGAGCTCCTCGAGGCGGGCACCGCGATGGACGTGCTCGCGCCCATGATCCTCGAGCCGCACGAGCAGGACGCGATCACGGTCATCGAGCAGGCCGACGAGCATCGCGCGATGCAGCGCGCGCTCGAGTCCGCGCGCCGCCAGCGCCGCGCCGACGCGAGCTGATCCCGGACGCTCGCGCCGTTGGCGCCGGAGCCGTGCGATGCTCCGCGCAGCCATGCGCGCCTCGCTCCGCCCCTTCGCGATCCTCGCTCTCGTCCCGCTGCTCGCCTGTGGCGGCCCGCCCGCTCGCACGCGCTCGACCCACGCGCGCGTCGAGCGACCGGATCCGCCGCTGCCGCCGCTGCCGTGGGACGTGGAGGCGGCGGCCATGCCGGCCCTCGACACGCCGCTCGTCGCGCTGGTGGGCGGCACCGTGATGACGGCGGCGGGCCAGGTCATCGAGGACGGAGTCGTGGTCCTCGACGACGGCCTCATCCAGGCCGTGGGCCCACGCGCGAGCGTGTCCATCCCCCAGGGCGCGCGCGTGATCGACGCCACTGGTCGCTTCGTGACGCCGGGCGTGATCGACGTGCACTCGCACATGGGCGTGTACCCGGTGCCCTCCGTCGGTGCGCACGACGACGGCAACGAGGCGACGAGCCCGACCACACCGCAGGTCCGCGCCGCCGACTCGTTCTGGCCACAGGATCCGGCGCTCGGTCGCGCGCTCGCCGCCGGCGTGACGACCATCCAGGTGCTGCCCGGATCCGCGAACCTCATCGGCGGTGCGGGCGAGACCATCCACATGCACCCGGGCCGCACCGTCACCGAGATGATGTTCCCCGGCGCGCCCGACACCATGAAGATGGCCTGCGGCGAGAACCCCAAGCGCGTGTACGGCGAGCAGCACCAGGCGCCCTCGACGCGCATGGGCAACGTCGCCGGCTACCGCGCGGCGTTCCAGGAGGCCATCGAGTACGGCCGCACGTGGGAGCACTGGCAGCGCGAGCACCAGGCGTGGGCCCGTGATCGCGAGGACGATGGCGAGGACGAGAGCGAGCCCGACATCGACGGCGAGACGGGGGCGGGCGACGACGACCCCGAGAGCGACGACGACAGCGACACCGGGCCGCCCGATCCGCCGACGCGCAACTTCGGCCACGAGCTCGTGCTCGGCGCGATGCAGGGCCGCGTGCTCGTGCAGATGCACTGCTACCGCGCCGACGAGATGGCCCGCATGATCGAGGTCGGCCACGAGATGGGCTTCCGCGTGCGCTCGTTCCACCACGCGGTCGAGGCCTACAAGATCCGCGATCTCCTCCACGACGAGGACATCTCGATCTCCACGTGGGCCGACTGGTGGGGCTTCAAGCTCGAGGCCTTCGACGCGATCCCCGAGAACCTCGGCCTCCTCACGCAGGCGCACGTGCGCGGCGTGCTCCACTCCGACAGCCCCATGCTCGTGCAGCGCCTCAACCAGGAGGTGGGCAAGGCCGTCACGAGCGCACGTGCGCACGGCGTCGCGATCACCGACGACGAGGCCCTCCGCTGGATCACGGCGAACGCGGCCTGGACCCTGGGGATCGAGGATCGCGTGGGCACGCTCGAGGCAGGCCGCGTGGCCGACGTGGTCGTGTGGTCCGCGCATCCGTTCTCGGTGTACGCGCACGCCGATCTCGTGTTCGTCGACGGCCTCCTCGAGCACGACCGCAGCGTCGATCCCGTGGGCCGTCGCAGCGACTTCGAGGTCGGCCTCGATCTCGAGCCGCGCACGAGCCCGCCGTCGCCGCCGCACCCCACCGTCGCCGATGGTCCGCGCCCCACGGCGCGCACCGCCTCCGGCCTCGACTCGCTCGTGATCACGCACGTCCGCGTGCTCACGGGAGAACTGGGTGATCGTGCGAGCGTCGACGACGCCACCGTGCACGTGAGCGGCGAGCGCATCACGCGCATCGAGCCGCACGGCGCCGCGCCCGCGTCGACCGACTGGCTCACGGTGATCGACGGCACGGGCCTCGTGCTCACGCCGGGCTTCATCGCGCTCGAGACCCACCTCGGCATGGCCGAGATCGATCTCGAGCCGAGCACGCGCGACACCTCGCACGAGGCCGACGCCGAGGCCATCCACGCCGCGTTCACTGCGGCAGATGGCTACAACCCGCTCTCGACCTTGATCCCCGTGGCGCGCATGGGCGGTGTGGTCGCCGCGCTCAGCACGCCCGAAGGCGGGCTCGTGTCCGGCACGAGCAGCTTCGTGGATCTCGCGGGCCGCGATCGCTCTGCGGTGCGCGACGCGGAGGCGGCGCTGCACGTGGATCTCAACGAAGGCGGCCTCGCCGCGGCGCACGGAGCGCGCCCCGCGGCCCTCCAGCGTCTGCGCGAGCTGCTCGACGATGCGCGCCTCTTCGCGCGACAGCGCGCCGCGTTCGATCGCGCGGAGATGCGGGAGACGGGCGTGTCGCGCCTGGATCTCGAGCGCGTCGCCGAGGCTCTCGAGGGCGCGCTCCCCGTGATCGTGCGCGTCTCGCGTGCGGCCGACATCCTCGGGGTGCTCGCGCTCGCCGAGGAGTACGAGCTCCACCTCGTCCTCTCCGGTGTCGAGGAGGGCTGGATGGTCGCCGAGTCGATCGCGCGCGCGAACGTCCCCGTCGTGGTCCAGCCGCTCGGCAACCTGCCGAGCACGTTCGCCTCGCTCCACACGCGCTTCGACAACGCCTCGCTCCTCGCGCAGGCGGGCGTCCGCGTGGCGATCTACGAGCCCGGCGCGTGGGACGTGCACAACCTCCGACAGGAGGCCGGCAACGCCGTCGCGTGGGGCATGCCCGCCGACGCCGCCCTCTCGGCCATCACGCGCGTGCCCGCCGAGATCGCAGGGCAGGGCGCCGACTACGGTGTGCTCGCCCCGGGCCGCCTCGCGAGCATGGTGCTCTGGAACGGCGACCCCTTCGAGACCACGACGCTGCCCGTGCACCTCTACGTGCGTGGCCGCGAGCTTCCCCTCCGCTCGCGCCAGAGCGAGCTCTTCGATCGCTATCGCGACCTCTCGCAGGTGCGGCGCGGCACACGCGGCCTGCCGGTGCGCGCCACGACACCGGAGTGAGCACCTGACCACGACACGGGGACGCGATCGGCCTCACTGGCGTCCACGTCGAACGGCGACTAGCGTCGCGACCATGTCCAGCCCCGAGCTCATCGACGCGGCGTTCGCCGATCGGTCCCTTCTCTCGAACGACGAGCACCGGAGCGCGGTGCTCGACACGCTGGCGCAGCTCGACGCGGGGGCGCTGCGTGTGGCGAGCAAGGGCACCGACGGGAGCTGGCACACGAACGCGTGGGTCAAGCGCGCGATCCTCCTCTACTTCGCCGTTCGCTCGATGGAGAAGGTCGAGCTCGGGCCCTTCGAGTTCCACGACAAGATCCCCCTCAAGCGCAACCTCGACGCGGCCGGCGTGCGCGTGGTGCCTCCCGGCGTCGCGCGCTACGGCAGCCACCTCGAGAAGGGCGTCGTGCTCATGCCGGGCTACGTGAACATCGGCGCGTATGTGGGCGCAGGCACGATGGTCGACACGTGGGCCACCGTGGGCTCGTGCGCTCAGATCGGTCGCGACGTGCACCTCTCGGGCGGCGTCGGCATCGGCGGCGTGCTCGAGCCGCCTCAGGCCTCGCCCGTGATCATCGAAGACGGATGCTTCGTGGGCTCGCGCGCGATCGTGGTCGAGGGCGTGCATGTGGAGCGCGAGGCCGTGATCGGCGCCAACGTGGTCCTCACGGCCTCGACCGTGATCCTCGACGTGACGGGCGCGTCGCCCATCGAGCACCGCGGCCGCGTGCCGGCGCGCTCGGTCGTGATCCCCGGTGTGCGCCAGAAGCGCTTCCCCGCAGGCGAATTCGGCGTGCCGTGCGCGCTGATCATCGGCCAGCGCAGCGAGAGCACCGACCGCAAGGTCTCGCTCAACAGCGCGCTCCGCGACTTCGACGTCGCCGTGTGAGCTGCGCTGCCGCTCAGAGCGACGCGAGCGCGAGCATGCGGAGACGCTCCTTCGGCGAGCGCTGCGCACCGACGCGCGGGTGCTCGCGGAGGTCGACGCCGAGGGCCAGACGCGCCTCGCGATCGAAGTCGCGGAAGGCGAGGCCCGCGCAGTAGCCCGGGTCGCCCTCGCGCTGTCCCTGCACCACGCGCACGACCTCGGCCTCCACGTCGAACCAGAGGCCGGTGGCGGGCACCTCGAACGACATGAGCAAGCGCTGGCCGCGCGCCACCTCGCGATCGCACGCGAGCAGACATCCGGTCGACGACGCGTCGATCACGCGCTCACCGACGAGGCGGAAGGAGTCGTCCACCGCCTGACCGCGGGCCTTCACGATGTAGCGGGTGGTCTTGCGAACGGGCGGCTGGCTCGACATGCGTGGCTCCTGGAAGAGCCCGAATCGTAGGCAGCGAGATCGCCGCCCCGCCAATAACGTGCAAGGCGCTCGTACGTGTCAGGGCGCCGACGCCCACTCGGCGGGTGGCGCCTCGCCCACGAGCGCCTCGAAGAATGCGCCGATCACACGCTCGTCG
Organism: Sandaracinaceae bacterium; assembly: GCA_019694315.1. Taxonomy (GTDB): domain Bacteria; phylum Myxococcota_A; class Polyangia; order Polyangiales; family Sandaracinaceae; genus JAFLCL01. The sequence continues at coordinate 13,371 of JAIBCE010000003.1, forward strand.
CCCTCGCGGTAGAGGAGGCTCCGCGCCTCGAGGATCTGCGCGAGCGTGCGCGAGCCATCGTGCTCGTAGGGCGCCGTCAGCGTCACGTTGCGGAGCGACGGCGTGCGGAACGCGTGCTCGTCGCTCGCTTCGGGCCCGAGCGGCAGCTCGAGCGCCTCGCCCGCGTCGGCGTCGAAGTACGGGCCCGCAGCGTTGAACGGGCTCGCGAGCAGCGTCTCGATGCCCTGCGCCCGCCCGCGATCGTGCATCTCGCGCCCGGCATGAAAGCTCTGATCCGTCAGCATCGGTCCCACGTGGCAGCCCGTACAGCCCGTCTCGACGAAGCGCGCGAGGCCGCGCCGCGCATCGGGGCTCATCGCGTCGCGATCGCCGTCGAGGTAGCGATCGAGCGCTGAAGGCCCGCTCACGATGCGGCGCATGTACGCCTCGAGGGCCTTGCCCACGTTGGCCACCACGCGGTTCACCGCGTCGCGATCCGGCTCGCTCATGCCCTCCCAGCTCGGCTGCCCTGGCATGCCCACCGGAGGAAACCGCGCCTCGTCCTCGAGCGACGGTAGCGCGCCGAAGATCGCCTCGTAAGGCTCGCGGTACGTCGGCACGTCGGCGACGCGGTGCGCGATCTCGAGCCGCGTCGTGCCCATCTCGATCGGGTTCTCGAGCGCGCCGAGGGGCTGAGACCAAAGGCTGTCGGCGCGTCCATCCCAGAGGAAGAAGCCACTGAGACGGCCCGACACGAGGAGGCTCGGGCTGTTTCGAGCCCCTGGCATGCCCGCGATCACCTCCGAGACGGCCATGCCGTCGGTGAACGCGCGCTCGGGCGCATGGCAGCGCGCGCAGCTCACGTCGGGCACGTTCGCGAAGCCCTCGTCGTAGAAGATTGCGCGGCCGAGGCGGGCGGCGCGCTCGTCGTCGGCGTAGCGATTGCCGCGCGCGACCGGGAGCGCCTCCGGCAAGCGGAAGCGCGCCACGGTCTGGCAGTCGCGCGCGTTCAGGTGGAGGTCGTCGCGGCACAGATCCCAGAGCTCCTGGCTCACGCCATCGGGCGGCGGCGGTGCACAGCCCGACGTGTGCGAGACGACGCCGAGCACCGCGAGGCTCCGCACGAGCGCGCTCGAGAGCCGAGACGACGAGGATCCACGCGCGATCATGCGCTCAGGATGACACGCTCGGACCCGAGGCCCACGCAGCGATGGCCAACCGCTCGAGCGATCGCGAATTCGCCCTTGTTCGTGAGCCAATTCGCCTGCTCGCGTGTGCGCTCCACGTCGCCTCATCGCGCGAGGCGGAGCGAGAGTCGGAGGAAGCCGTAGGCTCGCGCGTGCGCGGCCACGAGCGGCGTCGTCCACGAGAGATCCGGCGCGGCAAAGGGCTCCAGCGTGGCCGCGATCAGGACAGGATCGGGGCGTCGCAGCGCGTCCTGATCGAGCAACGCGTGCACGCACGCCGCGAGATCGAGGGGCACGTCGGGCACGGCGCGCGTGAGCGTCGGCGGCAGGCCCTTGCGGATCGCGACCACCGTCTCGAGCGGTGTCTCCCGCGCGTAGAGCGCGGTCCCCGTGAGCAACTCGTAGAGCACGACCCCCAGACCATGGCGCGCCGCAGCGTTCGACGGTGCGATCCCGACACCGTTGCTCCGACGCAGCACCTCCGGCGCCAGGTAGCCGATCCATGGCGGCGTGCCGCGGTGCGCGCCCTGCTCGCTCGCGCTCGGGCGCATCAGCTCGTCGAGCGTGGGATCGAGGATCGAGACGCCCTCGGCGTCGAGCACGACGGAAAACGGGTCGAGCCTCTGCACCGGTGTTCGCTGCATCGCTCTCGCGAGGTCGACGCCGAGCCGGGCGACGACGGGGACGGGCCACGGCGTCCTCGCGCGCGGCGAGATCATGCGGAAGAGCAGCGTGGTGTCGTGCGACGCGAACAGCGCGCAGTGGGTCGTGCCGACGTCGCGACGCACGGCCGCGTCGCGATAGCCCACGAGCGCGTCCTCGCTCCGGCACACGCGCGCCGAGGCGTCGGCGCCCCAGCGCCCCTCGGTCCGCGACTGGATCGCCCGGAGCGGAAGCGGTCCCTCCGGCGAGGACGCCCGATCCTCGAACAACGCGAGGCAGGTCGCGCCGAGCTGCGTCTCGACCTCGCTGCCCACCACACCGGGCGCGATCGTCTCACCATGCGAGCGCACCTCGAGACGAGCACCGTCGTCGAGGTCCACGACCATGCGCGGCACGAGCTCCACGCGAGGAGCGTGCGTTGGACGACGGACGCTCGTCCAGACGTCTCGTCCGCGGCGATCGGATCACACGCGTTCGACGAAGTGAACCGCGAGATCGGCTGCGTGTGCGGGGCGCTTGGGCCACCGGACGTGCGGGTGATCGAGGCCCGACGACCACGTGCAGCGCTCGATCGCGTGCGATCCGATCTTGGACAGCAGATGCTCCGTGGCAGCGGAGGGCGCCCAGTCGTCGCCCTCGAGACCCACGGCGAGCACGGGGCTCTCGCACGCGCGGAGGTGCGCTTCGAGGTCCGCGCCCTCGACCTTCCAGACGCCGTGGCGTGTGAGGTGCGACCACTCCTTCATCAGTGTCCTGGCCTCGCGTCCGCCGAAGCCGAGGCGACCGTCGTGGTAGCCGAGCACCCGACCCGCCACGGGAAAGATCTGGCTCGCCACGAAGAGCTGGAGACGCATTCGCCCATCCCACGAGCGGAGGTAGGGCGTGCCGCTCGCGACGAGGATCACGGCGTCCACGACACGTGAGCGCCCAGCGTCCCCCGCACGTGAGCGCCCAGCGTCCCCCGCACGTGAGCGCCCAGCGTCCCCCGCGCGTGAGCGCCCCGCGTCCCCCGCGCGTGAGCGCCCCGCGTCCATGAGCGCGATCGTGCCGCCGATCGAGTGACCCAGCCACGCGAAGCGCGACGCGCGAGGCAACGCGGTCCGCGCCGCCGTGCGCGCAGCGGCCAGATGATCGAGCAGCGCCGCATAGCCCCAGTCGCGACCGCGGCCCGGACGGATCGGGCTCGTCCCGAGGCCAGGCCACTCCACCAGCGCCGCATGCGCCCCGCGCGCCACGAGCGCCGCCGCGAGCTCCTCGTACCAGCTCGCGCGCATCCCGAGCGCAGGGGCCACAGCGACGATGGGTGCGTCCTCACGCGGCGCCTCGGCCACGCGCAGCGTCTGCGCGCCACCCAGGCCCTCGAAGGTCACATCGCGCAGCGCCGCCATCACACCTCATCACTTCGTCACGCGATCAGACGTCGAGCGCTTCGGCCTCCACCCTCGACACGTTCTCCATGATGAAGCGAAAGCGCATCGACGCGTCCTTGCCCATGAGCTCGTTGAGCACGCGATCGGTCTCGAGCTCCTCCTCGATCACGACGCGCAGGGCGCGACGCTTCTTCGGATCGAGCGTGGTCTCCTTGAGCTGCTCGGCGTTCATCTCGCCGAGGCCCTTGAAGCGCTGGGTCGTGGGCTTCACGTTCTTCGGCAGGCCCGCGACGATGCGCTCCTTGTCCTTGTCGTCGAGCGCCCAGTGCGTCTCCTTGCCGGCGCTGATGCGATAGAGCGGGGGCTGCGCGATGTAGACGTGGCCGTTGCGGATGAGCCCGGGCAGGAGGCGATAGAAGAAGGTGAGCAGCAGCGTCGCGATGTGATGTCCGTCGCTGTCGGCGTCCATGAGCAAGAAGATCTTGCCGTAGCGCAGCTTGCCCACGTCGAAGTCCTTGCCCATCCCGCAGCCGAGCGCGGACACGATGTCCTGGAGCTCCTTGTTCTGCGTGACGGTGGCGACGTTGGCGCGCTCCGCGTTCAGCACCTTGCCGCGCAAGGGAAGGATCGCCTGCGTCCTGCGATCGCGCCCCGCCTTCGCGGAGCCGCCGGCAGAGTCGCCCTCGACCAGGAAGAGCTCGCTCTGTCCGGGATCGGTGCTCGAGCAGTCCGAGAGCTTGCCCGGCAGGTTCAAGCGGTGGCTGATGGCCGTCTTGCGCGACACCTGCTGGCTCGCGGCGCGGCTCGCCTCGCGGGCGCGCGCGGCCGCCACGATGCGGGCCACGATCCCCTCGCCCATCGAGGAGTTGTCGAGCAGCCACTGCTCGATGGCCGTGCGCACGACGTTCTCGACCAGCGCGGTGACCTCGGGGTTGTTGAGGCGATCCTTGGTCTGCCCCTGGAATTGCGGCTCGGCGACGTACACCGACACGAGCGCCACGAGGCCCTCGCGGATGTCCTCCGCCGCGACGGTCACGCCCTTGGGCTCGATCTTCTTGGCCGCCATGAACGCGCGGATCGCCTTGTTCAGGGCTGACTTCAGGCCGTTCTCGTGCGTGCCGCCCTGCGGCGTGGGGATGCCGTTGGCGTAGCTCTGGATGCGCTCGTCGGTCCCCTCGGTCCAGCTCAGCGCGACCTCGAGGCGGGGATCCTCGGGACGATCGAGCGTGAACGGCTGCGGGTGGATCGCTGGCTTGCCCCGCTCGGTGATCAGCTTGCCCAGGTACTCGACGATGCCGCCCGGGTGGTGGAATTCCCACTTCTCGCCGGTCTTCTCGTCCTTGAGCGCGACCTTGAGCCCGCGGTGGAGGTAGCTCTTGGCCTCGAGCCGCTCGCGGATGCGCTCGATGTCGAACGTCGCCGTCTTGCCGAAGATCAGCGGGTCGGGGCGGAAGTGGATGACGGTGCCGCGGCGCTTGCTCGGGCCGAGCGACTTGAGCTTGCCCTCGGGCGTGCCGCGCACGAACGACTGCGTCCACTCGGTGCCATCGCGGCGCACGGTCGCCACGAGCTTCTCCGAGAGCGCGTTCACCACCGACGCGCCCACACCGTGGAGACCGCCCGAGACCTGGTAGTTCTTGCCCTCGAACTTGCCGCCCGCGTGGAGCACCGTGAGCACGAGCTCGAGCGCGGTCTTCTTGTGCTTGGGGTGGACGTCGACCGGGATGCCGCGCCCGTTGTCCGTGACGATCGCGCCCTTGCGATCGGCCTCGATCGCGACCTCGATCAGCGAGGCGTGCCCGTTGATCGCCTCGTCGACGCAGTTGTCGACGATCTCCCAGAGGAGGTGGTGATAACCCGACGCGTCGGTGCCGCCGATGTACATGGCGGGCCGCTTGCGCACGGGCTCGAGGCCCTCGAGGACGTCGATGTCCTGCGAGCTGTAGGAGCCCTTGGCGGGCGGACGAACGGACTGGGGCTTGGTGGGGCTGCTCATGGTCCACTCACGGAGAAATCGAGGGAGCGTGATCGAACGGGCCTTCGCGTCGATCGCGCATCAGTTGGAGCTCGGCGGACGTGACGCGCGCTTCTTCGCGTCGTCTTCGTTGCCGGGCAGCACGGGCAGGACGGGCGCCCGGTCGTGCGCGCGGACGGCCTTGCCCCGCTTGAAGAGCTCACTGCCCTTGCCGCCGCGGCCCACGACCTGGCGCTTGGTGCCGTAGATCTCGTAGGTCTTGCCGTTCTCGTGCTCGATCACGAGCGGCTCGACGTTGCCCTCGGTCAGCGCGCCCGCGACGAGGCGCGCGCCGAGCACGGCGTCGTCCTTGTCCTCGAGCTTGATGAGCTTCACGCCCTTGCCCGCGCCCGCGAGGACGGGCACCTCGTCGACCGTGGTCACGAGCCCATGCCCCTGCGCCGTGCCGCACGCGATCCGGTCTCCGTCCTCGCAGACGTCGACCATGATCACCTCGTCCCCGGCGAAGTCCGCGCTCAGGCGCGCGTACTTGCGCCCCGCCCGTGTCGAGGGCTCGCGGTGCGGCCGCAGCGAGAAGCGAGCGACGAGCCCCGCCCGCGTGACGGCGACGGCATACGGCGGCTCCGGCTCGCCAGACTTCCCGTCGATGAGCGGCCCGTCGCCCTCGGGCGAGGCCGGCGGTACCTCGAGCATGCGCGGATCGAACGACAGCACCCGCACGATGCGCTCACCATCGGCCATCTTGAAGAGGGTCTGCACGGGCTCGCCGTAGCCCGTCGTTTGCGGCAGATCGACGATGCGGCACACGTAGCAGGCGCCCTGGCTCGAGAAGAGCGCGACGCACGCCTTGGTCGAGCCCGCGGCCACGTCGAGGATGGCGTCTCCCTCGCGCACGCGGGTGGTCGTGAGATCCACGCGTCCCTGCCGCTTGATCCAGCCCTGCCTCGAGAGGAGCACGAACTGGTCTTCGTCGACGATGAAGGCCTCCGCGTCGTACTCGACCTCCTCGCCGCCGAGCTTGGTGACGCGCTTGTCGCCGTACGTGGTGCGCAGCTCGTGCAGCTCGGCCCGGATGAGCTTCCAGCGCGACGCCTCGCTCGAGAGCAGCTGCGCCAGACGCTTCTCTTCCTTCTTCTTCTCGTCGAGCTCGCTGCGGATGATGTTGATCTCGAGCTGTGCGAGTCGATAGAGGCGGAGCTCGAGGATCGCGTCGGTCTGCTCCGGGGACAGCTCGAAGCGCGCGATGAGCTTCTGCGCGGCGTCGGCCTTGCCCTGGCTCTTGCGGATGATCCGGATCGTCTCGTCGAGCGCGTCGAAGATCGTGACGAAGCCCTCGAGGATGTGGATCCGCTTGCGGATCTGGGCGAGATCGAAGCCGAGGCGGCGGACCACCACCTCCATCCGGAACTCGAGGAAGTGCCTGAGGATGTCCCGCAGCCCGAGGCGCGCGGGCGTCGGCATCGTCTGTCCGCCGGCCTTCACGGGCACGAGGCACGTCAGGTTCACCGGCACGTTCGACTGAAACGGCGTGTGCTTGAAGAGGTACGCGATCACGAGCGAGGGGTCGGTGCCCTTCTTGATCTCGCAGACGATGCGCGTCTCGTCGGTGGACTCGTCGCGCACGTCGAGGAGCTGCGGGAGCTTCTTCTCGATGATGATCTCGGCGATCTTCTCGACGATCGTCTTGCGCTCGATCGCATACGGGATCGACGTCAGCACGATCTGCGGGTTCGTCGCGCCCTTGCCGCTGGGCTCCTCGACCTTCCACGTGCCTTGGAGCTTGAGGGTGCCGTTGCCGGTCTCGTAGACCTCTTCGAGCTCCCTCTTCGTCGCCACGAGCTGACCGCCCGTGGGGAAGTCGGGGCCGCGCACGTGCTTGAGGAGCTGCTTGGTCGTCGTCTCCGGCTCGTCGATCATCGCGATGGTGGCGTCGACGATCTCGCCGAGGTTGTGCGGCGGGATCGACGTCGCCATGCCGACCGCGATCCCGGCGCTGCCGTTGACCAGCAGGTTCGGGTAGCGGGCCGGCAGCACGACCGGCTCCGTCTCGGTGCCGTCGTAGTTCTCTCGGAAGTCGACGGTGTCCTTGTGGAGCTCGGACAGGAGCTCCTGTGCAGCCTTCGTGAGACGGGCCTCCGTGTAGCGCATGGCCGCGGGCGCATCGCCGTCGGGCGAGCCGAAATTGCCCTGGCCGTCCACGAGCGGAACGCGCAGCGTGAAGCTCTGCGCCATGCGCACGAGCGCCTCGTAGATCGCCGAGTCGCCGTGCGGGTGATACTTACCCATCACGTCACCGACGATGCGCGCGCACTTCACGTGCTTCTCGTCGTGCTTGTGACCGCTCGCCTGCATCCCGTAGAGGATGCGGCGCTGCACGGGCTTCATCCCGTCACGCACGTCCGGCAGGGCGCGCGAGGTGACGACGCTGAGCGCGTAGTTCAGGTATCGCTTCTGGGTCTCCTCGGCGAGCGAGGCATCACGGATCTGCATCGAAGGGGGGTCTCCTGAGCCACCAGCACCACCGCCTCCCTTCTTCGGGGGACGCGGGGGCGTGGGGGGGACGGCCGAAGCCGGGGTCGGACTGACACCGGGCACACTGGCGTTCGAAGCACCGGGCCCTGCGGCCACTGGGCTCACGATCGCGCCGGGGCTGGTCTTGTTCTTCTTGTCGAACAACGAGAGCTGCTGACGGGTCATGCTCGACACGCCTCCGTCGCTCGCCCGACCACCGCTGGAAGCGCGTTCAGTCTCGCGAGCCGGCCGCTTCTAGCAGGGCCCGCGCGGGGCACGCAAGAACGGGCGGTCCCTCACGGTCCCGTACAGCGCCCTCGCCGGAACCGGCGCGGCGACCTACACATGCTCGGCCGTGACCCGCCGCCCGCTCTTCGCTCTGCTCGCGCTCGGAGCGCTGCTCGTCGCGGCCGTGGCCCACGCGAGCCCGAGCTTCGGCGTCCACGACATCGCGACGCTCTTCTTCATCGCGAAGTCCGACGATCACAACCGCGTCGACTACGGGATCCACCTCGACGCACAGTGCCGCCCCGTCGGTCGCGACCCGGTCTTCGCCTACTGGCGTCGCTTCGAGCCACGACAGGAGCCGCTCGGCGATCTCAACCTGCTCGACCAGACCATCTACAGCGTCGCGCACCAGGAAGTCCGCGACGATCCAGCCGACGGGAGCTGGATCGATCTCACGCTGCGGGCGCTGCCATCACGCCCCGTGCAGGTCCACGTACGACACGTCGCAGCGCGCTGCGTGGGCGCAGCGCTGACGAGCATCCGAGGCGAAGAGGCGATCCTCGATCACGTCTTCGTCCAGCTCGGCCGCGCGCCGGGGCAGATCGATCACGTGCTCATCCGCGGCGAGGATCGAGAGAGCGGACACCCCGTCTCCGAGCGCGTCACGCAGCGCTGATCGCTCGCGGAGACGCCGTTCCGCCCTCCATGGCCCTCAGTGGCCCTCGTTGAGGCCTCGTCGGAGGCCTCGAAAGGCCATGAGCAGACCGCTCGCGACGAGGCCCGGACGAAACGCCGGATCGGTCGACTCGATCGCCGCGACGATCGGCACGCCGTCGGCGGCGTCGAGGCGCGCCGCGAGCGTGGCGAACGTGTTCGTGCCGTCGGCGGGGCGCGTGCCGAGCACGATGCGACCACCCTGCATGGCGCCCGAGGTGGCCTCGAGCTCGACCTCGTCCGTCGTCACGTCGCGGATGAGCAGCTCCCCGCTCGAGCCGAGGAACGGCACCTCCACGTTCCAGCCGTAGCGCGCGCGCCCTTCCTCGCGCGAGAGCTCGGTGAGGCTCGCGCCATGGAGGAGGCCCACGCAAAAGCTCACCGGATCGAAGAAGGCGTGGCGCACGCGATCGGCCGGGAACAGGAGCCGCGTGACGCCCACGATCGCGCCGAGATCCGAGCCATCCGTCGTCTCGAGCACGAAGAGCTCGCCACGCGAGACGAGGAGCGACAGCGCGCTCGGATCGACCGACAGCGAGCGGGGATCGCCCAGCGGAGAGGCGATCCGCGGGCGCGACACCCCCGCCCTGCGCTCGGCCTCGCCGCGCAGGCGCGCGACGGTCGCGATGGAGAGCACGAGGCTCAGCGAGCGGCTGATCGTGAGGGCCGAGCCCGCGGACTCGCGCGCGATGTAGTTCGCGTCGCGCACGTCGTGTCGCCCCGCGAGCACGAGCTGACACCGGCTCGGATCGCCCACCACGGGTGTGCCTCGGAGCACACGCCGCGCGCGGCCGAGATCGCCGGTGTGCGTCTCGTAGACCATGCGGAAGCCGCTCGCGCCGTCGCCGTCCGCGACGGTCGTGATCACCGAGTGGCCCCGAAACGAGAGCACCGAGGCCTGCCACGTCCACTCGTAGGACGTGACGTCGGCGGCGCTCGACTCGATCGCGACCGTGTCGATCGCGGGCATGAACGAGGGATACGCGGCCACGTCGCGCGCGACCGCGAGCACGGCGTCACAGCTGACGTTGGCGCGGCCCACCACGGTCACCTGCGGCAGCTCGACGAATTCCGTCGACTCGATGTGCGTCACCACCGCGCGATCGAGCAGAGGCTCCACCGACGCGAGCTCGACCGGCGAGAGCGTGCGCGTGGGGAGGGTGAGGGCGTTCTCCTGGGCGTGCGCGAGCGGCGCGGCCACGGAGGCGAGCCCGACGAGGAACGTGAAGGGAGCCCAGGCGAAGCGTGTCACGAGCCCGATCGACGCAGGCGGGGCGCGCGCATTCACCGTGCCCCCCAGCGCACGGGCTCGTACGCTCGCCCCCATGCGCGTCCTCTGCCTGGTGAATCCACGCGCGCGACGCCTCCGACGCGGGCGCCTCGCGGCCGACCAGGTGCAAGCGATCCTCGGACGCGCGGGCGACGTGGTGAACACCAAGGATCTGGAACACGTGCGCCAGGTCCTCGAGCGGGAGCTCGGCTCCGATCTCGCGTGCGTCGTCACGGTGGGCGGCGATGGCGCGCTCCACTGGGCGCTCAACCTCGCGCTCCCCATCGCCGAGGCTCGCGGCATCGAGCTCCCCCCATTCCTCCCTGCGCGCAGCGGCACGATCGACTTCGTCGCGCGCAAGGTCGGGCTCGAGGGGAGCCCCGCCGACATCCTCGAGCGCGTGGCGGCGCGCGTGAGGGCGGGCGACGCGATCGAGTCACGCGTGCTCCCGAGCGCGCGCTTCGAGCTCGAAGGCGCCAACGGCGCGCGCAGAACCGTCATCGCGTTCGCCGCCGCGGTCGGCGGCATCGGCGTGCGCTTCTTCGATCAGTACTACGCGCACCCCGATCCTTCGCCGGCCACCATCGTCTCGGTGATCGCGCGTGCGGTGGCGGGCTTTCCCTTCGGCACCGCCCACGCGCGCGAGATGTTCCGGCCCCAGGAGGCGGAGGTGCACATCGATGGCGCGCGCGTCCCGAGCACCGTGCACAGCGGTCTCCACGTGGGCGCGATCGATCTCGACCTCGGCGGCGTTCTCAAGGTGTTCCCGCTGGCCAAGGACGGTCTGCTCCACCTCCACGCAGGAGAGCTCGAGCCCAAGGCTGCGATCGCCTCGCTCCCGGCGCTCGCGAGCGGAGGCCTCATCCGCGGCGAGCGATTCGTCGAGTGTGCGGGATCGAGCCTCGACGTGGAGGCGCGAGGCGAGGAGCTCCTGCGCCCCGTCCTCGACGGAGAGCGCTACCCCGACATGCGAAGAGTGCGTGTGACGCGCGGCCCCGAGATCCGCGTCGCCGTGGTGTGATCCCGCGTGGTCGCGCCGTGCGGTGACGGCGCGGCTATGCTCTCGCCACCATGACCGACGTGCGTCGCGCGCTCCCGATCGCGCTCACCATCGCGGGCTCCGATCCGTCCGGTGGCGCCGGCCTGCAGGCCGATCTCAAGACCTTCCACCAGCACCGGATCTACGGCGCGAGCGTGGTCACCCTCGTCACGGTGCAGAGCACCGTGCGGGTCTCGCGCGTCGAGGTCCTCTCGCCCGAGCTCGTGCGTGAGCAGCTCATCGCGGTGCTCGACGATCTCGGGCCTCTCGCGATCAAGACGGGCGCGCTCGGCTCTGCGGAGGTCGTGCGCGAGGTCGCCGCTACGCTGGAGCCGCGCCTCACCCGCGAGGGACCAGCGCTCGTCGTGGATCCCGTCATGATCAGCAAGCACGGCCACGCGCTCCTCGCCCCGAGCGCAGTCGACGCCTGCATCGAGCACCTCTTTCCGCTCGCCTCGCTGATCACCCCGAACGTACCCGAGGCCGCGCACCTCCTCGGTCTGTCGGATCCGACCTCGATCACGCACGAGCACGAGGCCGCCGAGGCAGCGCTCACGCTCGCGCGAAGGACGGGCGTGCCGGTGCTCCTCAAGGGCGGACACCTCGCGGGCGACAAGAGCGTCGATCTCCTCGCGGTCGGCGGCGAGATCGAGCGCTTCGAGGCCCCCCGCGTCGACTCTCCCCACACCCACGGCACGGGCTGCACCTACGCCGCCGCGATCACGGCGCGGCTCGCGCGCGGCGAGGCGCTGAGGGACGCCATCCGTCACGCCAAGGGGTGGGTCACGCGCGCGATCGCGAGCGCGCCGGCGATCGGCAAGGGCATCGGCCCCGTCGATCACCTCGTCGCGCTCGACTGATTCGCGTCAGCGCCCCCCCTCAGCGGCCCCTCTCAGCGACCCCTCTCAGCGACCCCTCTCAGCGACCCAGCGTGACCACGTGCGTCACGGAGCGCGACGCCGGCGGGGCCGGCACCCGCGAGCTGCCTACGATGCCCGCGAGGCAGCTGAGCACTGGGCCAGCCCCGACCCCCGAAGGGAGCGTCGCGCCTTCGAGGGCCATCGAGCCATCCGGGCGCACCTCGAGGCGGAGCGTGATGTCACCGGGCGTGCTGGTGGAGGCCACGGGGAGGCAGCGCAAGATCGCGTCGCGCTGGTGATCGAGCGACGCGTGCACGAGCCCCTCGTCGTAGCGGTTGCTCGGCGGGCCCGGAGGCGTGGGGGGCGTCGGAGGCGGCGGCGGCTGCGTGGGGGTGCGGAGCTGGATCGAGGCGCTCACGGTCCGTCGGATCGGCCGCGCCTCGAGGCGCACGAGCCAGCGACGCGCGGCGGTGTCGAGGCACTGACGAACGGCCGCATCGGCCGGCGTGGTGCGCACCCGGAGCGAGAGGCCCCCGCGCGCCGAGAGGCTCGCCTGCACCGTGGCCCGGAACGCAGCGCCTGCAGGAAAACAAGCCATCATGTCGCCGCGCGACTGCGTGAGGGTCGCGCGAACCTCGGCCACGGTGAGGGGCGGTGGCGGAGGACGGGGGACCATGACCGGCGCTCCCGCCGCCAAGCCGCTGCCAGGCGCGATTTCGGCCTCCACGGCCGCGTCTCCCGAGGCCCCGAGATCCGGGGGAGGGCGCCGCACCGCGCGCGCGAGCGCGAGCGAGGGCACGAGCGCGACGACCAGCACGAGGCCCAGCACATGACGAAGGGTGCGCGAGAAGACGAGGGCTGCCATCGACGACCTCCACGTGGCCAGGTGCGTTGCGTTTGTGACCGAGACGTCCTCGGTGGCTTGGCTCTTCATCGCACGGCCTCCACGATCCACTGGTTGCTGGTCCCCGCGGCCACCTCGAGCTGCGTCGTGACCGTGAGGCCTCCAGCCGCCAGCCTGCGCGCGCAGGCCTCGGCGTCGTCGAGGCGATGGTGCTCGAACGCCAGCGTCTGGGCGGCGTGCGCACGACGAGCGCGCGGCCTCGATCGCAGGAGGGCGAACGCCTGATCGTCCACCACGATCAGCCTTCCTCCCACACGGAGCGCGCGTCTCGCGCGCCGCACGAGGTCCTCGGGATCGCGAACGTGGTTCCACGCATGGAGCACGAGCACCACGTCGAACGCGGCGTCGTCCTCGATCCCGTCGGCCGTCCCGAGACGGCTCTCGGCACGTGGCATCCGTGATCGCAACGTCGCGAGCCTCGCCTCGTCCGGATCGAGGCCGACGTAGCGCACGTCCTCGCGATCGAGCTCCGCGGCGTAGCGCAGCTCGCCGCACCCCACGTCGAGCACATCACCGGTGATCCGCGAGAGGCGCTCGCGCACCCGCGCGTCGTCGCGCGAGAACACATCCTCGCTCGAGACCTCGAAGAGCCCGCTGCATCGCGGACGATCCTCGCAGGCGGCGCAGATCGGCGAGCGCGTGACCGCCCGCAGATCCTTCGAGAAGTCGCTCGACGCGAGGGTCTCCGACACGTCGAGGTAGAGCTGACCGCTCCTCGTGCGCAGCGCCGTGAGCTCCGCGTCCGACGCGTCGCGCCCTTCGGCGCGGAACCGCACGAGGCGAGGACCGTGACGCACGTGGAGGTCGCGCGCGTGATCCCACGGCGTGATCCCGAGCGGTCGCACGGGACAGGTCTCGGTCGTGATCGCCTCGGGCAGGTCCTTGCGCACGATCCTCTCCGCGACGAAGTCGAAGGAGTTGCCGCGCGTCCCGTCGCGTCGCGGCTGGAGCTCGTCGGCGCCGAAGCTCGCCTCGTAGGCCCGATAGAGGCCCGGACAGGGCCCCCGGAGCGTGCAGCCTTCACAGGCGCTCGGCTGCACCTTGTTGAGATCGTCCACGGGGAAGAAGTCCGCCTCTCCGATCTCCACCATGCTCCGGAACCCATGGGTCCGGAGATCGTCGAAGGCGTCCTCCCAGCCCGGCACGAGGCAGAGCGGCACGCCCCCGTGGAGCAACCGTGATCGTCCGTCGAGGGTGCGCGCGCCCTCGGCCACGAGGGCTCGTCCGTGATCCAGTGCCTCGGCCACGCGCCGGCCCACGTGCGCCACGCGCGGTACGAGGTGCTCGAAGCTGCGATCGGCGCCGCCCTTGGGCTCGACCATCGAGAGCTTGAGCTTGGCCTCCGTGATTGGCACCACGAGCTCGACGAGCGCTCGAAGGTGCTCGACGTTGTGGCGTGTGATCACGCAGTTCACCGTCAGATCGAAGGGCTGCCCGCGGGCGCGCTGACGGGCCGCATGGGCCGCGACGTTGCGGAGCCCGGCCACCGTCTCGTCGAACGCCTCGGAGCGAACCATGAGGTTGTGCGTCTTGGCGCTCCCGCCATGGAGCGAGAGGTACACGTACTCGAGCCGCGCCGCGCCGAGCCGCTCGACCAGCTCGGGGTAGCGCAGCATGCGGCCGTTGGTGACGAGCCCGAAGCCCAGGCCGAGGCTGCGCACGTGCTCGGCCCAGCGCACGAGCTCGGGCCGGATCGTGGGCTCGCCGCCCGAGAGCACGACCATCGTGTGCCCGAGCGCCGCCGCGCGCTCGATCTTGGCGTGGACCTCGGCCGCCTCTCCCTCGACGTGCCGGACATCGAGCGTGTGACAGAAGGTGCAGTGATCGTTACAGCCGTAGCCGACCTTGATCAGCGCCTTCACGCCGCGATGGTACCCGAGCCCTCGTCGTCGCTCATGCGAGCCTCACGCGGGCGGGAGGGCTTTGTCGTCACTCACGAGGTGCCTCTCGAAGATCGCTCGGTACTTCGCGGGGATCTCCCGCGCGCGATACGTGCTCATGTCGAGACACGCGACGACGACCTTGCCGCGCACGGCGGGGCGCCCCCCCACGCTGCCCGCGTAGACAAACGTCGCCGACGTCCGCCCGAGCCGCTCCACGTCCACCGCGACCTCGAGCTCGTCACCGAAGCGAACGGGCGACTGGAAGTCCGCCTCGGCGTGCACGGCGGGCCAGCCCACGCCCTCGTCGAGGCACGCGCGATACGGCACCCCCTCGCTGTCGAAGAAGTCCTCGAACGCCACGTGGAAGAAGTGGAAGAAGCGGGGGTAGTAGACGATGCGCGCGTGATCCTCGTCCGAGAAGCGCACCTTGATGCTCGAGCGGAACGTCATGCGCGAGACCTTGCGATCAACGTCGGAGTCGCGCGAGCCGATCCTCGGGGCCGCCGATCAACGGTGGAGCCGCGCGAGCTGCCGGCTCATCGCGACGAGCGCGCCCGTCTCGTCGAAGATCTCACCGTCCTCTTCGAGGTAGCCGCCCACGAGCGCCCGCGTGCGAAACACGGCCTGCACCCAGCCAGGCGCCGGCCGCGCACGGAGGTGGATGGTGAGCTCGAGGGTCGGCACCCACCGCGCATGCGCGACCTCGAGGTTGAGCACCGGGGGTGGAAACGCGTCGGCGAAGAAGAGGAGCGAGAGCGCATCGGTCGGCCGCCCGTCACGCAGGCGAGCCCAGCCCGCGAGCGTCGCGTCGTCGTTCTTGATCCCGCTCGGCCACGAGACCGTGCCCGGCGCCATGCGCATCTCGACGCGGTCCGCGATCGAGAGATCCGTCGTGGGGCCGGCGCGCCCCTCGTCGCAGGCCTCGCGGGGCGGCAGCCTCGGGGCCACCGCTCGAACGAGCGTCGGCCCCGACAGCGACGCGAAGTCGCCGAACGTCGCCAGCGTCCTCGAGACCTCGCCGCCGGCCTGCACCAAGCGCCCCATCGCGGTCGCGTGGCCGCGCCCCTGCCGCACGATCTCGATCTCGATACGCGCCGGGCCCGGCACCGCGACGCGGAGAAAGTGTGTGGTGATCGTGAACGGGTCCGGCACGGCCAGCACGCTCGCCATCGCCCGTGCGACCAGCACCGTGAGGTAGCCACCATTGGGCGCGCTCCCGATGCTCCAGGCCCCAGAAACGTGGGTGTCGAAGGCGATCTGCGTCCCCTCCCGCGAGACCTCCTGCGAGGCGGTGTCCCGGTCGAGCTCGTGCGACATCTCGGTCATACCCATGACATATCTCGTCCTGTCTCCGACGTTGACCGTACGTCACGCCCCGAATACCATGGGGCCCCGCGTCGTTGACCACGACGCCCCAGGTTTCGTCGGTTCCGCCCCGGTGCCTCGCGTGTCTCGCGCGGTCCCGCGTTTCTACCTCACGAGAGTCCTCCACGACGAGGCCGCGTGAGGTCTCCCACCGTCTGGCGCGCCCTCGGGCGTTCCCGGCGAGGGCGAGCATCGCACGCGCTGCTCGAGAGACGTCTCGCTGGTCGAGAGAAGCAACGAGCCGACACTTCGATCGAATCGAAGAGGAGTTGGATGCAAGCGCGCAAGGAAGACGGTCGGTCCAAGAAGACCACCAAGGCGACGCCGCAGAAGCCCACCAAGACCAAGGCCACCGCGAGCAAGACGAGCGCGAGGCTCGCGGCGGTCAAGGCGGTCAAGGCGCCCACCACGGCGGCGAAGAAGAAGAACGGCTCGAACGGACACGAGGACAAGAAGAAGCTCGACGCGAAGACGGAGATCAAGGGCAAGCCCGTCGCGAAAGCCAAGGTCGACGCCAAGCCCGAGGCCAAGGCGGCCAAGGCCGAGAAGCCCGAGGCCAAGCCCAAGCTCGTACAGAAGGTCGCCGCCGCCCCTGTCGCGCAGCCCGCCGAGGCGGCCGGCGCGAGCGAGCCCGCCAAGACGAATTCGTCGTTCGCGCGGCCCTCGCCCTGGAGCGCGCCCGTGCTGCCCCCCGTCAAGGTCGACGCGACGAAGACCGAGCAGCGCGCCGACGAGGGCGAGATCAAGGTCGGCGAGACCGTCGTCTATCCGGCGCGTGGCGTGGCTGACATCGTCGCGGTGGAGGACAAGGAGATCGGCGGCCGCCGCCAGAGCTTCTACGTGCTGCGGGTCCACGACACCGAGCAGAAGATCCTCGTGCCGGTGAACAACGCCGCGCAGATCGGGCTGCGACGCCCGATCAGCGAGGCGCAGGTTCGCGAGATCTTCCGCATCCTCAAGGTGACGGACGTCCCGCTCGACACGCAGACCTGGAACCGTCGCTACCGCGGCTTCGTCGAGAAGCTGGCGACGGGAAGCGTCTTCGCCGTGGCCGAGGTGCTCCGTGACCTCTCGCGCGTGAAGATCGTGAAGGACGGCCTCTCGTTCAGCGAGCGGCAGATGCTGGAGCGGGCCCGCGGTCTCATCGTGAAGGAGATCGCCGTGGCCCGCGCCAAGCCCGAGGACGCCGTCCGCCAGCAGATCGAGGCGATCTTCGCCTGAGCCCTCCACGGAGGGAGCGTTCGGTCCGTGGGCACACGTCGTCGCTCGTCGACGATGGGGGACGCCCGCGGACCTCCGACCAGACCCCGTGCGCGCGATCGCAGCCAGCTGCGTCGCCCACGGCGCGAGCGGCCCGGCGTCGCTCGCGTAGCCAGAGCGGCCGTGGCCGCCCCGCGAGAGCAGACCGCGAGGTCACCGGCACGGCCGCCATCGAGGAATCAGCATGGCGAGCAAGAGCACGATCGTGGTGAGCGTGGACGTGGGAGAGACCCGCGTCGCGCTCATCGAGAACGGGATCCTCTCCGAGATCTTCGTCGAGCGAGAGCGAGATCGGAGCCCCGTCGGCAACATCTACCTGGGCAAGGTCACGCGCGTGCTCCCGGGCATGCAGGCGGCCTTCGTCGACGTGGGCCTCGACCGCGCCGCGTTCCTCCACGTGGAGGACGTCATCCCGCAGGAGGACTTCGACAAGCTCCTCAGCGGCGAGGACGAGGGGGGCGAGGACGAGGACAAGGAAGCGAAAGAGGGCAAGGAAGAGCGCGACCGCGACGCGAACCGGCTCTCCCGCAAGACGCCGATCCGCGACGTGCTCAAAGAAGGCCAGACCATCGTGGTCCAGGTCTCCAAGGGCCCGATCAGCACCAAGGGCGCGCGCGTCACGAGCCACGTCTCGTTGCCGGGGCGCTTCGTGGTCTACATGCCCACGGTCGATCACCTCGGCATCAGCAAGCGCATCGGCAACGACAAGGAGCGCAAGCGCCTGCGCGAGACCGTGGAGCAGATGAAGCCGAGCCAGGGTGGCCTCATCGTGCGCACGGTCGCGCAGGGCCTCACCAAGGGCACGCTCAAGGCCGACATCGGCTACCTCGTCAAGACGTGGGAGACGGTGGCGGAGCGCCAGAAGAGCGCCAAGCGCGCCCCCCAGCTCCTCTACGCCGAGCTCGACATCGTGCTCCGCACCGCGCGCGACCTCCTCACCGAGGACGTCGCGAAGATCGTGATCGACGACCGCGAGGAGCACGCGCGGCTCAAGCAGTTCGTCGAGAGCTTCATGCCGGAGCGGGCCGGCGACGTGGAGCTCTACGATGGCTCGGATCCGATCTTCGACGAGTTCGGCATCGAGGACGAGATCGCGCGCTCGCTGTCGCGCAAGGTCCCGCTGCCCAGCGGCGGCTACCTGATCATCGATCAGGCCGAGGCGCTCACCGCGATCGACGTCAACACGGGTCGCTTCACGGGCAAGGGCAAGGACGTCGAGGAGACGATCTTCCAGACGAACCTCGAGGCGGCCAAGGAGATCAGCTACCAGCTGCGCTTCCGCAACATCGGTGGCCTCATCGTCCTCGACTTCATCGACATGGAGCGCTCGAACCACCGCGACAAGGTCTACAAGGCGCTCGTCAATCACCTGAAGACCGACAAGGCCAAGACCACCGTCGTGCGCATCTCGGAGCTCGGCCTCGTGGAGATGACGCGCAAGCGCACGCGCGAGTCGCTCGGCCGCACGCTCTACGAACCGTGCTTCTACTGCGACGGCACGGGGCACCTCCAGAGCAAGGCCACGATCTGCCACGAGATCCTCCGACAGATCCGCCGGGAGAAGGACTCGCTGCCTGGCTTCAAGGTCGTGGTGAACGCGCACCCAGCGGTGATCGACACGCTCCAGCGCGAGGAGAAGGACGCGCTCATGCGCGCCAGCGCCCGCTACGCACGGCAGATCGTGTTGACGCCGCGCAAGGACTACCACCTCGAGCAATTCGATCTGGGCGGTGGATGAGCGGGGTGCCTCGAGCTCGCTTGAGCGTCGAGGCGCCTTCGCAGTACAAGGGACGTCGAGCCATGTCGAACCAGGGTCAGCGGCGGGACGAGCGCGTCACCATCAACAAGGAGTTCGAGTCCTTCGACGCGTTCATCCAGGAGTACGTCACGAACATCTCGAGGACGGGTGTGTTCGTGAAGTCCAAGCAGCCGCTGCCGATCGGCACGCGCGTGAACCTGAAGTTCACGGTGATCATGGACGACATCGAGACGATCGAGGGCATCGGCGAGGTCGTGCGCGTCCAGCAGGATCCGCCCGGCATGGGCGTCGTGTTCCGCGAGCTCTCGGCGTACTCGCAGTCGCTGCTCGAGCGGCTCCTCACGGCGCCCGTCTCCAAGGGCTGAGCGCAGGGAGCACACGGTGGCGCTGAGCAAGCCAGTGCACGAGCTGAGCGATGCCGAGCTCGAGGCGGAGCTCGAGCGTCGTCGACGCGCGCGCGCCGGACAGGCGGGGAGCGTCGCCAGCGTCCAGGCCAGCGGCGCCGAGGTGTCGCCCCGAGTCCAGCGCGCCCTCGACGCGATCGAGAAGGATCGCGAGGTGCTCCAGGCTTACGCGAACCTCGAGCTCTCCAAGGGCGCCAGCTGGAGCGAGATCGAGACCCGCTACCGCGAACTCCTGGCGCGCTTCCATCCCGACAAGCACCGCGCCGATCCGGAGCGCTACCGCGCCGCGCTCGACGTCGTGGCGGGCCTCACCCGCGCCTACCAGGTGCTCTACGAGCGCGTGAAGCGGTAGCGGCGGGTCGCGCGGCGCGGGGCCTGGTCGCGGGCGAGGTCGGGCGCTCGAGGATGGGGAGCAGCTTGCCGAGCAGACGCTTGAGCTGAGCCAGCTCGCGAGCGGTGAGCTGCGGCGCGACCTCGGCCTCCACGCGGAGAAGGACGCCGGTCCCGTGGACCATCGCGGCGAGGCCGTGGTCGGTGAGATGCACGCGGCGCGCGCGCGCGTCGAGGGGATCGGTCTCGATGCGCACCATGCCGAGCTCCGTGAGCTCGGCGACGAGGGGCTGCACGGCCTGCTTCGTCACGCCCAGCGCGTGCGCGAGGTCGGTGATGCGGATGCCCCCCTCGACGAGGAGGTGCGGGAAGAGCCGCGTGTGCGCTTCGCGCACGACCGAGGCGCCTGCCTCGGCGTGGACGGCGGCGAGCACGCGCTCGCTCCAGCGCTGTCCTGCGCGCACGAGGAGGAAGCCGAGGCTCTCTGCCTGGAGGGCCTGGAGGTGCTGGATCGAGCGTCGGCGGGGCACGACGGTCAATCGTACTTGACGAACGATGGTCAAGCGTGCTTGACTTTGTGGGAGGTCACGGATGAAGCGGGTGCATCTCTTCGAGCTCGAGGACTTCGACTGGATGCCGCGCTCGATCCGCGACGGGGGCACCGACCTGCTCGACCTCGCGTTCGACCGGCTCGGCTTCTACGCGGGGGTCGCGCCGCGGCTCGCGGAGGTGCTCGCAGAGACGGGCCAGACGGAGGTGCTCGACCTGTGCTCCGGCGGCGGCGGAGGGACGCTCTCCGCGTGGCGGCTCCTTCCGGAGGCGCGACGCGCGCGAACGTCGTTGACGCTCACGGATCGCCACCCCAACGCGGCGGGCATCGCGCGCGTGGAGGCGCTCTCCGACCCGCGCATCCGCTACGCGGCCGAGGAGGTCGACGCGATGACGGGCGGTGGGGATCGCGGTGGGGTGCGCACGATGTCGGGCGCGCTGCACCACTTCACGCCCGACTCGGTGCAGGAGTTGCTCACTGGCATCGTCGGACGACGCGCGGCGCTGGTGTTCTTCGACGTCGCCGCTTCCCCCGCGCTCCGCAGGACGCCGCTCGTCTTGGCGCCGATCGCGATGCTGCTGAACATGACGATGCTCTTCGTGGCGTCTCTGCTTCTCGTGCCGCTCGCGCGTCCGTTCCGCCTCTCGCGGGTTCTCCTCACGTACCTCGTGCCCGCGATCCCCACGCTCGTCGCGTGGGACGGGACCGTCTCGGCGCTCCGCGCGTACAGCCCCGACGAGCTGCTCGCCATCGCGCGCTCGGTGCCCGGGAGCGACGGGTACGTGTGGCGCGCCGGGGTGGAGGGCAACGCCCTCTACCTCGCAGGCATCCCTCGCTGATCCACGACTTCCGAGACTCTTCGGAAGTTCGGGCTGCGGGCTTCGCCCGCGCTGGGAGCACGTGTCGCCGTGGCTCCTTCAGAGCCCCTGCGCCCGCAGGAACGCGACGAGGTCACGGTAGAAGGCGAGGTGATCGAAGTCGTTGAAGAGGCCTGGCGAGTCGCCGAGGAGCTGCCCGATCTCGTCCAGGTGATCGGCAGGGATGCAGCCGAGGAAGCGGCCCCGGCGCGCGCTCTCGACGGGCACGAGGCCGTCGTTGGGCGTCGGGTCGAGCACGTCGTTGTCGATGATCGCCTCGGGCACCGAGAGGAGGATGTCGACCGGATCGGTCACGTCGTCGTAGCGACGGAGGAAGTCGGGACGATCGCTCACGCGGCAGAGCGACGCGGCGAGGGCGCGATCCGATCGGCCTGCGATCGAGAAGTACTGCACGGTGGGCTCGTCGGGGTGCATGGCCTCGAAGGCCGCGATTCCGTCGCGCGAGAAGAGCCGGAGCGGCGCGAACACGCTCGTCTCCGCGCCCGCCGCGTCCCAGAGCGGCGCGGCGACGAGGCGCACGACCGCGTCGACGAGATCCTGCAGGCGCTCGTCCGACACGATGCGCAGGATCACGTCCGAGACGGGCGTGCCCTCGTGTGGCGTCGAGATGGTCGTGATGGAGGCGATGAGATCGGGCCGCAGGTTCGCGGCGACGCGCGCATCGAGGCCGCCCTGCGAGTGGGCGATGATGTTCACGCGCGCATGCCCGGTCTCGGCGATCACGTTCTCGATGTGCGCGAGCAGCGCGCGCCCTCGCGTCTCGGAGTCGTTGAACGGATCGACCGCGGGCGTGAAGACCTGCGACTCGCCGTGCGCCGCGAGGTCGGCGCGCACGCCGTAGTAGTAGGTGACGAAGTCGATGCCTGCGAAGTCCTCGAAGCCGAAGAAGCCGTGTGCGAAGACGATGGGATAGGGCGCGCCCAGACGCGCCGCGTCACGTCCTCCGTCGGGCGGCGCATCGCGGGGGATCGAAGCGTCGGCGACCTCGGCCGCGTCGGGCTGGGCGCGCGCATCCACGCGGGCATCGCGCACCGAGGCGTCGGTCGATCCGCTGCCTCCATCGCACGCGCAGCCCGCGACCGAGAACCACAACGACAGCGCGATCCAGCGACGCATCGAGGGAGGGTCGGCGAGGTCGTGCCCAAGGTCAACGCACCCCCTCGAACCCGCCGCGAGCGTTGTGGTAGACAGTCCGACCGGCCTCACGCCGCGAACGGCTGCGCCCTTGTGAGACGCGCCGTCCCCGCACGCTCCCGCGTGCACAGGAGAACACCCGCATGACGACCCCGCTCTTTGCCCCGCCCAGCTCGGGCACCGCGATCACGATGTCCGCCGATGGGAAGCTCCAGGTTCCCAGCGATCCCATCATCCCGTTCATCGAGGGCGACGGCACGGGACGCGACATCTGGAAGGCGTCGGTCCGCGTGCTCGACGCGGCCGTCGAGAAGGCCTATGGCGGCAAGCGCAAGATCCACTGGTGGGAGGTCTACGCGGGCGAGAAGGCGTTCCTCACGTACAACAACTGGCTCCCCGACGAGACGGTCGAGGGCTTCAAGAAGTACCTCGTCGGCATCAAGGGGCCGCTCACGACGCCGATCGGTGGAGGCATCCGGTCGCTGAACGTCGCGCTGCGCCAGATGCTCGATCTCTACGTGTGCCTGCGCCCCGTGCGCTGGTTCAAGGGCGTTCCTTCGCCCGTGAAGTCGCCCGAGAAGTGCGACATGGTGATCTTCCGCGAGAACTGCGAGGACATCTATGCGGGCATCGAGTGGGAGGCGGGCTCGGAGAACGTGAAGAAGGTGCTCGCTTTCATGAAGGAGAACTTCCCGAAGGAGTACGGGAAGATCCGCTTCCCCGAGTCGAGCGGCATCGGCGTCAAGCCGGTCTCGAAGGACGGCACCGAGCGTCTCGTGAAGGCGGCGATCGAGCACGCGCTCCGCTACAAGAAGAAGAGCGTCACGCTCGTGCACAAGGGCAACATCATGAAGTTCACCGAGGGTGGCTTCCGGAGCTGGGGCTACGACCTCGCGGTGAAGGCCTTCCGCAACGACGTGGTGACCGAGCGCGAGAGCTGGATCCTCGGCAACAAGGAGGGCGACGCGAGCCTCACCGTCGAGGCGAACGCGCGCATGGTGGAGCCGGGCTACGACATGCTCCCGCCCAAGCAGAAGGCAGAGCTCCACGCCGAGGTCGAGGCGGCCCTGGCGCTCTGGGAGACGCACGGCGGCGGCAAGTGGAAGAGCAAGCTCCGCATCAAGGACTCCATCGCGGACATCACGCTCCAGCAGGTGCTCACGCGCCCCGCGGACTTCGACGTGATCGCGACGCTCAACCTCAACGGCGACTACCTCTCCGACGCGCTCGCGGCGCAGGTGGGCGGCATCGGCATCGCGCCGGGCGGCAACATCAACTACGTGACCGGCCACGCGATCTTCGAGGCCACGCACGGCACGGCCCCCAAGTACGCCGACAAGGACCAGGTCAACCCCGGATCCGTCGTGCTCTCGGGCGAGATGATGCTCCGTCACATGGGCTGGGACGAGGCCGCCGACCTCATCATCAAGGGCATGGACGGCGCGATCGGCGCCAAGACCGTGACCTACGACTTCGCCCGCATGATGGACGGCGCCAAGCAGGTGAAGTGCAGCGAGTTCGCGACGGCGGTCATCAGCCACATGTGAGGAGCCGAACGAACGCACGCTGGTGATTGCAGAACGGGCCACTTGGATCCAAAAGCAGGGCCGCTCGCGCATGGTCGCGGGCGGCCCTCTTCGCAGCGAGAAGGAGACGAGACGACATGGCGAAGCGAAACAAGATTGCGGTGATCGGCGCGGGCAACATCGGTGGCGAGCTCGCCATGCTCGTGGCGCGCCGCGAGCTCGGCGACTGCGTGCTCCTCGACATCCCGGAGAAGGCTGATTTCGCGCGCGGCAAGGCGCTCGACATCATGCAGACCGGCGCCCTCGACGGCTTCGACTGCACCATCACCGGCACCGGCGACTACAAGGACATCGCCGGCGCAGACGTCGTGATCGTGACCGCGGGCGTGCCGCGCAAGCCCGGCATGAGCCGCGACGACCTGCTGTCGATCAACCTCAAGATCATCCGCGCGGTGGCCGCGGGCATCCGCGAGAACGCGCCGGGCGCGTTCGTCATCGTCATCTCGAACCCGCTCGACGCGATGGTCTACGAGATGAAGAAGCAGACGGGCTTCAAGGCGGGCATGGTCGTCGGCATGGCCGGCGTGCTCGACTCGGCCCGCATGCAGCTCTTCCTCGCGCAGGCAGCGGGGGCGAGCGTCAAGGACGTGCGCGCTCTCGTCCTCGGCGGCCACGGCGACACGATGGTCCCGGTGCTCTCGCACACGACCGTCAACGGCATCCCGATCACGTCGCTCGTCTCGAAGGAGAAGCTCGACGAGATCGTGAAGCGTACGGCGGGCGGCGGCGGCGAGATCGTCAAGCTCATGGGCACGAGCGCGTACTACGCGCCCGCGGCCGGCGCGGTCGAGATGGCCGAGGCCTACCTCCGTGACCAGAAGCGCATCCTCGCGTGCGCGGCGTATCTCGATGGCGAGTACGGCTACAAGGATCTCTACATGGGCGTGCCCGTCGTGATCGGCGGCGCAGGCGTGGAGAAGATCGTCACGATCACGCTCGGCGCCGAAGAGAAGGCGATGCTCGACAAGAGCGCCGAGGCCGTGCGCGGTCTCATCACCGACAGCGCGAAGCTCTGAGCACGTCTTCTGCTGTCCAACGCTGCCTGGCGCAGACTGCGAGACGTGCAGACGACGAACGAGCCCCGAGCCCGGGGAACGCGAGCCGACGGGAGGATCGCGAAGGCGAGCCCCGTCGGCTTCGTCGTGTCCGCGTGTGTGCGCGCGTGGCGTGACGTCGTCGTACGCAGCGCGTGCGCGGGTGTGATCGGGCTCGCGGGCTGTCGCTGTGAGGACCCCGCGCCACCGAGCACGTACGGCCGCCCGAGCGAGTCGATCGCGGAGCCCCCCTCCGAGCTCGTGCTCCCTCCACTGGTGGCGCCCGCGCCGCCTGCGCCCGATGGGGTCGAGATCCCACCGACGTTGACGCGTCAGCTGCGGTCGGTGGCGGCCACGACGCACGCGAGCGCACCTGCCGCCGATCCGCTCGCCGACTGCGCCAGTGGTTGCGCGCTGCTCGACGAGCGCGGGCGCCTCGTGCTCGTCGTCCCCGACCTGGATGCGCGCGGCGTGCCCGAGGAGATCGCCCTCGTTCGGGTGATCGACCACGAGCTCGAGCGCGAGCCCATCTCGCTCGACGGTCTCGAGGATGCGATCGCACGCTTCGCAGCCGAGGGCGGGAGCCCGCCGTGGGACGAGCGTGTTCGCCGTGCCCTCGGCGCGGGCCCCTACCGCAGCGCCGAGCCCTTGATCGCGGCGCGGGCGAGGACCCTCTTCGCGATCGAGGAGTACGCGCCGCTCGTGGCGCTCGGCGGCCCCTTCTCCGAGCGGTGGCTCTATGCGGAAGTGGGTCGGAGCGCGTATCGCGTGCACCTCCTGCGCAGTGATCGCAGCGTCGATCGGCTGCTCGCCACGAAGCCGCTCGTGGCCGCAGCGTGCACCGACGCGGACGCGGAGCGCGCGTGCATCGCGCCGCTCGCGATCGACGAGGTCTTCTCGAGCGACGATCACGGCGTGCTCGTCGCGCTCGTGCATCATCCGATGCCCGACGACACGAACAGCGAGGTCGTGCTCTTGCGGCTCGACGACGCGAGCGTCCTTCCGAGCGCCGAGGACGAGGGCACACGCCGCAGCGATCTCGAGCGATCGCTCGAGGCGCCAGGCGCACACATGACCGTGCTCGCCCCCGCCGCCGGCCTCGAGGATCGAGACGCGCGATGCGCCCGGGGGTGTGCGCTCTTTCGCGAGGACGCAAGCGCCTGGATCGTTCGGCCCACCCGCATCGAGCACGGCGCGCCGACGGCGGTGTCGCTCTTTTCTCCCGATGGCGATGAGCTCGAGCTCTTGCCGACGGGCAGCCAGCTCGTGACGGCGCCCGCGCTCGTGGCCCAGGCCCTGGCGACGGCCGGCGCGCCGGATCGCGAGGGAAGAGCGCTCGTCGCGAGGCAGGCGCTCGAGTCGGATCACGGCCTCGCCGCAGCGCCGCTCGTCGAGCTCCGCACCCCCCACGTGGGCGCGCAGGTCTCCGTCTCGTTCGACGACCGCGAGTACGTGGTGCGCTGGACGCAGTCGGGCACGACCTACGAGGTGGGGCGCGTACCTGCGATCCGTCGCGGTGACGCCTTCGCCGCACCGACCGTGAGCGAGATCTTCGCACCACCGGACGCGGGCTTTCCGGTCGTGGTGATCGGCGTGGCGGCGGTGCGCGACGCGAGCGACCCCCACGGTGTCGCGTATCAGGTCTTCCACGTGGTGATCCCGGGGCCGCCGCGCGCAGAACGCTGAGCACGGATCCAGGGGACCGCGACGCCCGCGAGCGGAGTCACAGGCGCGGCCTCGATGGCGCGAAACGCATTGTCTCGCGTCGCGCGCACCGCTAGCCTCCGGCCCCCTCCCGGAGAGCGTCGATGAACATCCACGAGTACCAGGGCAAGCAGATCTTCGCGCGCTACGGCGTGCCGATTCCCAAGGGAATTCCCGCTTTCTCGCCCCAAGAGGCCAAGGCAGCGGCCGAGAAGCTGATCGCAGAGACGGGCAACGAGGTCGTCGTCGTCAAGGCGCAGATCCACGCGGGCGGCCGTGGCAAGGCCGGTGGCGTGAAGGTCGCCAAGGGCGCGTCCGCGGCAGAGGAGCGCGCCAAGGCGATGCTCGGCACGACGCTCGTGACGAAGCAGACCGGACCGGACGGCAAGAAGGTCCACCGCCTCTACATCGAGCAGGGCCTGAACCTCGAGGGCGCGCGCGAGCTCTACTTCTCGATGCTCGTCGATCGCGAGACACGCCGCATCACCGCCATCGCATCGGCCGCCGGCGGCATGGACATCGAGGAGGTCGCGGAGAAGGAGCCGGAGAAGATCCTCCGCGTCGTGATCGATCCCGCGGTCGGCTTCGCGGGTCACTACGCGCGCCAGCTCGCCTTCGGCCTCGGCCTCAAGGGCACCGCGATGAGCGACTTCGTGGGCCTCTGCGCGAAGCTCTACGAGCTCTTCCTCAAGGAAGACTGCTCGATGCTCGAGATCAACCCGCTGCTGATCAGCGCCGACAACCGCGTGATCGCGCTCGACTCGAAGATCAACTTCGACGAGAACGCGAGCTTCCGCCACCCCGAGTGGGACGGCCTACGCGACGCCAACGAAGAGGAGCCCACCGAGACCGAGGCCAAGGAGGCCGGCCTCTCGTACGTGAAGCTCGACGGCAACATCGGCTGCCTCGTGAACGGCGCAGGCCTCGCGATGAGCACGATGGACATCATCCAGCACTACGGCGGGGAGCCTGCGAATTTCCTCGACGTCGGCGGCGGCGCGACGAAGGACCAGGTGACGAAGGCCTTCCGGATCATCCTCACGGATCCGAACGTGAAGGGCATCTTCGTGAACATCTTCGGCGGCATCATGAAGTGCGACACCATCGCCGAGGGCGTGGTCGCCGCCGCGCGCGAGCTCGGCCTCAAGGTGCCCGTGGTCGTTCGTCTCGAGGGCACGAACGTCGAGAAGGGCCGCGAGATCCTCTCGAATTCGGGCCTCGCCGTCATGCCGGCCGCGAACATGGCCGCAGGCGCACAGAAGATCGTCGAGCTCGCGAAGAAGGGCTGAGGAAAGAAACCATGTCGCTTCTCGTCGGTAAGGACACCAAGGTTCTCTTCCAGGGCTTTGCTTCCTGAGGGGCCGAGCGGCCCCTCCCCCACGAGAGTGGGGCCCCCTCCCGCTCCGGCCGCCGAAGCGGCCGCTCACGCGCGGGGCCCCAACCCCACTTGCCGGGCTCGCCGAGCTCGCCCGTTCCAACACGAACAACGTGAGAGACAACGATGTCGATTCTCGTCGGTAAGGACACCAAGGTTCTCTTCCAGGGCATCACGGGCAGTGCGGGCGGCTTCCACGCCGACCAGTGCATCGCCTACGGCACGTCGGTGGTGGCCGGCGTGACGCCGGGCCGCGGCGGGCAGACGTGGACGGGCGCGACGTCGAAGAAGGACGTGCCGGTCTACGACACCGTCAGGGACGCCGTGGAGCAGACGGGCGCCAACACGAGCTGCGTGTTCGTGCCGCCGCCGGCCGCGGCGGACTCGATCCTCGAGGCGATCGACGCGGGCGTGGAGCTCGTGATCGCGATCACCGAGGGCATCCCGGTCTCGGACATGCTCCGTGTGCGCCGCGTGCTCGACGCGCAGACGGGGCCGAAGAGGACGCGCCTCATCGGACCGAACTGCCCTGGCGTCATCACGCCGGGCGCGGGCTGCAAGATCGGCATCATGCCGGGTCACATCCACAGGCCGGGCCGCATCGGCGTCGTGTCGCGCTCGGGCACGCTCACCTACGAGGCCGTCTTCCAGCTCACGTCGCTCGGCCTGGGTCAGAGCACGGCCGTGGGCATCGGCGGCGATCCGATCAACGGCACCGACTTCGTCGACGTGCTCGAGCTGTTCAACGCGGACCCCGAGACCGACGGCGTGATCATGATCGGCGAGATCGGCGGCACGGCCGAGGAGCGCGCAGCCGAGTACATCAAGAAGCACTTCAAGAAGCCGGTCGCGGGCTTCATCGCGGGCACCACGGCTCCTCCAGGCAAGCGCATGGGCCACGCGGGCGCGATCATCTCGGGCGGCAAGGGCACGGCGGCCGCGAAGATCGCGGCGCTCACCGAGGCCGGCGTGAAGATGGCACCCACGCCCACGCACATGGGCGAGACCCTGAAGTCGCTCCTCAAGTGATCGCGAGCGTCGGCTGACCGCTGACGAGCGCGGCAGACGAAGGCCCCGTGCTGCGGAGCGATCCGCGTCACGGGGCTTCGTCGTCTCCCCTCGGAGCTTGAGTCACTTGCATTGACTCACGCTCTTCGTTTCTTCCCGGAGGGTCTGGCCGCAGACCCTCCCTCTCGCCGAGTGAATCGGCGAGAGCCTCCCTCCCGCCGATTCGAGCCCGCGCCACTCGCACCGATCCATGCGAGTGACACGTGCCCTAGACGCGCGTGAAGCCGAGCTCGATGGGAGGCGCGCTCCGACAGCGCTCTCGCACCGCGGCGAGCGCGCCTCGGCGCACGAAGAGGATGTTGTGCACGCTGCCCTCGACGGTGGCGACGAGCTCGCGCGCGAACGGATCGTAGCGGTGAGCCTCGAAGCCGTGGCTCGCGAGGGTCGCACGGACGAAGTCCACCTCGGATCCGCCGGGCTCGAGGACGATCGCCTCGAGGCCTTCGCTCGCCAGCGTGCGGCTCGCGCCACGGAGCACGGCGGCCTCGTGACCTTCCACGTCGACCTTGAGCACGCGCGGAACCTCGCCTGCGAGCAGCGTGTCGAGCGTGCGCGCAGGCACCTCGACGCCACCTTCGAGCGCGACGGTGTTCATCGTGTCGCGGTCGCTCGTCATCGAGACCGTTCCGTCGTGATCCGAGACGGCGACGGCCTCCACGCGCGTGCGCGCCTGGAGCTGGTTCACGGCCACGTTCCGCTCGAGGCGGGCGCGCGTGGCAGCGATCGGCTCGCACGCGATCACCCGCGCGCCGGACACTCCACCGGCGAGCACCGTGTACGAGCCCACGTTCGCGCCCACGTCCACGAAGAGGTCGCTCGCCCGCAGCGCGTGTGTGACGAACGCCATGTCCTCCACCTCGTGGAGTCCGAAGTAGACATTGCCCGTCGCGCCCGTCATCCCGCGCTCGACGACGAGCTTGGTGCCGGAGGCGAAAGGAACGACGACGGGGCACGCGAGCAGACGGCTGCCGAGCTGCCAGCGCGCGATGCGCACGGCGGTGCCGAGCGGCGCGCGCCGCGCGAGGGGGTGCCCCAGCGAGACGCGCGCGAGTCGAGCGAGATCGACCAGGATCATGGGCGTTCCTCGAGGGCCCTCAGGCCCCACGCGAGGGATGGAGCGCGAGACAGTTGAAGGGCGGGCGCTCGTGCGGAGCGCTCTCGGCGTCGTCACCGTCGAACATGCGGTAGCCGTGCTCGCGGAGGATCGCACCGACCGCGTCGGCCGACTCGCTGCCCACCTCGACGAAGAGCGTGGGGCGATGACGCGCGAGCAGCGTCTTGGCGCCAGCGAGGACGGACTCTTCGTGTCCCTCGACGTCGATCTTCACGAGCGCGGGCGCGCGCTCGGTGCTCGCGAGCAGGCCGTCGAGCGTGATGCCTGGCACGAGGCGCTCCTCGACGACGCCGCCCATCTGCGTGGAGCTCGCGCCCACGATCGCGTTCGCCGCGCGCGCACGCTTGGCGATGCGGAAGCGGACGATCGCGGCCTCGGGGCCGGTCACCGCCGCCTGCACGAGGGAGACGTGCGCGCAGCGACGCGGATCGAGCGCGCCGAAGCTCTGGCGAAGGAGCAGGCTGACGTCGGCGTCGGCCTCGACCGCGAGCACCGAGCCCGTCGGCCCTGCGATGCCTGCGGCGGCCGCCGAGAAGAGGCCGACGTTCGCGCCGATGTCCCACACGACGTCCCCCGGACGCACGTGTCGTCGCGCGAGGCGGAACAGCGACGGGTCGATGCGCTCGATCAGCGGGTTCCAGTACTTGAGGCCCCCTGCGCGCGCCGTGACGGTGAGCGCACCGCCGCCGAGATCGCGAGGCAGACGCCGACGCAGACGCACGGGCCCGAGCACGCGCTCGAGCACGGTTCGCGTGAACGTCGAGGCGCTCACGTCGACCTCGCGTCGAGACGAGCGCGCGTTCGCGTCGAGGAAGGAGCGAGCGCGAGAGGGCAGGTGGGCCGCATGGTCATTCCGCGGAGATGGGTAGGCGGACTGGTGGCCCGCATTCATGGCGTTGTGCGCGCGCTCAGCTCGCGGGTCGGAAGAGGAAGTTGTACGAGGGCGGCTCGGCGCCAGCGCACACGCGTGCGACGTCGTCGAGGCTCCAGGGCGTCGTGCCGGCGCTCGAGATCGCGAAGGCCTGATAGCCCGCCGCGGCGAAGCGTTCGAACGTGGGCGCGTAGGTGGGGTTCACGGAGGTGCCCTCGGGCTGGTGCACGCGCGCGGCGACCTCGAGGAGCCAGAGGGGGCGCGGGGTCGATCGCAGCGTGGCGGTCGCGCCGTCGAGCAGCATGAGCTCTGCGCCCTCGACGTCCGCGATGATCAGCGCCTTCTGGCGCTTCCGCCCCTCGAGGATGCGATCGAGCGGCAGCACGGGGACGAGGCTCGCATAGCTCCGAGGCGTGCCTGCCCAGCCCGCCACGAGCGAGGCGCCCGTGCCTCCGCCGTAGAGCTCGAGCACGCCGGGGCTCGCGCCCACCGCGACGGGGAAGACCTCGACGCGCTCGCCCCAGCCGTTGTCGCGCACGTTCGCGAGGAGGTAGTGGACGTTGCGCGGGTGGGGCTCGATCGCCACGACCGACTTCCCGAGGCTCGCAGCGTGACAGGCGTAGTAGCCCACGTTCGCGCCGACGTTGATCAGCGCGTCGACCTCGCCGAGGAGCGTGCGCACGAGGGCCGTCTCGACGGGCTCGTAGGTGCCGTCGGCCATCGCGGGATGACCCGCGAGCACGAAGCCCCACGGCGTACGACTCGGAGGCTGGTGTCGGTCCAGACCGTCTCGGACCTCTCGGACCACCCGCGCCACCGATGGTGCCCGCTCGAGAGAGCGCCGGACCAGCGAACGGAGCATGGGGCCCGCGATAGCGCGCTGTCCTCGGGAGTCAAGCATGGGGGCCGTCCGCGACATCCATCGAATTCACCATGGCATCAGGGCTTGAGGAGGATCCCTTGGCCCGTCGGCATCGGCAGGACGACGACGTCCCGTGCGCGCGCGAACGCGTCGAACGCGACGCGCTGCGGCTGGTGCTCGACGAAGTTGTAGTCGTCGAGGAGGACGACCGCGCCCCGGACGAGGCGTGGCCAGAACGCCTCCGCGGCCGCGATCTCGGGCGGGACGCAGTTCATGTCGATCGAGAGGAACGAGATGCGCTCGGAGGTCACGCGCGGCAGCGTGTCGGGCACGGTGCCCCGCACGACCTCGACGAACGGAAATGGTCGGAAGGTGTCGACGACCGCGTCGTAGCACTCCTCGTAGCCGCCTTCGCGACGCCCCATCGCTCGATCTTCGTCGGAGATCTGGGCCTCGACGAGGCCATGGAAGGTGTCGAGGAGATAGAAGCGCCGCGACCGGAACGCCTCGGCGCCGACGAACTCGATGATCGCGCGCGCGAGCCCGCCACGGTTGACCCCACACTCGACGAAGTCGCCCTCGAGGCGCGCCGCGTGCGCGCCCGCCCAGCACGCGACCTGCGCGCGCCAGTGGATGTCGGCGCCGCCCCACGAGCCCGTGGCCTTGCCTGCCGCGTAGGCGCGGACGAACCGCGGATCCTCGAGGAACGCCGTGCTGTGCTGCGTCGCCAGGCCGTCTTCGGCGAACGTGAGCGGGCCATCGACCAGGCGCTTGCGCGAGAGCCGCCGCGCGCCGTGACGCAGGCGCCGGAGGACGTCGAGCGGTGTGATCATGTTCGCTCTCCGAGCTTGCGAAGGGGGTTGCCCCCGTAGATGCCGTAGGGCTCGAGCGTGCCGCGCACCACGGAGAGGGCCGCGACGACGCAGCCCTTCGCGATGCGGGCGCCGTCGAGCACCACGACGTTCGCGCCGAGCCAGACGTCGTCCTCGATGACGATCCCGCCCTTCGAGGGCGCGAAGCGCTGCTCGAGGATCGTCTGGTCGCGACGCGTGTAGGCGTGGTTGGTCGGCGCGATCGTGCAGTTGGCCGCGACGAGGACGCCCTCGCCGATGTCGACGCCATTGCCGGAGTAGATGACCGTGCCCGCGTTCAGGTACGAGCGACGCCCGATGCGCACGTCACCGCTGCCGCCCACCGCGCGGATGCGCACGAACGAGTCGATGTAGACCTCGTCCTCGATGACGATCTTCGTGCCCCGCACGGAGGGCTCGATGTCGGCGAGCTTCGAGATCCGTGCGGTCGGCGCGATCTGCAGGGCGTCGGAGGTCACCATGGCGCCGCCTCAGCGAACGCGGCGCAGGTAGCCGTCGAAGGCCTCGGTGATCATGAGCTTGTCCATGCGCGCATGATCGATCTCGAATTCGGGGTGCTGCGGCAGCCAGGCGCGGAGCGCCGTCATCGGGTTGTTGCCGACGTCCCAGGGGCGATTCGCGGAGTAGTAGCCCCGCGGGAAGTACTCGATGAACGTGTCGGGCAGGACGAGGTAGCTGCCCACCGAGACCAGCGGCGCGTAGAGCTCGAGCTCCCTGAGCACGTGGTCGTGCGTGTGGAGCGAGTCGAGGAAGACCATCACGTTCTTCTTCTTCGACGCGGCCTCGCGCACCTTCGCCATCGTCTCCTCCGACACGCTCGATCCCTCGATCATGCGGATGCGCTTGGACATCGGGTGCTTCTCGATCTCCGCACGATTGTGCTTGCGAATGTCGATGTCGATCGCGAGCACCTCGCCCTCGCCGCCGAGGAGCTCGAGCATCGAGGCCGAGAAGATGATGCTGCCGCCGTGGGCAATGCCCGTCTCGATCACGAGGTCAGGCTTCACGTCCCAGAGCAGCTCCTGCATGAGCAGGATGTCGCTCGGGAACTTGATGATCGGGCGCCCGAGCCAGCGGTAGTTGTACGTGTACTTGTACTTGTCCGCGTGGAGCATCCACTCGAGCGACTTCTGCTTCAGCTCTTCGTCCTTCGCCATGGCCGCGATGGCCTCGGCGCGCTCGAGCTCGAATTCCTTGATCGGGTCACTCATGAAGCCTCCAATACCGCGAACGTCTTGTCGATCTCGTCATCCATGTCCTCGTGGCGATCGAGGACGAATCCCAGGCGCTCTCGGAGCGCGGTCGGCATCGACAGCGCACCGCTCTCGGCCGGCGCGCTCGATCGGACGTCGATCGCGCAGGCGCGACCGGTGCGTAGCGCGAAGCGAGCCGCCACGCGCTCCGCGACGCTGCGAACCGTCACCGACCTTCCAGAGGTCAGGTTCAGCGTGACGCCCTCGAGCTCGTCGAAGCGCTGTGTCATGGCCGCGAGGAGCCTCGCCACGTCGCCCGCGCCGAGGAAGTCGCGCAGCTGGAGGCCAGAGCTCATCAGCGTGATGCGACCGTGATCGTGCGCCTCGAGGCAGAAGCAGCTCGGCACCAGGGTCCAGCGCTCCTGTGCGCGCGACGACGGCGTGCCGAAGATGTTGCCCGGTCGCGCGATCGCCCAGCGGATCCTGCTCGCCCGCACGTAGTGCTCGGCGAAGAGGTGAGTGAGCGCGTAGTCGTTCCTCGGGGCCGGCGGCGTGCTCTCGTCGACGACGCCCGCGTCCGCGCCGTACACCTGCGTGGTCGACACGTAGAGCACGCGGGGGATGCCGTGCGCTGCGCAGAGATCGAGGACGTGCCGCGTGCCGAGCGTCGTCACGCGGAGCGCCGTCTCCGGGTCACGGGAGGCCACGTCGTTCGCCGCGGCGAGGTGTACGAGGACATCGAAGGGGCCGCGCGGGCGCTCGGCGATGGGTCGCGTGATGTCGGCGACCACCACCTCGGACGCGAAGGCCGGGGCCGGTGTCGGTCGACGAACGAGCGCGCCGACGTCCAGACCGCGCGCCGAGAGCTCGCGCCCGAGCCGCTCGCCGAGGTAGCCGTGGGCGCCCGTGATCAACACACGCATGGGAGGAGCCGCCGCCTGGGGCATCACGCCGGGTCCTCGAAGGGCGGCCACGCAGGTGGGCCGTCGTCGAGCAGCGGCGCGGCCTGATCCTTCGGCGACACGAGCGTGGGAGCGAAGGGCCAGCGGATGCCCACGCGTGGGTCGTCCCAGCGCACGGTGCGCTCGGCGCCGGGCGCGTAGGGCGTCGAGACGAAGTACTGCACGAGCGTGTCATCGGCGAGCGTGAGGAAGCCGTGCGCGAAGCCTGCAGGCAGGTGGAGCGCACGGTCGTTGTCCGCGGTGAGCTCCGCCGCCGTCCACCGGAGGAAGGTCGGAGAGCCGGGGCGCACGTCGACGGCCACGTCGAAGATGGCGCCGCGCGCCACGAGGACGGTCTTGGCCTCGCCGTGCGGATGCACCTGGAAGTGCAGGCCGCGCAGTGTTCCGCGCGCGTGATTGAACGACAGGTTGGCCTGCGCCACGTGGTGGGCGAGGCCGGCCTCACGGAGCTCGCTCCCGCAGAAGGCTCGTGCGAACGAGCCCCGATCGTCTCGGCGTGGCTCGCGCTCGATGAGTGTCACGCCCTCGAGCTCGGTCGGATGAAAGCGCATGCGGTTGCTTGAGTTGCGCGGCGTGGGAGAGCGTTCAGGCGAGCGTGGCGGCCGCGGCGCGGCAGACGTGGCGAGCGCGGCGCGAGGTGCGAAGCCTGCGGCGCGAGGCCGCGCTCGTCGTGCCAACGCCCTCTCGCGTCGCGGCGAGATAGCAGAGCGGATCCGCGGCTGCAACGACGCTTGAACATCGCGAGCGGATGCGGCAACCCTCCCTGCGACTCGGAGGAAACATGAAAGTCGTGATCCTTGCCGGTGGCCGCGGCACCCGGCTGGCCGAGGAGACGGATGTCCGTCCCAAGCCCATGGTGGAGATCGGTGGGCTGCCCATCGTCTGGCACATCATGAAGGGCTTCTCGCACCACGGCTTCGACGAGTTCGCGCTCGCGCTCGGCTACAAGGGCGACTTCATCAAGCGCTGGTTCCTCGATCGTCGCGCGCTCGCCGGCGACATCTCCCTCGACATGCACACGGGCCAGGTCGATCGACGAGAGCGCGTCGACGAGGCGTGGCGCGTGCACCTCGTCGACACCGGGCTCGACACGCTGACCGGCGGTCGCGTGAAGCGTCTGGCACCGATGCTGAAGGAGACGTTCGTCGTCACCTACGGCGACGGCGTGGCCGACGTCGATGTGAAGGAGCTCGTGGCGTTCCACAAGCGCGAAGGGCGCCTCGCCACCATCACCGCGGTGCGCCCGCCAGCGCGCTTCGGCGCCATCGAATTCGACGGGAATCGCGTGGAGCGGTTCTCGGAGAAGCCGCAGGCCGGAGAGGGCTGGATCAACGGCGGCTTCATGGTGCTCGAGCCCGCAGTGCTCGATCTGATCCCGGGCGACGACACGAGCCTCGAGGTCGAGACGCTCGAGATCCTCGCCAAGTCCGGACAGCTCTCGGCGTTTCGGCACCCGGGCTTCTGGCAGTGCATGGACACGCTGCGCGACAAGCTCTTGCTCCAGTCGCTGTGGGAGCACGGACAGGCGCCTTGGAAGCAGTGGGCATGACGCAGTCCCCCTCGGCCGACGCCTGGCGCGGCAAGCGCGTGCTCGTCACGGGCCACACGGGCTTCAAGGGCGCGTGGCTCTCGCTGTGGCTACGACGCCTGGGCGCGGAGGTGACGGGGATCTCGCTGCCGCCGCCCACGCGGCCGAGCCTCTTCGAGCTCGCGAAGCTCGATACCCTGATCGACTCGCACGTCTGTGATGTGCGTGACGCGAGCGCGGTCGCGTCCGCGGTGCGCGCGGCGCGGCCCGACGTCGTCTTCCATCTCGCGGCCCAGGCCCTCGTGCGGGAGAGCTATCGGACGCCGCTCGACACCTTCGCGACCAACGTCCAGGGCACCGCGAACCTGCTCGAGGCTGTGCGCGACGTCCCCTCGGTGCGCGCGGTCGTGGTGATCACCACCGACAAGGTCTACCAGAACGCGGAGGCGGGCTTTCCGTTCCGCGAGACGGATCCGCTCGGAGGCCACGACCCGTACAGCGCGAGCAAGGCCGCGTGCGAGCTGGTCGTCGAGAGCTACCGCAAGTCGTTCCTCGCGGAGCGAGGTGTCGCGGTCGCGACCGCCCGCGCCGGCAACGTGATCGGGGGCGGCGACTGGGCCGCGGATCGCCTCATTCCCGATGCGATCCGCGCGTTCGGAGCCGGACAGACGCTGCTCGTACGGCGTCCCGCCGCCGTGCGTCCGTGGCAGCACGTGCTCGAGCCCCTCGCAGGCTATCTCCTCCTCGCGGAGCGCCTCGAACGTGAGCCGGTGCTCGCTGGCGCGTTCAACTTCGGTCCGCCGACCGACGAGGCCGCGACGGTGCGGGAGGTCGTGGAGCTCGCGCGACGCTGCTATGGGCGCGGCGAGGTCTCGTGGGGCGAAGGAGACGCAGGCCCGCACGAGGCGGGGTGGCTCGCGCTCGAGGTGATGCGTGCGCGTTCGGTGCTCGGCGTTCGCGCACGCTGGAACCTCGCGGAGGGCGTGGCCCGAACGGTCGAGTGGTACCGGAAGTGCGACCAAGGCCTCGACGCTCGCGTCCTCTGCGAGACCGACCTCGACGCCTTCGACGAGCGCGTGTCGAGAACGAGCGCATGAGCGAGACGGGCCAGCCCGCCACGACGCGTCCGTCGCTGCCGCTGAACGTCCTCACCAACGTCGGTAGTCAGGTGTGGAACGCAGCGATGAGCATGCTCTTCGTGCCCGTCTACGTGCGCTACATGGGCGTGGAGTCCTACGGTCTCATCGGCGTCTTCGGCATCCTCCACGCGTGGCTCAGCCTGCTCGACATGGGCATGAAGCCCGCGCTGAGCCGCGAGATGGCGCGCTTCGGCGCGGGCGCCGTGACGCCACAAGGCATCCGCGATCTGCTGCGCACGGTCGAGACGGTGACCGGCGTGTTCGGCCTCGTGAGCGCGTGCTCGGTCGCGCTCGCCTCGCACTGGCTCGCCACGCACTGGCTGCGCGCGGAGGCCCTGCCGATCGAGGCCGTCGCTCGGGCCTTCACCGTCATGGGCACGGTGACGGGGATCCGCTTCGTCGAGAGCGTGTACGCGAGCTCGCTGACGGGCCTCCAGCGCCAGGTGATCCTCAACGCTGTGAGCAGCGCGAGCGCGACGCTCCGTGGCCTCGGCGCGATCGCGATCCTCGAGTGGGTGTCGCCGACGATCGAGGCCTTCTTCGTCTGGCAAGCGCTGGTGGCGCTGCTCTCGCTCGTGGTGATGGCGAGCGTCACCTACGGCTCGATCCCGCGCGCCCCTCGCCCCGCGCGCGCTTCGCTCGAGTCGCTGCGTGAGGTCGGCAAATTCGCCGGCGGCATGCTCAGCATCACGGTGCTCGCGTCGGCCCTCACGCAGCTCGACAAGGCCATCCTCGCGAACCTCCTGCCGCTCTCGGAGTACGCGCACTACAGCCTCGCCGTGACCGCGGCGTCACTCGTCCTCTTCGTGGGCGCGCCGATCTCGCAGGCCTGGGCACCGCGGCTCAGCGCGCTCCAGGCAGAGGGCAACGAGGCGGGCTTCTCGGACGTCTACCATCGCGGCGCGCAGCTCGTCGCCGTCGCGATCGGCAGCCCCGTGGTGGTGCTCATCGTGTACGCCGAGCCGCTCGTCACGGCGTGGACCCGTGATCCCGAGCTCGCCGGTCACCTCGCCCCGCTGATCCAGCTGCTGGCTGTGGGCAACTTGCTCAACAGCTTGATGTGGATGCCCTCGCAGGCGCAGTTCGCGCATGGCTGGACGGGGCTCTCGAACATCGTGAACCTCACCGCGGTCGCGCTCATCGTGCCGACCCTCTTCGTCGTCGCGCCGCGCTACGGGCCGATCGGCGCGGCCTGCGTGTGGATCTCGGTGAACGTCTACTACTCGATCGTCTACGTGACGATCATGCATCGACGCATCCTCAAGGGTGAGATGATGCGCTTCTACATCCAGGACTCCGCGCTGCCCATCTTCGCCTCGGCGACCGCCGGATGGCTCGCGTCACGGGTGGTGCCGTCGTTCTCGGGGCCGCTCGTGCTCGTGACCGCGAGCCTCGTGGGCATCGCCGCGCTGTGCGCGGGTGCAGCGATCACGCCCACGATCCGCGCACGGATCGTGGAGCGCCTCGGGCGGCGCGCGGCAGGAGCCTGACGCTGCGTGGATCGTCGACCCCAGTCTGGAGGCTGCATGAGCACTGAGCTGCCTACGTTGGTGATGATGTCCAAGGATCGGCCGCGCGCCCTCGAGCAGATGGCGCTGCACTACGTCGAGCAAGGCTTCGAGGTGGTGGCCGTGGACGGAAGCGCGCAGGCTTCGAGCACTCTGTCGGCGAGCGCACGCCTGACCTACCTCCATCGTCCGGGCGTGCCGTACTGGATCCGACTCGGCGAAGCGATGGAGCGGGTACGCGGACGCTCGTGCGCCCTGGCCGCCGACGACGACGCGATGATCCGCCCAGCGATGCACGAGGCCGCCGCGCTGCTCGCCGAGCCGGGCAACCTGGTGCGGGTGTGCGGCACCGTCGTGCACGCGTGCCAAGAGCGACGGCGCATGGACTACTCGTTCCCCGATCTCAAGAACGAGTGCCTCCTCGACGTCACCTCGAGCCCCGACCCGGTCACGCGCTTCGACACGATGCTGCGGGTGATGCCGCAGGTGTACTACGGCGTCGTCCGCAGCGACGTCGCCAAGGCCATGGCGAGGGCGCTCTCGATGATCCCCGACGACGCGCTGCGCCTCGCGGAGTACCTCTGGATCAGCCTGCCCGCGCTGGTGGGCGAGCAGATGCTCCTGCCGCGGCTCCAGGTGGTGCGCTCCGTGGGGCGCCCCAACTACGCGGCGTTCGTGGCGGCGTTCGCGGACGGAAAGCGCCTCTCGCAGTGGGATCGCTATCCCGAGCTCGAGGCACGTCTGCGCGCGTTCATGACCGAGCTCGGGATGGACGCCACCGCCGCGTCGGCGGCGCTGCGGGTCCTCGAGCAGCACTTCGGGCAGGTGCTCACCACGCGCCCGATCCCGCTCCATCGACGCGCCCTCAACTGGGCCCGATACGCCAAGAATCCGCGTGTCGTCTTCGATGCGCGCGAGCGCGAGTTCTTCCACCTCGTGCCCTCGCAGAAGAACGCGCGCGTCGGCGCCTACCCGTGGAAGTGCGAGGTCGCGCGACGCGAATTCGAGACGGCCGTGCAGCTGCTCGTGTGAGCGATCCCGTCACCCGTTCAGTCGTGACAAACGGGCGTTCCGCGCTACATCCGCGCCCCCACCTGGGAGTAACAGACATGGCCATCGAGAAGACGTTCGCGATCTGCAAGCCCGACGCCGTCGAGAAGAACCACATCGGCGGGATCCTCAGCCTCATCGAGAAGAATGGCCTCAAGATCAAGGCGCTTCGCATGATGCACATGAGCCGCCCGATCGCAGAGGGGTTCTACGCGGTCCACAAGGAGCGCCCGTTCTTCGGCGAGCTCGTCGACTTCATGACGCGCAGCGCGTGCGTGGTGATGGTCCTCGAGGGTGAGGGCGCGATCTCCAAGTGGCGTGAGATCATGGGCGCGACCAACCCCGAGAAGGCGGCCGAGGGGACGGTTCGCAAGCTCTACGGCGCGAGCGTCGGTGAGAACGCGGTCCACGGCTCGGACGGCCCGGAGACGGCGCGGTTCGAGATCGGCTGGTTCTTCCCCGGCTACGATGTCGGCTGAGCCCGGCGCGGTTCGACGGGTCGCGCGGTTCGCTGCGCGGCTCGTCGGTCCGTTCCTCGACGCACGCTCCGCGGCGCGCGTGGCGCTGGAGGTGCCTTGGTATGCGCGCACGCTCCGCGACTACGCGCGCCGTTCGCACGAGGAGATCCCCGCGCTCGACCTGCACCCGGCGTGGCTCGACCGCGCGCAGGCCGCCGGGACCGCGAGCGGACACTATTTCCACCAGGATCTCTGGGCGGCGCGGCAGGTGTTCCGGAGCGGCGTCGACGATCACGTGGACGTGGGCTCGCGGGTCGATGGGTTCGTGGCGCACTGCGCATCGTTCGCCCCCGTCACCTATGTGGACATCCGACCGTTCGGCACGCCCGTCGAGGGGATCCAGTGCGTGTCCGGGTCGGTGCTGGCGCTACCCTTCGCCGACCGCACGCTGCGCTCCCTCTCGTGCCTCCACGTGATCGAGCACGTCGGCCTCGGACGCTATGGCGACCCTCTCGAGCCCGAAGGATCGCGGCTCGCGATGAAGGAGCTTGCGCGCGTCGTGGCTCCGGGCGGGAGCCTGTACCTCGGTGTGCCGATCGGCCGTGAGCGAGTGTGCTTCAACGCCCATCGCGTGCTGGCGCCGGCCACGGTGCTTCGCGAGCTCTCGCAGCTCGAGCTCGTGGCCTTCGCCGCGGTGAACGACCGAGGGCACCTGGTCGATCCCGCACGCCCCGACGACTTCGTGACCGCGGACTACGCCTGCGGCCTGTTCCACTTCCGTCGTCCCCGCTGATCGACTCCTTCCGAGAATCGCGGCGCAGATTGGGAAGTTTGGGCCGGCTGGGCGTCGAACGTCTCGCCACCTCCGAACCACGAAAGCACAGGAACTGGTCGAGCGCGAAGCTCTGGTCTCGGCCTCGAGAAGGAACGCGATGGCATCACCTCTCGTCGTGCGGATCCGTGGAGGGCTCGGCAACCAGCTGTTCCAGTACGCGAGCGCGCTCGGCATCGCGGCCGCGACCGGACGACCGCTCCGCGTGGACGTGACGACGGGCTTCGCGCGCGACATCTATCGCCGGAGCTACCGCCTCGATCGCCTCGCCGAGCCACCGGTCGCCGCCAATCGCCTCCAGATCGGCTGGGCCATCGCGCGTTCCTACCGACGCTGGAAGGCGTTCCGCGTGACGGAGCCCGAGCAGATGCATGGGCGTGGGATCTCGTATCACCCCGCGCTGCTCGCGGGCGGAGCGCCGCGATACCTCGAGGCCTACCTCCAGAGCCCCCGCTACTTCGAGGCGGTGACCGAGAAGGTCCGCGCAGCGCTGACACCGAACGTGCGCGCGAGCGCCGAGGTCACGGCCGCGTCGGAGGCTCCCCACTCCGTGGCCCTGCACGTGCGGCGCAAGGACTACGAGCCCGTCCTGCCCGTGTCGTACTACCGCGCGGCCGTCGAGCGAGTTCGCGCCCAGGCCCCGAGCGCCCAGTTCTTCGTGCTCGGCGACGATCCCGACTTCGTCGCGCGCGAGCTCGCGTGGCTCGAGCCCAAGCGCGTGATCGCGAGCGAAGGGGAGGATGCCGATCTGCTCGACCTCGCGCTGATCGCGGCGTGCCGTCACCGCATCGTCGCGAACAGCTCGTTCTCGTGGTGGGGGGCGTGGCTGTCTTCGCGCGACGGGATGGTCGTCGCCCCCGCGCTCTGGTGGAAGGGCGCGCCTCGTCCGCGGGATCTGTTCCCGACCGCGTGGTACGTGCTCGACGGAGAGGCCGCGTGAGCGAGCTGGACGAACACGGGGCAGGGTCTGGCACAGCCACTCGGCAGGAGACGGCGAAGACCGTTCTCGAGACGGCCGAGCAAGCAACGCGCTCGCGTCCCGCGGCCCGCGTGACCATCGTGATGCCGACGTACAACGGCGACGCGGCCTACCTGGGCGAGGCGTTCGAGAGTGCGATCCGCACGGGCGCGCCGGTGCTGGTCGTCGACGACTGCTCGACCAAGCCCGCCGTGCGCGCGCTGCTCGACGCGTGGGAGGCGCGCGGCGCGACGATCGTGAGGCGGGCGCGGAACCTCGGCCTGTTCGGCAACCTGAACGATGGGCTCGCGCGCGTGACGACCAGTCACGCCGTGATCCTCTGCGGCGACGATCGCCTGCGCGAAGACGCCCTCGAGATCATGGAGCGCCACATCGACGCGTGGCCCGACGTCGACCTCGTCGTGAACGAGTTCGTGAGCATCGATCCACAGAGTCGCATCGTGGGTCGATCGCACGGCGCAGGCCTCGACGCGATCAGCACCGAGTCGCGCGTGCTCACCCACGACGAGGCGCTGCGCGCCGTGGTGCAGCACGGCAGCTTCAACGGGAACATCACAGGGATGCTCTTCCGCGTCGCGGGCTTTCTGCGCTTGCCGCGGTTTCGCGAGGGCTGGCGGCACGCCGCCGACTGGGCCTATCTCGTCGAGGTCGCGCGGCACGGCAAGCTCGCGCTCGGTCGAGCACCCATCGCCGACGTGCGCTGGCACGACGCGAACCTCTCGGGCGCGAACCACCGATCGGGCCGGAGCGTGGAAGAAGTCGCGGCCGTCATCGGAGAGCTGTCGCGGGACCCGCAGCTGAGCGACGAGCTACGCGATGCGCTCTACGAGCGCGCGACGTACGTGATCCGCATGAGCTGGGCGCGTCCACCCGCTTTGCTCTCGGCGCTGCGGACGCTGCGCCGAGAGCGGATCGGTCTCGTGGGCTCGGCCAAGGCCGTGGCGCGCATGATCGTGCGCGAGAATCGACGACGGTGGCTCCCATGAACGAACGCGTGGGTGGCGAGGGCCGTCGCCCGGGCCAGCCCAAGGTGCTGGTGTTCGGGCGCTCGCACCGCGACACGGCCGAGCGCAACGCGTGCGATGCGCTCGCGTCGATGGGGTGCTCGGTCACGCGGTGCGACCCGGACGAGGGCCCGTCGTGGCTCCAGCGCCTGCGATGGCATCCGACCTATGGTCGCTTCGTGCGGAGGGCGCTCGCGATCCCTGGGGCAGGCACGCTCGTCGAGCGCCGCCTCGTCGCGCAGGCGGGGGCAGAGCGGCCCGAGCTCGTCCTCGTGCTGAGCATCAACGACGTCTCCCCGGCGACGGTCCAGGCCCTGCGTGATCTGGGGATCGCGGTGGCGGGGTGGTTCCAGGATCACGTCGCGAATTTCGGCGCGCACCGCTTCATGCTCGCGCCCTACACGGGGCTCTTCTTCAAGGATCCGTTCATCGTCGACAAGATGCGTGGCACGGCGGGGATGAAGCACGTCCACTACCT
Organism: Sandaracinaceae bacterium; assembly: GCA_019694315.1. Lineage (GTDB taxonomy): Bacteria > Myxococcota_A > Polyangia > Polyangiales > Sandaracinaceae > JAFLCL01. Next base: position 57,251 of record JAIBCE010000003.1, read on the forward strand.
GCCGGAGGCCTGCGAGCCGAGCCGCCATCGACCCGCGACGCCGACCGACGACGATCGACGACGCTTCGGCTGCGACGTGCTCGTGTACGGCAACCTCTACCCATACCGCATGCACGTGCTCGAGCCGTTGCTCGGGATGGACGTGCGGCTCTTCGGACCACGCCCCGCGATGGAGAACCCGCATCCGACGCAGGCCTGGTGGCAGGGCTTCGATCTCGCCTTCGAGGAGAAGGCCCGCGCCCTCGCGTGTGCGCGGGTGGTGGTCTCGACGAGCCACTTCGCCGAGGTGCAGAGCGCCAACGCGCGCATCTTCGAGACCGCGGGCATCGGCGCGTTCCAGATCTCCGACGCCCCCGGCCTGAAGGAGTTCTTCGTCCCCGGCGTGGAGATCGCCACGTTCGAGGGCGCGCACGATCTTCGCGCGCGTGTGGAGCACTACCTGGCGAGGCCCGAAGAGCGCGACGCCATCGCGCGCGCGGGGCAGGTCCGCGCCCACGCCGACCACACGTACGCGCGACGGCTCTCGCGCCTCTTCGAGCTCTGCGAGATCGAGGCGCCGAGCCGCTGACCGCCGCGCCGTCCTCAGCGCTGCGCGAGCGAGGCGATCGCCGCGTCGTCCACGCCGCGCGCGGCGTGGATCGGGCGGTGGGCCTCGATGAGCGCACGAGCGGCGCGCCCCATCTCCGCCACGCGCGCTGGGTCCGCGAGCGCCGCGCGCAGCGCGGTCGCCAGCTCGTCCGGACGCTCCACCACCCATCCGGTGCCGCGTCCACGCACGAGGTCGTCCGAACAGCCCGCCTCGCTCGACACGATGATGGCGTTGCCGAGCGACATGGCCTCGTTGACGACCAGGCCCCAGGTCTCGGTGGCGCGTGAGGGGAGGGCGAGCACGTCGCTCGCCGCGTAGTAGGCGGGGAGCTCGGTCTGGTTCTTGAAGCCCGCGAAGTGGACGCGAGGGCTCCGCCCTGCGACCGCACGGAGCGTGGGCTCGAGCTCTCCGCTGCCCACGTACACGAGGTGCCCTCGCTCGAGAGAGAGGAACGCACGAAGCAGCTCGAGCGGGCGCTTCTTCTCGACCAGCTTGCCGACGAAGAGGAAGACGAACGCATCGTCGGGGATGCCCAGCGAGTCGCGACAACGAGCGCGCGTCTGCTCGCGCTCCAGGTACGCGTGATCGAGGCGCGCCGGATCCACGCAGTAGGGATAGGGATGGACGTGCTCGGGACGCACGCCGAGCGACTCGAGGTAGCGACGCGCGCGCTGTCCAGGAGCGAGCGCCCATTGGCCGTGGAGCAGCGCGCCGAGCACGCCGCGCTTCACGCGCTGCACCGAGCTGCGGGCCTCCGAGCTCTCGAGCGTGCTCTCGGACAGAAGCGCGACGGGGCGCCGGAGGAGCCTCGCCGTGGCGAGCGCGACGCGTAGCCCGTGTGCGTGGTAGCCCGAGACCACGGTGAGCGTCGCGGGATGGGTCGCGAGGAAGCGCACCACCGCCGACGCCGCAACGGGCGCGTCGATGTGCCGCGCGTTCGTGATGAACGAGGAGGTGTAGCCGTCGAGCAGCGGGATGTCCCACGCGAACTCGGCGCCGAAGCCGGGATCGAAGGTCGACTCGACGCCGTGTCGGGTCAGGAACGCCGCTTCGAACGTGACGCGCGACGAGGCCGCGAGGTGCCGGAAGACGGGCGCCTGGTACTGGATGGGGTGCGTCGCGATCCAGAGGACGTGGGGTCGAGCGTTCATGTCGCGTGCGTCCGGCGGCGTGACGTGGGCGCCGTGGCGCGCGCCACCACGACGAAGACGAACAGCACCAGGACGTGCAGGAGCACGCCCGTGAACGCGCCCTCGAAGGAGCTGGCGATGAGACCTGGCAGCGTGCGGCTCATGTAGGTGGTGAGGCCTATCTCGATGTCCGTCGCTCGGGTGTTGAAGCGAACGCCACAGAACAGCACGGCCGTCACGAAGCCCACGAGGGCCGTGAGGAGCACGCCCCAAGGTCCTAAGTAGACATATTGCTCGGCCACGCTCGTGGTCACGACGGCCGTGGTGGTGTTCGACTGCGACAGGCGTCGGCTCTCGCGACCGATCCAGTTGCTGTCGAGCATCATGGGCTTCCCAGGCCAGAGAAAGCGGGGGATCCAGAACAGGAACAAGCGCTGCGGCAGCTCCTCGGCCGAGGTCCGCACGTCGAACTCGATCGCGCTGGTGATCGCGAGCGACTGCTCCGCGAGCACGCTGCCGACCAGCGGCGTCATGACCTTGTCGTAGTAGGAGTCGGTGCTGCGCGCGTTGGCAGTGGCCATCGCGGCGACCGGATCGCTGTCGGCGTCCTGCTCGAGGAGCAGGCGGTACTCGATCAGGGTCGGGTACACGACGAGCCAGGAGACGAGGCCGAGCGTCACGAGGAGCGATGTCGCGACGTAGTGCGTCCTCTTGCGCGTCACGACGTAGACGAACGCCGCTGGCAAGAGGATGTAGCCGGCGAAGCGTCCTTTGCTCCCGGAGATGAGCTCGTAGGCGAGCGCGAGCAGACACCACCCGATGACGAACGCGACGTTGCGCTGGCGTCGGATCGCCGCCGCGATCGCTGCGTAGATGGCCACGTAGTAGAGGAACTCCATGTTCCCGAGGAGACCTGCGACCGATGTCGGCAGGAGCGGCGCGAGGTAGCCCACGCCACGGATACTCAGGATCAGCCCGAAGATCGCGAGCCCCACCACGATCATCGCTTGCAGGGCGTACTCACTGCGCGCCAGGTCGTCCATGGCGCGTCGGAACGACGACGCGACGCTGCTCGTGGCGCCCGTCGACCAGGCGAGCCAGCGCCCTGCTTCGTACGCGAGCAGCGCGCCGAGGATCATCCACTGAGCCGTCTCGAGCGTGGCGGCGGTACACAGCGACCAGAGCGGCGGGAACTCGCCCGGGTACGTGTCCATGATCCACACGTACATCCCGATGCTCATGAGCTGCGCGGTCGGCAGAGACACCAACATGCTCGGGTGCTGGTTGTTCGGGCGATGATCGAGCGCCATGGCGAGCACGCCGCACGCGACCGTCAGGAGCGCCCTCGCGCCGATCACCTGATCCTGCGACGCGAGGACGACGGCAGCGCCTGTCGTGGCCACCGCGGCGACGCCCGTGGCGTCGCGAGCGGTGCGCGAGGAGCCTGCGATCAGCCACACGAGCACCCACGGCGCGATGAAGATCTGGAGCGCCGCGATGATGATCTGACCGGACGCGGCGTAGTCGTGGCCGCGAGGCTCTGCTTCGCTCTGCAGCTCGCCGCCCGGCGCGGTGGGGGTTGCGGGAGAGCTCATGCGTTCCCCCAGCGCTGGCGCGGCCGGACGTAGCGATCGAGCACGGTGAGAGACCATGCGCGCGACCAGTGGAGCTCGCCGCGCTCGACCTGATCTGCCAGCGCCATCGAGTCTCGGCGCGGCTCGCCCAGGGCGAGGAACGACGGCATCTGCAGCAGACCGTTGCGGATGGCGCGGACCGTCCACGACGACATGGGCAGAGAGAAGCCCGTCTTGGGGCGCCGAGCGACGGCGGTCGGGAGCGCCGGGCTCGGAGCCTCGGCCAGCAGGCGCTTTCCTCCCGCGCCGCGCGCGGCGACGACGTTCGCAGCACACGCCTCGAGGAAGGTTCGATCGACGTACGGCACCCTCAGCTCGACGCCGTGCCACATCGAGGCCCAGTCGCTGTCGCGGAGGAGCTGGTTGCGCAGGTACAGGGCGAACTCGGCGGTCACCACTCGAACCCAGGGATGCTCCGGAACCCCCTGCCAGACGGTGCGAACTGGCTGGAGGATCGCCTCGAGTCCCCCTGCCGCACGGAAGCGATCCTGCCCCATCCGCCCGGCGACCTCGTCCGGAGTCCGCACGCCGCGCAGCAGGTGGTAGAGCGACTCCGGTGCGCGCATGGCGTCGGCCACGTAGCGGACCTTCTCACGACGCCACGCCGCCGAAGGCGCGGCCACGGCCGAGGCGAGCCTCCACGCAGCCCGCGGCACGCGCGCCCTCACGCGCTCCATCGTCGCGAAGCGATGCATCACCGGATAGCCGCCGAAGAGCTCGTCGCCCCCCATGCCGCTGAGCGTGCACTTGAGGCCCAGGCGTCGCGCCGCACGCGTCACGAGGAAGCTGTTGAGCCCGTCGGTGGAGGGTGAGTCCATCGCCTCGACGAACTCCGGGATGAGCTGCTCCACGTCGTCCAGCGTGATGCGACTGACGTGGTGCTCGGCCCCGAACTGCGCGGCGATGCGCGTGGCCAGCGGCACCTCGTCCGAGTGCGTGCCGGCGAACTCGTCGAAGCCGAGCGTGATGGCCGTCTGCGCGCGCCCCTGCACCTCGGTCGCGAGGCCGAGGAGCGCAGAGGAGTCGATGCCCGCCGAGAGGAACACGCCCACCTTCACGTCGCCCACGAGGTGGGCCGAGACGGTGCCGAGGGCGGCCTCACGGAACGAATGCGGGGTCGCCGCAGGCATGGGTGATCGCCAGAGATCGCCGACGCGCCAGAACCGCTGGGGCGAGCCCACCCGCTGGGCCCTCACGGTCAAGGTGCTGCCGGCAGGGAGCATGGTGATGCCGCGGAAGAGCGTGGCCGGCTCGGGCACGTGCCCCCACGCGAGGTACGACGAGAGGGCCGCATCGTCGATCTGCGCATCGACGTCGCTCGCAAGCAAGAGGGCCCGCGCCGAGGAGGCGAAGCGCAGGTGTTCACGCGTGCGCGCGATGCAGAGCGGCTTGATGCCGAGCGGATCGCGGGCGAGGAAGAGCGACTGCTCGTGCGTGTCCCAGATGCCGAAGGCGAACATGCCTCGGAGCCGGCCGACGCAGCCCTCGCCGAAGTGTCGATAGGCCTCGACGATCACCTCGGTGTCGCCCTTGGAGGAGAAGCGCGAGCCGCGCGCGAGCAACTCCTCGCGCAGGGCCTGGTAGTTGTAGATCTCGCCATTGAAGGCGATGACGAAGCGACCGTCGTGCGAGCGCAGCGGCTGCGAGGAGAAGTCGGTGAGGTCGACGATCGCGAGGCGTCGGTGACCGAGTTGCACGGAGCCGAGATCGACGAACCCCTCGCCATCGGGCCCGCGCCGCGCCATCGCGGCCGTGATCGCCTTGGTCTCGCTGGCGTCGATCGGAGCGCCGCTGAGGCTGACGATGCCGTTGATGCCGCACATCACAGACCTCGCAGGAAATCGAGCTCGGCGTGGACCTCGCGCTCGTAGTGCGCGTAGCTGAACGACGTCTCCACCGCCCGTCGACCGCGTGCGCCCAGCTCCCGTCGCCAGGCCCCGTCACGAGAGAGTCGGCTCATGGCTGCGGCGATCGCGCCCACGTCGCCATACGGCACGATGAGACCCGTCTCTTCGTTCGACACCACCTCGGGCGCGGCGCCTGCTGCTGCGGCGATGACGGCCTTGCCGTTCGCCATCGCCTCGAGGAACACGAGGCCGAAGCCCTCCTTGCCCGATGGTAGAACGAAGAGCTGGCAGCGTGCGTACTCGCGCTGGAGGGTCGCGTCGTCGACGCGACCGAGGAAGCGGATCCGCGCCCCGTGCCTCGTCCGGCGCGCCTCACCCTCGTAGCTCTGCCGCTGCGGGCCATCCCCCACGATGTGCAGCTCCGCGTTGGCCGGGATCCAGCCCCGATCCGCCGCGAGCGCGAACGCGTGGATCGTGTGGCCCACGCCTTTCTGCTCCTCGAAATTGCCGAGCCTCGAGACGAGGAGGAAATACGGCGGACCGTCGTCGACCACGCTCGCATCCACCGAGCTCGACCAGAGTGGATCGATGCAATTCACCAGCGTGCGTCCGCGGCTGGGCACCACACCGTGGAGCGCACGCACGATGCGGCCCGTGTAGTCCGACACGCTCCACACCCTCGAGGCGCGTCGAAGTGCCGCCGTCCTCGTGGCCGAGAGCGGGGACCACACCTCGATCCCGTGCGCGATGATGGCGTATGGCACGCGAGGGAAGGGGAGCGCGAGCGTGGCGAGGTTCACGTGCGAGAACACGAAGAACGGCATCGCCTCCGCGAGGCGGGCCTGGAGAATCCCGCGTCCGAGCGCCACACGGCTGCGGCCATAGCCGTGGAACGTCGCGTCGTCCGGCACGTGCGGGGTGCGGGGCGCGTCGGGCGCGTCGTAGAGCACGTGGACGTGCAGGTGATGGTCCCGAGAACGCGCCCATGACGCCATCGCGTGGCTCGTCGCGCGACTGATCCGCGCGATCCCGCCCGGCCGCTCGAAGAGATCCGGAGAGACGAGGTGGATGTTCCTCATGCCTCGCCCGCCGCGCGCACGAGCGCCTCGTAGTGGCCGAGCATCTCCTGCCCCGTATGACGCCACGAGTAGAGGCGCTCCGCGAGAGCACGCGCCCGCTGCGACATGGCACCGAGATCCGCCGTCCGTGCCTCGCGCAGCGCTGCCGCGAGCGCCGGCGGCTCGTTGCTCACGAACCAGCCCGCGCCCTCCTGCGGCAACGACGACCAAGGCGTACGATCGCTCGCGATCACGGGCACGCCGTACGAGAGGGCCTCGACCACCACGAGGCCGAAATTCTCGGTGTGCGACGGGAGCACCAGCACGTCGATGCCCGCGAAGAACGCCGCCTTCGACGCGCCGTCGACCTCCCCGAGGAATCGAACGCGCGACGACACGCGCGCGGTCGCGGCCTGCGCCTCGAGCAGCCGCTGGTACTCCGGGTTGCCGCCCCCCGCGATCGAGAGGCTCGCGCCCTCCACCAGCGCGAGCGCGTCGAGGAGGCGATCGATGGCCTTGACGGGATCGATGCGGCCGAGGAAGCCCACGCGCAGCGTCGCGTCGCGGGCGGGCCTCGGCCAGGCCTCGGGCAGATCGACGCCGTTGGGCACGAGGATCGCTGGCACCTTCATCCGACGCTCGCTCGCCTCCGCCTCGCGATCCGAGGTGGCGTGCATGCGCGTGAGCCGCCGGTCGAGGAGCGGCCTCGCCGTGAGCTCCCACGCACGCTTGGCCGCGGTGCGTCGAGAGCCAGGCCATCGCAGCAGCGCGCCGCGCGGAGACCACACGAGGGGCTTGTGTCGCACGCGCGCCAGAAGGAGCGTGGGGAACGTCGTGAAGTTGTAGATCGCCGTCAGGTGGATCACGTCGCACCAGTCGACCCACGACGGCAGCACGCGGAGCAGGCTCGGCGCGACGGACTCCGGCAGCCGCCTCGCGCAGTACCGGACCGTGGCGTTGGGAACGAGCGGCAGCTCGACGTCGCGCTCGAGGTCGAGCGTCTCTCGCGGCCCGTTCGTATCGGTGGTGAGCACGCGGACCACCGCGCCGTTGCTCGCGAGCGACTTCACGAGCCCGTAGCCCGAGCGGCTCGGCCCGCCGTACCAACCCGCGGGGTGGAACGAGGGGGTCACGTGCAACACGCGAAGGGCCCGGCCGCTCATCGGTCCTCGGCCCTCGTGCGGAGCTCCTGCTCCTTGGCCACCGAGAGGAACTCGTACATGCCGAGCAGGCGACAGAGGACCCAGCCCGGGTAGCCGTCGCGAAACCCGCCGCGCAGGACGTAGTGATACATGAAGCGCAGCGTGGGTCGCGCAGGCACCTGCCTGCTCATCTGCTTGATCCACCGCTTTCGCTCGATGCCATTGCCGAACGGCGAGGCACCGAGCCCGTCGGCGTGTCCCTCGCGTGCCACGTGTGCTTCCCACGACGAGTAGCGATTGTGCTTCTCCACCCAGCTCGCGATGTCTGCGTAGGCGTAGTGGAGGAAGTCGTTCTCGAGATACCCCGCCGGGCCGGTGGCGAGGGTCACGTGCTCGTGGACCTCCATGTCGCCCGAGCCCGTATCGCCCTGCGTCGTCATGCGCTCGAAGCGACCGAGGGCGTGCTTGAAGAGGCGCAGGTTCCACGACGGGTAGTAGCCGCAGTGCTCGATCCAGCGCCCCATGAAGATGAGCTTGCGGTTGATCCACCAGCCATCGCCGCTACCGCCGCGTGCAGGCTTGCGACGCCCGGCGAGCACGTCGGCGATCTCTGCCGCGAGCTCGGGGGTCATGTGCTCGTCGGCGTCCATGAAGAGCACCCACTCGTGACGCAGCGGCAACGTCTCGAGCGCCCAGTTCCGCTTCTTGGGCCAGCCGTCGGGGCTGTGGTTCGGGAAGTCGAACCAGTACACCTCGCAGCCCATCGCCTGGGTGAGCGCGACGGTGTCGTCCTTCGAGCCGGAGTCGACGACCGCCACCTGCTCGGCCCAGCGCAGACGGCGCAGACACTCGACGATGTTGCTCGCCTCGCTCTTGGCGGGGACGAGCACCGTGAGGGGCACCGAGCCTCGCGCGGGCCAGCGACCGGGAGCCTCTTCGTCGGCGTGGATCGTCGCAGCGAGCGCGTCGGCGCGGGGATCACGGGGCTCGGGGGCGGGAGCGTTCGAGAGCGTCGACACGTCGAATCCTCGGAGAGGGGTGCTTATGCCACGGTTTTCGTTGCCTGGGACCGCGCCGACGTTTCGTGCCCGCGCGAGGTTGCGATCCCTCGAGACGGTGGCACCGTCGCGCTGAACCTTCCGAGCGTACGGCGCACCGAATCGTCGCGAGAGCGACGCGGCGCGCTCGACCTCGAGGGAGCGCGCCCAGCGACGGAGCGGAGTGATCGAGTGCGTGTCCTCGTCTTGAATCAGCACTATTGGCCGGAGATCGCGGCCACCGCGCAGCTCCTGCACGACCTCTGCGTGGACCTCGGCGCCGCGGGCCACGAGGTGAAGGTCGTCTGCGGTCAGCCCAGCTATCGGCTCCTCGAGGGGCAGGAGGCGGACCTGCCGCGGCGCGAGGTGGAGCGGGACGTGCGCATCGTGCGGGTGCCCTCGTATCGACCCGCGCGCCGCACCATCCCGCGCCGCGTGGCGCACTACGCGTCGTACTTCGCGAGCTCGTTCGCCGAGAGCCTGCGCGAGCCGGTCGACGTGGCCCTCGTCCAGTCGACGCCGCCCTTGTTGCTCGGCGCCTCCGGCACGCTGCTCCGCGCGCTGCGGCGCACGCCCTTCGTCTACGTCGTGCAGGACCTCTACCCCGACGTGGCGCTGCACCTCGGCGTGCTGCGCCCGGGGCCGCTCGCGCGCGCCGTGGAGCTCGCGGCGAACACGCTCTATCGCCGCGCCGCGCACGTGATCGCCATCTCCGACGGGATGGCGGACCGCCTCGTCGCACGCGGGGTCCCGCGCGGACGGATCACCGTGATCCACAACTGGGCCGACACATCGGCCATCGAAGAGGCGCCGCGCGACAACGAGTTCGCGCGAGCCCACGACCTCGTCGAGCCGCTCGTCGTCCAGTACTCCGGCAACGTGGGGCTGAGCCAGGGCCTCGAGCAGCTGCCGCGCGCGGCGGAGCTGCTCCGCGATCTGCCCGTGCGCTTCGTGGTCGTCGGCGACGGCAACGCGCGTGAGCCCCTCGAGCACGAGGTGCGGGTGCGCGGCCTTCGCCACGTGCGCTTCTTGCCCCCGCAGCCGCGCGAGCGCCTGGGCGAGCTGCTCGCGAGCGCCGACGTGGGGCTCGTGACCATGCGACGCGGGATCGGCGGCGACCTCGTGCCGAGCAAGCTCTACGGCATCATGGCTGCGGCGCGCCCCGTGCTCGCCGCCGTCGAGGGCAGCTCGGAGGTCGCGCGCGTGATCGGGGCGCATGGCTGCGGCGTGTGCGTGGCGCCCGAGTCTCCCGAGGCGCTCGCCGAGGGCGTGCGCGCGATGCTCGCGATGTCGCCCGCCGAGCGAGGCGCGATGGGTCGCGCGGGGCGCATCGCGTGCGAGTCCGTGTTCAGCCGCCGCGCTGCGACGGCCGCGTACGACAGGGTCCTGCGCTCGGTCGCTCGCTGACTCGCTCGACGTGAGCGTTGCGTCAGCCCGCGCGCACGACGTCGAGGAAGCGCTTGGCCGCCTCGACCGTGGTGTTGCGGCGCGCCCAGGCGTACGCGCCCTCGCGGAGCGCACGCTCGCGCTCGGGGCTCAGCGCCGCGATGCGTCGCACGAGATCGTCGTAGCTCGTGTAGTCGATGCAGTTCGACGCGTCGAGGCCGTGCGGGGCGCACGTGCTCGGCTTGCTCGAGAGAGCGCGCACGCAGGGAATGGCTCCGCGCGCGGCGATCTCGTAGTGGCGCAGGCAATCCCAGCCCGCGCGCTTGGTCGTGATCCCGAAGCGCGAGGCCGCGAGATCGGCGTGGTACGCGGCCTCGTCGGAGAAGGCGTACTTCGTCTGCCGACCCAGGCGCGCAGCGACCTCTGCGTCGACGATGTGATGCGGAAAGTCCTGCGTGCGGCCCTCGTGGAGCGCGCCCTCCGGCACGAGCACGTCGGACGGGATCGAGAAGCTCGCGGGGCGGATGCGATCGCGAGGCGGCGTGAGCGGGTGCATCGTGGCCGCCTTCCAGCGAGCCGAGAGCGGCGCGTCGGGCGCCCACTCGCGCTTGAAGTAGAGCCAGCGGCGATCGAAGCGCAAGCGCAGGAGCGCCGGGTGCTCGAGGAGCGCCGCGCCGCGCGGAAAGAGGCGAATGTCGTCCTCTCCGTCGAGCAGCGCCACGCGCGTGGAGCCCAAGAGCGGAAGGAGGCGCACGAGCTCGCCGGGCGTGCGATGCACGTTCGCGAACACCAGCAGATCGAACTCGCCCCGCCCGAGCCGGTGCTCGTAGCGGGCCCGGAGCGGGTGCGCGTCGGGCGCGCGCCCATACAGGCTGAAGCCGCGCCCGTAGATCACCGGCAGGTGCGGAAAGCCACGGTAGAGGTGATCGACGCGCGGCACGTCCACCACGGCAGCACCGAGGAGCGCGTTGAGCCCGTGGAGGAGGCTGTCGGCGAGGTAGTCCTCGAGCGAGCAGCCCACGAAGAGGATCCGTGGTCGCTCGGGCAGCGGCGCGACGCTCATGGGTGCTCGAGGAACCAACGGTACGTGCCCGCCACGCCCTCGCGGAGGCCGATCTGCGCGCGCCAGCCGAGCGCGTGGAGGCGGCTCACGTCGAGGAGCTTGCGGGGCGTTCCGTCGGGCTTGGTCGTGTCGAGGACGATCTCGCCCTCGTAGCCGACCACCTCGCGCACGAGCTCGGCGAGCTCGCGGATCGAGAGGTCTTCGCCCACGCCGACGTTGACGATGTCGGCCTCGTCGTAGCGCTCCATCGCGTGGAGGCAGGCGTCGGCGAGGTCGTCCACGTGGAGGAATTCGCGCCGCGGCGTGCCCGTGCCCCACATCGTGACGCTCGGCGCGCGCGCGATCTTGGCCTCGTGGAACTTGCGCAGGAGCGCTGGCAGCACGTGCGAGCTCTGCAGGTCGAAGTTGTCGCCCGGGCCGTAGAGGTTCGTCGGCTGGAGGCAGATCCCCGAGAAGCCGTGCTGTCGGCGGTAGCTCTTGACCATCTCGATCCCCGCGATCTTCGCGATCGCGTAGGCCGAATTCGTCGGTTCGAGCGGCCCCGTGAGCAGGTGCTCTTCACGCATCGGTTGCGGCGCGTGCTTGGGGTAGATGCACGAGGAGCCGAGGAAGAGGAGCTTGCGCGCACCGTGTCGATGCGCGGCGTCGATCACGTGCGTCTGGAGCAGGAGGTTCTCGCGGATGAAGTCCGCGGGGTGACGATCGTTGGCGAGGATGCCACCGACCTTCGCGGCCGCGAGAAAGACGTACGCGGGCTTCTCGGCGGCGAAGAACGCGTCGACCGCCCGCGCGTCGGTCAGGTCGAGCTCCGCGCGCGGGCGCGTGACGAGGCTCCGGAACCCCGCGCGCTCGAGCCTGCGCACGATGGCCGAGCCGACGAGGCCCCGATGCCCCGCCACGAACACGCGCGCCTCGCGATCGAGCGGACCCACCACGGGCGCGCGATCAGCCACGGTCGCCTCCACGCGGAGCGTGTCCGGCGTCGCGCAGGAGCTTCTCCTGCTGCGCCAGCGAGAGGTCGTGCTCGACCATCATCGACACGAGCGCGTCGAAGTCGACCTTCGGGCTCCAGCCGAGCTTCTCGCGTGCCTTCGTCGCGTCACCGAGCAGGTGGTCCACCTCGGCGGGGCGGAAGTAGCGCGGATCGATCACCACGTGCTGGCGCCAGTCGAGCGAGAGGCGGCTGAAGGTGGCCTCGAGGAATTCGCTCACCGAATAGGCGCGTCCGGTGGCCACCACGTAGTCGTCGGGGGTCTCGGCCTGGAGCATGCGCCACATCGCCTCCACGTAGTCGCCGGCGAAGCCCCAGTCACGCTTGGCGTCGAGGTTGCCCAGGTAGACCTTGTCCTGGAGGCCGAGCTTGATGCGCGTCGCGGCGCGCGTGATCTTGCGCGTCACGAAGGTCTCGCCTCGGCGTGGCGACTCGTGGTTGAAGAGGATGCCGTTCGCGATGAAGAGCCCGTAGGACTCGCGGTAGTTCACCGCGTACCAGTGGGCGGAGACCTTCGCGACGGCGTAGGGGCTCCGCGGATGGAAGGGCGTGCTCTCCGACTGCGGTGGCTTGGCCGCGCCGAACATCTCCGACGAGCCCGCCTGATAGAACGCCACGCGCTTGCCCGCACCCCGCGCATAGTCGCGAAACGCCGCCAAGAGGCGGAGCGTGCCGCTGCCTGTCACGTCGGCCGTGTACTCGGGCGCATCGAAGGACACCCGCACGTGAGACTGCGCGCCGAGGTTGTAGATCTCGTCGGGGCGGATCGTCTCGATCGCGTGGCGCAGCCCGGAGCCGTCGGCGAGATCGCCGTAGTGCAGGAAGAGGCGTGCCTGACGCTCGTGGGGATCGGCGTAGAGGTGGTCGATCCGGCCGGTGTTGAACGTGGAGGCGCGCCGGACGATCCCGTGCACCTCGTAGCCCTTCTGGAGCAGGAGCTCGGCGAGGTAGGAGCCGTCTTGTCCAGTGATTCCGGTGAGGAGCGCGCGACGGGGAGCGGGGTCGGTCATGATGTGTGCGTGTCTGTTGCCCGAGATCCGGAAGGATTCGAGAGGCGCGCACGATACCCGCTGGCTCCCCGAGGGACCAACCGTCACGCACGAAGGTCCCCTGCCGTATCCACCAGCCTGGGGATCTGAGAGGATGAGCCGACTCTCACGGAAGGAGCCCCCGCGTGGCACTCACCCCCGCTCTGCGTCGCTCGCTCGTCGCCGTCACCTCGTCCTGGGCGCTCGTCGTCGTGGGATGTCCTGGCCCGGAGACCCCGCCGCCCCGCCGCGACGCGGGTCGCGACGCCTACGAGAGCGCGACCGACGACGCGTTCGTCGTGGTGGGTGAGGACGCCCGTGTTCTTCCCGACGCGTTCCTCGTCGAAACGGACGCGTTCGTGCCGGGCGCCGACGCTGGCCCCGACGATCTCGCCGAGACCGATCCCTTCACGGGCCCCGTGGAGGGCTTGCTCCTCGGCGTGGTGTCTCACGCCGACACCCATGCACCGCTCACCGGGGTCCACATCACGCTCAGCCCCGCCGCGCACGACGCGACGAGCGACGTCGCGGGCACCTACTCGTTGCCCATCGCCCCGGGCGAATACGTCGCGCACTACAGCGCCGATGGCTTCCTCTCGGTGCACCGTCGCGTGCACGTCGACGGCTGGGAGCGCGTCATCGTCAACGTCTCGCTGCTTCCTGCGCGCCCGGGCGTGATGGTCGACGGAACGATGGGCGGCACGGTGGACTCCGACGGTACGCGCGTGACCGTGCTGGGGACGTCGCTGGTCGACTCCTCGGGCATGCCCGTGGAGATGGCCGAGATCGCCGTGACCCCGATCGATCCGGTCGACGACCTCGACGGTGCGCCGGGCGACTTCGTCGGCGAGTCCGCCGATGGCTCGGAGGATCCCCTCGTGAGCTACGGCATGGTCGACATCGAGATCTCGACCTCGACCGGCCCGGGCGACTTCGCGGACGGCACGACGGCCACGGTCGAGTTCCCCGTGGGCATGCTGCCCCCCGGTGATCCGCCGCTCGTGGAGGGCGAGTGCATGCCGCTCTGGTGGTTCGATCCCGAGCGCGCGATCTGGGTAGAGCAGGGCGAGGCCTGCGCCGCGCCCGGCCCCGGTGGTGGCCTCGTGCTCACCGGCAACGTGGGGCGTCCCGGCACCTACAACTGCGATCGTCCGGTGATCCCGGTCTGCTACACGGGCATCGTCACCGACTGCGCCGGCACGCCGATGCCCGGCGTCGAGATCCGGCTCACGGGCGGCAGCGTGACCTCGAGCACCACGACGCGCACGGCGCGCGATGGCACCTACACGGTGACGGGCGCCGCGCGTGTGGGCGCGATCATCGAGGGTCGCGCGATGGCGGGCGGCAACACGTACATCGAGCAGACGGACTTCGTGAACGGCTCGACCGACAGCTGCACGTCCGCGCCGCGCCTCTCGTTCCCGTTCCGCTACGTCGGCGGCGTCGTGCGCGCGAACCAGTCCGACACGCGTACATTCGACGGCGTGCGCGACTCGGTGAGCTCGCTCAGCGGCGCGGCCGCGCAATTCTGGGACTTCGAGCGGGGCCCGGTCCCCTACGTGCTCACCTGCGACGTGAACCCGCGCGACTCGCTCGGTCCGAACCCGACCGGCCCCGCGACGTCGGCCCCGAGCCTCGAGGTCGGCAGCCCGGTGCGACTCACGAACGGCGCGACGATCACCGACCTCTTCCGTCAGCGCCGCGCCGGCACGCTGGTCGCGTACGGCACGATGTTCGGCACGACGCTCCCCGAGGCGATGCGCTTCGACGTGGAGATCCGTGGCGCGGCGGGCACGATCCCCTTCACGAGTCTCCCCGGCGCGCTCCACATGCCCTCCGGCTTCGCGATCACCTCTCCGCCCTCCGACTCGGCTCGCTCGTTCACGGCGGCGTCGGGGATCCCGCTCGCGTGGGACACGGTGCCGGGCGAGGAGGCAGAGATCTCGGTGCTCGTGTTCAGCCGCTCCGACAGCTCGCTCGCGGCGTACGCGGAGCTCACCGACGACGGCAGCGAGACGCTCTCGCTCTCGGGCTTCCCGACCCTGCGCGGGCTCGTCTCGATCAACATGACGCGCACCGTGCGTCGCTACGAGCGGCTCGAGACCGGACCGTCGGTCATGCTCGTCGGGACGCGTGCAGTCACCTTCGACGCAGAGATCCGCTGACTTGGCCCGAGGGTCCGTGCGGACCCTCCCCCGCGAGGCGGGGCCCCCACCCGCTCCATTCGCTGGCGCGAATGCTACCGCGCGGGGCCCCAGCCCCCGCTCGGGCGTCTCGCGCCACGCTCGGGGGGACCGCGTTTCTCTATCGGTCCCGGACCCTTCCCACGAGCGCGTGCGCCTGCCGGGCCGTGGCCTCGCCGCGCTCTGGCTCGTCCTCGTCGCCGCGTCGGGATGTGTACCCGGCGCGGCGACGTCGTCTCTGAGCCGCGCACGCACCGAGGCCCACACGAGCGCCGCGATGGATCTCGCGTGGACCATCGAGGGTCACGCCGCCGAGTGCGCCCTCACCCGGCCCACGACCTGGAGCGATGCCCGCCGCTCGCTCCTCGCGCGCTTTCGCCCCGAGCTCGCGCTCGGCTACACCCTCGACGCCGACGACGCGAGCGCGCCGCGGATCCTGGGCATGGCGCGCTGCGTGGTGGGCGACGAGAGAAGCGCACGGGAGCGCACGGTGCTGCGATTCTCCCGGGTGCTCGTGCCGGCCGATCGCGCGATCGTGGCGGACGCCCTGCCGTTCGAGTCGCGCTGGCAGGACGAGCCCTGCGACTCGATCCAGTGCGGGTGGCGCGCGATCCGCGCGATCGCCCCGGACATGCTGGAGATCGAAGGGCCACCGCGCCCTGGGATCGACACCTCGCAGCCCGACGTGCGCCAGGTGCTCGCCGTCGAGCTCGGTCGACGCCCGGAGATCTTCGAGATCGTCGCGGTGCAGCTCGCGGCCACGCCGATGGTCGTCGTCTCCACGCTCGAGCGCATGCCCCGAGGGGTCGCGAGCGCACGCCGCATCGTCGCGAGCCGAGAGGTCGACGCGGGTCTCCTCTTGGGCGAGGGCTCGCGGGTCGCTGCGCTCCTCACGCGGCTCGCGCCCCGGATCGGCGCCGAATTCGGGGGTTTTCGTGTGCGCGACGACTCGTTCGAGGAGTACCAGCCGATCCCGTGGAGCCTGATCGAGGTCGCGGTTCGAGATCTCGAGATCGAGCAGCGCGCTCGGGCCCGTCACGCGGCGCGCGATCGAGTGGTCCCGCTCGACGAGATCGACCTCGACGAGATCGCCGCGGTGAGGCGACAGGCCTCGGCTCGCGCGCTGGCCGCACGCGTGGCGCACGAGGAGCCCCGGCGGGCTCGCCTCCTCGACGAGCGCGTCGCGCTCCTCGAGCGCCTCTTCGAGCTCGATGGTGAGGTCACGGCGCTGCTCGAGGCGATCTCGGTGCTCGTCGACGTCCCCGATCTGCCGAGGGCGCACGTGGTCGCTGCCCGGGCGCTCGAGGTCGCGCCCGACGAGGCCGCCGTGCGCGCCGCGTTCGCGAACACGGCAGGACGAGACGAGATCGAGAGCGCTCTCGCGCGGCTGCGGCCCGACCTCCCCCTCGCCGCGCGGCGTGAGCTCGCGAGCCAGACGCTGGCCGCGCGGACGATGGGCATCCCCTTCGCCACGGTGGAGTCGAGCTTCGAGACGCGCCGCGCGACGCCGTCGGTCACGGCGAGCCGCGTCGTGCCCGTGGAGGTCCCTCGCGAGGCCCTCGCAGAGATGCTCTATGTGCTCGTGCGAGCCTCCGATCCCACGGCGGCACCAGGCGCGTTCACGCTTCGCGTCGATGGCGCCCTGCGCGGCGAGGCCCCTTTCGCGCACACGCTCCTCGCGATGCGCTGGAGCAGCACGGACGGGCCGATCTGGGCGACGGTGCCGAGCCCCGCTCCGACGCTCGATCGCCTGCGGACGCTCTCCACGGCGCTCCAGCCCCAGCTCCTCGAGCGCGGTGTCGTGCGCCTCAGCGCCACGCTCCGAGACGCCCATGGCCTCGACCGAACCGTGGCGCTGCGCGTGGAGCTCGATGGGGTGCGCGCGCGGGTGATCGGCGCATCGTTCGCGGCGTCCGAGGC
>JAIBCE010000565.1 GCA_019694315.1 Sandaracinaceae bacterium
GAGATACAGAGAAAGAATCGACGCCGCCGGGGACGCCTCGCGGCGGGGTCTGCGAAGCAGACCCCAGGAGCGCGCGAGAAAGCGAGGCTTGGGGAGCGTCGAGTGGGGGATTGGGGGGAGTTGCTCCCCCCTGCCGCGCCGAAGGCGCGAGAAACGACGCGTGAGCGTCAGGGGATCGAGTCGGGCATGCCGGCGCGCACGATCCAGCCGGGCTCTCCCGTGCGGCCCGCGCGACGCGTGACCTCGAAGCCGTCGACCGTCGCGCCGAAGCTCGCGGACAGCAGCTCGTCGGCCGTGTACTCGAGGTGCTGGTCGCCCTCGGGAGGCACGTAGCCCGCGGGGGCGGGGCCGCCGCTGCCGACGCGCCAGATCTGCTCGGTGGGCGGGTACGCGTCTTCCCAGCGTGTGCGGCGCGCTTGGTTGTGGGCCACGTCGCGCACGATGCGGAAGCGCGTGATGTCGAAGCCGGGGACGCCGCGCTGTCGGAGCACGCGCACGCCGCTCGGGAGCGACGGGTCGGGCACGTCGCGCTCGGTGAAGGGGTGGACCTCGTCGACGCGCCGCGTGAACGTGACCATGCGGGCCGAGCGCGCACCGCGCAGCTCCGCGCGCACCGTGCCGGCCTCGACGGTCATGCCGATCACGATCGGGAAGTCGAAGTCGTTGGTGAAGCGGAGATCGAGCTGCGGGTAGACGACGACCGCATCGAGGCCCATCCAGATGTAGCCGCTCGGTCGGCTGTGAGGGGAGCGCTCCACGATCGGAAGGCCCGCGAAGAACGCGGCCGCGTGGAGCGTGCCGGCCACCTGACAGGTGCCGCCTCCGACTCCGTCGATGAGCTCGCCGCCCGCGATCTCCGGCGCGGGGCGGAAGCCGTTGGCCTCGCTGCGCTCGCCGACGACCGCGTTGAAGTCGAAGGTCTCGCCCGGCATGAGCACGGTGCCATCCACCTTGGAGGCCGCCACGTGCAGGTTGAACGAGCGGTCGCGCGCCTGCTCGAGCGTCGAGTAGCGGGTCTCGTAGGTGCCGAGCACGGCCTCCACCCGCACGTCCGCGAGATCGCGCGCCGTGCGGCGAGGCTCCTCGCGCACGATGAGAGCGCGCGCAACGGACGCGCCGCGCGTGGCGGCCTCGTAGACCGCTTCGACGGAGCCGAGCACGTCGAGGTGGAGGCCCACCGTCTCGGGGAGCACACGGCCCGTGCGTGCCTCGATCCGCGCATCGCGCGCGCGCGTGTCGATGTGGTCCTTGCGCTCGGAGAGCAGCGCGACCAGCGGCGCGGGCTCGGACACGATGGGCAGCGGGAGCGAGAGGGGCTGCCCGAGGCGCGTCTGCACGTGGTAGCGGCGCATGAGCGAGCTCGGGTCCTCCGCCTGCGCGATCGCGCTCGCCAGCGCCTCGCGATCCACACGCACGCCGAGGCTGCCGCGGGTGCCCTCGATGCGCTCGTCGCCGACCTCGAGCACGAGCGGTGCGCTCTCCCAGCGGTCGGCCACGAGCCGCGCCGTCTCGGTCGGGGTCGTCGTGACGGGCACGTCCTGCACGCGCACCTCGACGGCGGGCGGCGGACGAGAGGCGCGCGCGTGCTCGGCCAGCGAGAGGCCCGCGAGGCCGGCGGCGACGAGGAGCGCGACGATCCCCGCGCCCGTTCGCACGCGACGAAGGAGAGGGTGCTCCGTCGACGGCGCGACGCGCCGCGCGCGGACGACGGACGGCGGCATCGCGGGCTCGTCGGACTCGTCGAGGGAGTCGAGCTCGGGATCCGTCGCATCGCGGAGGCGCTCGTCGGGCATCGGGGCCGACGCTCGCGATCGCGCGCGGATCCGTCAACTTTTCGGCGCGCCGAGCGAGCCGCGGGTGGCGAGCCCATCGCGGATCGCGTCGAGGATGCGGTCGGCCAGGGCCGTCTTGGCGACGTGGCCCGTGGGCGTGACCCCCGTGCGTGCGACGAGGAAAGCCTCGTTGTCGTCGCCCTCGAAGGCGACCGAGGCGTGGTTCGCGACGACGAGATCGACCTTCTTGCGCTCGAGCTTCTTCTGCGCGGAGGCGACGAGATCGGTCGTCTCGACCGCGAAGCCGACGAGGTACGGGCGCTCGCTCGCGCGGCTCGCGCGCCAGGCCCCCAGCCCCGCGAGGATGTCGGGGTTGCGCACGAGCTCGATCGTGGGCGCGTCGTCGCCGTCGCTCTTCTTGATCTTGTCCGCTGCGATCTCGCGAGGACGGAAGTCCGCGACGGCCGCCGCCATGACGATGGCGTCGAGCTGCTCGCGGCGGGCGGTGATCGCGGCCTCCATCTCGAGGGCCGAGCGCACGTTCACGACCTCGACGTCGCGCGGATCGGGCAGCGCCACCGGGCCTCGCACGAGGGTCACGCGCGCCCCGCGATCGCGCGCGCGCTCGGCGAGCGCGAAGCCCATGCGGCCCGAGCTCCGGTTGCCGAGGAAGCGCACGGGATCGAGCGCCTCGAAGGTGGGGCCCGCCGACACGAGCAGGCGCACGCCCTCCAGATCGAGCGAGGCGAGATCTCGCGGGGCGGTGGGCGCGAGCGACGCCGTGAGCGCGTCGAGGATCGCGAGCGGCTCGCTCATGCGTCCGACGCCCTCGTCGCCGCTGGCGAGCTTGCCGAAGACGGGGCCGACGAGGTGGGTGCCGCGGGCGCGCAGGGTGGCGACGTTGGCCGTCGTGGCGGGGTGCTGCCACATGCGGTGGTGCATCGCGGGCGCCACGAGCAGGAGGCCGTCGAAGCAGAGCGCGGTGGCGCTCACGGGATCTTCCGCGAGGCCGTGCGCGAGGCGCGCGATCACGTTGGCGGTGGCGGGCGCCACGACGATCGCGTCGGCCCAGCGCGCGAGATCCACGTGGACCTCGCCTGCGTAGCTGGGATCCCAGAGATCGGTCACGGGTGGCGTGCCGGTGAGGCCCGTGAAGGTGAGCGGGCCGACGAGCTTGGTGGCGGTGTGGGTCATCGCCACGCGCACCTCGGCGCCGCGCGCGAGCAGCTCGCGTGCGACGTAGGCGGCCTTGTACGCGGCGATGCCGCCGGTCACGCCGAGGACGATGTGCTTGCCGCCGAGAGACATGGTGGCGGCAGCGTATGTCAGCTCGGTGAGAGGCGCCCGCCTGCGTAACGGTAGCGTACGGGCTGACCGAGCCACGGAAGGAGCAGCGGCTCGATGCCGTCGGGGCCGGCGGTCGTGGTGGGTGCGTACGGCCAGCTCTCGCGCGTCCAGCCGCGCGCGGTGCCGGGGCGGATCTCGAGCGCGCCGCCGTCGAGGCGGACCTCGTTCTCGATGCGATTGCCGCCTTGCTCGCGGGAGACCTCGCGCTGGAGGAGCGCGGGGAAGCCAGTGGGCGTGAACTGGTGCACGACGAGCACGTCACGGCGGATGTCGCCGAGCGTCTGCCGCACGCGGACGACGATCTCGTGGCGGCCGTCGCCGGTCACGTCGGCGGTGCGCAGATCGACGATGTCGGCCGCGCTCTGGGCGGGGAGCTGGTACTGGAACCAGCCCGTGCCGTTGCGGAATTCGGCGCCGACGACGACGAGGTCGAGGCCGTAGAGCACCACACGCTCGGGGGCCGCGGTGCCG
>JAIBCE010000148.1 GCA_019694315.1 Sandaracinaceae bacterium
TGACGACGCGCGCGCGCGGCGACACCTGCTCGCGCAGCGCCTGCGCGCGCCGCACCTGCCGCAGGGCGCGCCGAGCTCTCCAGCCCTCGCGAACCTCGTCGCGTTCCACCTCGACGCGCGCCTCGCGGGCCTCGCGAGGCAGCTCGGCGCGACCTACACCCGCTACGCCGACGACCTCACGTTCTCGGGCGACGCGAGCCTCGCGCACCGCGTCGAGGCGCTCGTGTCGCTCGCGGCGCGGATCTGTCGCGACGAGGGCTTCGCCCTGCGCGACGACAAGACGCGCATCGCCCGCCGACACGTGCGTCAGGAGGTGCTCGGCGTCGTCGTGAACGAGCGTCCCAACCTGGCGCGCGATCGCTACGACCGGCTGCGCGCCGTGCTCCACCGCGTGGCGCGCGAGGGCTACGAGCGCGCAGAGCTCGACGGCACACCGCTCGGACCGAGCGCGCTCGCGGGCCACGTGGCGCACGCGTGCACGCTGCTCGGCCCGAGGCGCGCCGCCAAGCTCCGCGCGATGTGGTCCGTCGTCGTGGAGCGAGAGGACGCGCGCTCGGCGTGAGCGCACGTGTCACTCAAATGGACCGGTGCGAGTGGCGCCTCGAACGACGAATCAGAACAGGCTGAGCTGCGTGCCGCAGAGCCGCGCGAAGCTCGTGCCGAGCAGCGGCAGCACCACGTCGCAGGCGGGCGCGAGCTGCTTGTCGAGGTAGTGCGCGTAGTCGATCGGCGTGCCGCGCGTGAGCTGCTCGATCGGGAGCGGGCCCTTGCTCGTCATCACGTACTCGATCTCGCCCTCCGTGATCTCGCCGGTGCTCTCCTTCAGGCGCGCGGCGCGCACGTGCGGGGGGGCCGCGCCGTACGCGTCGAGATCACGCCGGAGGCGCTTGCGGTAGACGAGCTCGCGATCGAGCTTGCCGCGCACGAGCTGCTCGCGGAGATCGACGAGCCAGCCCTCCCACGGCTGGCCCGTGAACACGCGCTCGAGGAGCTCTCGCTGCACGCGACGCGCGAGCGGCGTCCAGTCCGTGCGCACGGCCTCGAGGCCACGGAGCACGAGCTCGAGCGTGCCGCCCTCCTTGTACACCGCGCCGGCGTAGCGCTTCTTCGAGCCCACGTCGGTGCCGCGCATCGTGGGCATGAGGAACACCGCGAAGTGCTGATCGAAGCGCAGCTCGAGCGCGCTCACGAGGTCGTGCTCGCGCGCGATCTCGTCCGCGAGCACCTGGTTCATGCGCGCGGCGAGCTCCTTGCCGAGGGCGCGTGCGGCGGCCCCCTTGGCGCGCGGCTCCACGTGCACGAAGAGCGAGTCGGTGTCGCCGTAGAGCACGCAGAGGCCCTCGTCCTCGAAGAAGCGCTTGGCGCGGTGGATCACGGCGTGACCGCGACGCGTGATCGAGCTCGCGAGGCGCGGATCGAAGAAGCGACAGCCCGGCGTCCCGAGCACGCCGTAGAAGCTGTTCATCTGGATCTTGATCGCGCGCGAGAGGGCCTCGTTTCCCTCGGATTGCGCGCGAATTCGGGCCTCCGTGAGGCGCTCGATGAGCGGCGGCAGGATCGAGGGCTCGCGGGTGAACGACGCGCCGTCGAAGCCCCCCACGAGGCTCGGATCGAGGCGCCCGGCGGCGGGCGAGGCGGCTCCCCCTGGCCGAGCCGACGGCGCGAGATGGAGCGCGAGCTGTAGGCCCAGCGGGTCGATCTTGAAGGTGCGGATGATCGACGGATAGAGGCTGCGGAAGTCGAACGCGAGCACCTCGCGGTGCAGCCCCGGCACGCTCTCGAGCACCTCGCCGCCGGGGCTCTGCACGGCCTCGACCTCGACGCCCACGTCGGGCGCGACGAAGCCCGCGCGGTGCAGGCGCGGGAGGTAGAGGTGATCGAAGGCCGCCACCGCGCCGCCCTGCCGATCGAGGGGCAGCCCCACGAGCTCGGCGCGCGAGAACGCGAAGCCCAGCAGATCCGCCTTCTCGACGATGTCGGCGACGAGCCGCGCGTCCTCGAGGTTGTAGGTGGCGAGCGCGCGCGGATCGTCGCGCGCCATGCGCCGGATCTCGTCGATCTTGTCCTGCTTGCTGCGCGCGCTCGCGTCGATCTTCTTGCCGCGGCCCAAGAGCTCGCGGCTCACGTGCTCGAGCGTGTAGCGCTCGAAGCTCCACGTCGCGTTCTTGAGCGTGGCGATGCCGTCGAGCACCACGCGACCGGGGATGCGCGCGACCGAGACCTGCCCGCGATCGCCCGGCAGGATGCGGGCGGGCTCCGCGTTGCGACCCATCACGAAGGGCACGCCGAGCACGCGGCAGCGCTCCTCGAGCACGGTGAGATCGAACTCGATCACGTTCCAGCCGACGATCACGTCGGGATCGAGCAGGGCGATGCGATCGAGGAGCGTCTGACAGAGCGCGCGCTCGTCGGGCACGAAGACGAGCGAGGGATCGTAGGCCGCGTCGTCGACGCTCGAGATGCGCGGCGCGTCGGCGGCGCGCACCACCACGACCGACTCGCGCGGGATCCCCTCGTGACGCAGCGGGCCCCGCACGACGAGCGCGAACGAGAGGATCGCGCCGTCGACCCCGTCGGTCTCGAGGTCGAGCGACGCGACGGTGCAGAGGGGCACCGCCTCGCGCCCCGGCCGCTCGAGGCCTCGCACGCGCGCCTCGCGCACGACGCGCACGTCGGGCCCCTTGCCCACGCGGCCGCTCGTCACGCGCCCCTTCACCTCGAACGCGCCCGTGACGAAGCGCTCCATGAGGAAGCGATCGGAGGGCTTGAGGTCGCTCTCGAGCGGGATCGCGAGCTCACCGCGCAGCTGCTCGCGCGCATGCACGAGCGCGCGCTGCCCCGGAAAATAGAGGGCATCGACGTCCTCGCCCGCGAGCGATCGGAGGGCCACCTCCTCGCGTCGAGCCCCGAGCGCGTCGGTGCGCTCGCGCGCGATGCGCCGCGGCACGAACATCACCGCCTCCGTCTCGCAGATCACCTTCACCGCGCCCCGTTCCGAGAGGCCCCACAGCGTGATCTCGACGCCGCGCCGACCATCGCGCCACTCGCGCGAGAGGAGAAAGCAGGGGATGGCGTCGGTCTCCGCCGTGGCGCTCATGGCGCAGGGCTCGCCACGAGGAAGGGCGTGACGTCGATCGGCCCCTCGCCTTCGGCCAGCGCGGCACGCAGCGCGAGCAGCTCCGCGGCCTCCGGCGCGAGCGCGAGCCCTCGCGCCACCGAGGCCTGCGCGGCCTCGCGCGCCCCGACGCGCGCGAAGAAGATCGCGTCCATGTAGTGCAGCCACACGAGCTGCTCGCGCGTCTCGCGGCTCGTCCCGACCTGATCGCCGAGGTCGGCGTAGAGCCGCTCGAGGATCGCCTCGCGCACGCGCGCACCTCGGGCCACGTCGGTGTCGGCTGCGCCCGCGGGCTCCACGCCATAGAGGAGCCCGGTCGGCACGATCGTCTCGACGAGCGAGATGGGCACGCGCGGATCCATCTCCACGAGGAGCGGTCGCTCGGCCGCGAGGCTCTGCACGTCGGGCTGTCGCAGCTCGCCCTCGATCAGGTAGCCGCGGAGCGTCCCGGCCAGCGACGGCTCGCGCTCGATGAGCGCGTCGACCACGCCGGGATAGCCGAGGAACGGCATCGGCAGGATCGTCACGTCGGGCCGGCTCGCCTCGACCGTGCGCTCCGCGAAGTGTCGGAACGCGGTCTGTGGCCCGTAGGCCACGACCACCGCGCGCGTGGGCAGATCGCGATAGCGCGGGCCGTCGAAGGCGTCGGTCGCGGTGAACGAGCGCAGGCTCGCGCTCGCAGCGCCCACGCGGAGCTGCCAGGCGCCCGCGCCGAGCGCCACGAGGGCGAGCACGACGCCCACGAGCGGCGCACGCTCGGGCTTGGGGCCGGCGGCGCGCACGTTCGCTCCGCGCGGGGCCGCCTCCTCGTCGGTATCCGCGGAGAGCAGCACCGTCACCGCGCCCACGAACGACGCGGCGAGCGCGACGATCGCCATGACGGTGGGCATGAGGTAGCCGAGCGCGTCGGGGTTGCCGCGGACGAACCCGAGCATCGCGCGGCCGAGGCTCCCGAAGAGCGCCGTCGCAATCCACACGAGGCCGATGCGCCTGGCGCCCGCCGCGCGCACGAGCACGTACGCGCCCACGAGGCTCACGAGGATCGTGACCACGTTCAGATCCTCGGCGATCGCGAGGATCACCTCGACCACGCGGATGCCGAGCGGGTCGCTCTGGATCGCATGCGTGTGCTGGTACGCGCGCGCCGACACCACCCAGAAGAAGCTCGAGAGGTCGGTCGGGTGCCCGAGGTCGATCGGCGGGTGCGTCGCCGCGCGGATCGGCAGGTACACGTACGTCGCGAGGCCGAGCGCGACGGCGCCCGCGAAGATCGCGATCGGCCGCGGCCCGCGCGCGCGCGCCACCCGCGCGATCGTCGGCAGGATCGCGGGCACCGTCAGGAAGGCCATGAAGTGGTGGTTCGCGAGGCCGAGACCGAGCGCGAGCCCCGCGTGGTAGAGCGGCGTCAGCTCGAGCGTGGGCCAGCGCGCCTCGAGCGCGATCACGCGCTCGATCACGATCGCGAGGAGCATCGCCTCGAGCGCGTACACCTCGGGCCGCACGGCCTGGAGCCAGTAGCCGTACGAGAGCGTCGCGAGCCACGTCGCGCCGAGCGCGGTCGGCAGCACGACCAGGTCGTGTCGCACGCCCTGCGCGCGCAGCGTGGTCACGAGCGCGCGGTGGAAGAACATCGCGCCGATCGCGGCGCAGCTCGCCTGCCCCACCGCCACGCGGAACGCGAGCGGTCCGATCGGCAGGTACGCGAACGCGCGCGCCACGAGCGCCGCGAGCGGATGACCCGGCGGGTGCGCGATGTCGAGATCCACGCCCGCCGCCAGCAGCTCGCCGCTGTCGAGCCAGAACGCGAAGCCCGAGGCCGTCGCCACGTAGGCGAAGAACGGCACGAAGCCCGCGAGCGTCAGCGCGACGCCGTCGTAGCTTCCGTCACGATCTCCGCGCACGAGCGCCATGCGGCCGCGAGCGTAGGGCCCGCGTGCGAACAAGTCGATCTCGTGCGCGCTCCGATCACGCCTCGGGCTGCGACGGACGCGGCGGAAGAGACACTCGATCGCGCCCCTCGCGCTTGGCCACGTACACCGCGCGATCGGCGCGCTGCACGAGCGAGGCGCTGTCGTCGCCCTCGCGCAGCTCCGCCACGCCGATGCTCAGCGAGAGGTGACCGAAGGGCTGCTCGCGCGCCCACGGCGTGTCGATCTCGGTGACCACTCGCCGGAGCTTCTCAGCGACCTCGAGGGCGTCGGCCTCGTTCGCATGCGAGAGCAGCACCACGAATTCCTCGCCGCCCCAGCGCGCGATCGTGTCCACCTCGCGGAGCGAGCGCGAGAGGCGCTCGGCCACGAGCACGAGCGCCGCGTCGCCGATCGGGTGACCCGATCGATCGTTGAGCTTCTTGAAGTGATCGACGTCGATCATGAGGAGCGAGAGCGGGTGCCCGTAGCGGCGCGCGTCGGCCATCTCTCTCGCGAGCCGCTCGTGGAGGTAGCGGCGGTTGGGCAGCTTCGTGAGCTCGTCGATCGTCGAGAGCTCCTCGAGCTTGCGGAAGAGCTGCGCGTTGTGGATGGAGAGCGCGACCTGATCCGCCAGCGCGGAGAGGAAGCGTCCCTCGAGATCCGTGAGCGGATCGCTCGGCGGACGTGTGAGCGCGATCGCGCCGATCACCTCGTCGCGCACGCGGATCGGCACGCTCATGAACGAGCCGGTGCGCGGCACCTCGCCCCAGAACGCGAGGTAGTCGGGCGACTCCGAGACGTCGTCCACCACGATGGCCTTTCCGCTCGCCACGGCGCTGCTCGTGACCCCCTGTCCGGGCTCGAGCGAGCGTCCGAGCACGGCCTCGGCGCTGGGAAAGCCCCAGCACGCACGCACCGCGAAGCGGCCGCTCTCGTCGCGCAGGAGCACCGCGAGCTCGCGCAGCTCGAGCGCTGGACCGAGGCGGCTCGTGAGTCGATCGAGGACGCGCTCGAGGTCGAGGCTCGTCACGCTCTCGCGCAGGAGCTCGAAGAGGAGCGCGCGCTCGCGGAGGCGCTGCTCGAGCTCGGCCGTCTTCTGCGAGAGGGTCTTCGAGAGATCGCGCTCGCGCTGGCTCTCCGCGGCGTCGCGCAGCGTGCGCGTGGAGGTGGTCTCCTCGCGCAGCGTCGGCCCGACGAGCGTCTGCCCGAGCGGGCTCGTCTGGTCGGCGTCGCCCTCGCCGGAGGCCGTGTCGGAGCCCATCTCGGCCTGCGCGAGCAGCCGATCCATCGCGGCGAGCGCACGCCCGAGGTCCTCGCCCTCGGCCCTCTCGCGACCGCGCTCGGCCCGACCCGCCCCCTTGCGCTCGAAGAGGCGCACGAGCCTTCCCACGCGACGCCCGAGCACGGCCTGCACGACCCACAGGGCCACGAGCGCCGCGGTCACCGACGCGACCATCACCCACACATGCAGGAACGGGTCGCGGTGATCGAGCGCCGTGAGCACCAAGCTGAGGATCCCGCCCGACGCCGCACCTGCGGCGGCCGCGGCGATGATCACCCGTGCCACCAGCGCCCGCGGCGCCGGAGGGCTCGACGATCGCTCCGTGGGCTCGCTCACGCGCCGGGAGTTGTCCCTTCCCGCGCGCCCGCGCAACGCGAAATGGCCCGAAACGACCCAGAAAACGCCCCAGAAACGAAGAGAGGCCGCGTCCCGAAGGACACGGCCTCTCGTCAGGCGTTGGCCTCGTTGGCTCAGTCGATCGTGCCGGGGACCGCGTCGAACGCGATGCCGGCCGAGATCGACTCACACACCGTCGGATCCGCCGTCGTCGGGCTGAGGTCCGCGTTGTCCTCGAGGATCGGGCGCGCCGTGTCGCTGATGCCGGGCATGATGCCTTCGGCGATCATGAGGATGTCCTCGATGCGGAGCTCGCCGCCGATGTTGCCGTTCGCGAGGCCGTCCGCGCTGATGTCACCGCCGACGCGGGCGTGGCGGATCACGAGGTTGATGGTGGTGCCGCTCGCCGTGAACGAGAGCGGGAGGTCGAGGGGGCCGCCCGAGAGGACGCCGTCCTCGATGGTCGCCGCGAGGCCCGAGGCGAGCGGCATGCCCGCGCGCTGCACCCAGTGCTGATCCGCCGTCACGCCTGCTGCCGGCAGCATGCAGGGGCTCGTCGCGCAGTCGGCCGCGTCGACCAGGAAGAGGTCGAGCGTCACGCTGCTGTCGTTGGTGAAGCTGTTGATGTCGTTCACCTGCATCGCGAGGATGAGCGAGCCGCTCGAGATCTGGCCGTCGACCTCCATCTGGACGTCGAAGTCGCCGAACGACGAGAGGAGGCCGAGGAGCGAGCCGACGAGCTGGTTGTCGACGCCCGTCTCGCCCGAGTCGTTGATGTAGTCGGGCTGGAAGTCCTCACAGGTCGCCGTGCCGCTGCCGTCCGAGACCTTCTCGTCGAGGTTGAAGCCCGGCGCGTGATCCATCGCGGTGCCCGTCGGAGCTGCCGGGATCGTGATCGTGCCCACGATGTAGGTCTGCGAGACCGGCGCCATCGCGGGGCTGTCCGAGCCGCTGGGGCCGGAGTCCGTGCCACCCGAAGGACCACCACAGCCCATCGCAGCGATCGAGCCCGCCACCGCGCCGCACAAAGCCAACTTGTTCAGATTCATACCGAGAGCCTCCTCTTACGAGCCACGAACCACCACGAACGAGACCGGGGGGCGTTGCTAACACGCCTGCCGACTTTCGTTCAAGAGAGGTACAAGCCTAGGGGGATCGGCCCGGATCGCGCAATCTGACATCGGTGTCGCGGTTCGGGCCCTCCGTCGCGCGTGCGTTCGTGGCGCGGCCTCGGCGCGATGGCCGAGCGCAGAGGGCCGCGGGCCCGCGAGTGCGATGCGCGATCCGTGGTACGAAGAGCGCGTGCCGCGCCTCCCGATCACCGCCATGTCCCTGGTCGGCTCGATGGGCCGGACCACCGCGGAGACGCTCGCCGCGCTCGACGAGGGGCGCACGGGCCTCGTGGCCTGGACGGACCTCGCGGCCCGCGGCGGGCTCTCGCTGAGCCTGCCTTTCCCCACGTTCGTGGGCGCCGTGCCGGGTGCGCTGCCCGAGCTCGCGCCCGCCGACCAGGCCTACGACACGCGCCTCGCGCGCATCGGCGCGATGGCACTGGGTGAGGTCCGGCCCGCGCTCGATCGCGCGATCGCGCGCTGGGGCGCGCGCCGGATCGCCGTCCTCATCGGCACGAGCACTGGCGGCCTCGACGCGACGGAGGTCGCGTTCAAGAGCTGGTCCGACGGCGGAGGTCCCGACGGCGGCGTGGTGCCCGCGGGCTTCGATCTCGCCACACAGCACGACTTCAATGCCCTGGGGGAGCTGATCCGCCGCATGACGGGTCTCAGCGGACCCACGTACGTGGTGTCCACCGCGTGCAGCTCGAGCGGCAAGGTGCACGCGTCGGCGATGCGCCTCATGCAGCTCGGCCTCATCGACGCCGCGCTCGTCGGCGGCATCGACAGCCTCTGCAAGATGACGCTCCACGGCTTCCGCGGCCTCGGCATCCTCTCGGACACGCAGTGCAAGCCCTTCGCGAGCGATCGCGCGGGCATCAACATCGGCGAGGGCGCGGGGCTCATGCTCCTCGAGCGCGACACCGCCGAGACGCGCGCCGAGGCGCTCGCGTATCTCCTCGGGGTGGGCGAGTCGTCCGATGCCTACAACATGTCCTCGCCGGAGCCCTCGGGCCGTGGCGCCAAGGAGGCCATGCAGCGCGCGCTCGCGATGGGCGGCCTCGCGCCGACCGACGTGGGCCTCCTCATCGCGCACGGCACCGCGACGCCGCAGAACGACGTGGCCGAGTCGATGGCGATCGAGGGCGTGCTCGGCAACGAGGTCCCCGTGATCTCCACCAAGGGCTACACCGGCCACCAGCTCGGCGCTGCGGGCGCGACCTCCGCCATGTTCGCGGCGCACGCCGTGCGCACGAACCGCATCCCGCGCTCGCTCGGTGCCGAGCCCAAGGATCCCGCGGTGCGCGTGAACGTGCTCGCGGAGGGACGCACGGGCGGCGGCGCGCTCGGCGTCGCGATGTGCAACGCCTTCGCTTTCGGCGGCTCGAACGTGTGCCTCGCGATCGCGAGCTCCGAGTGGGTGGCGGCGCGCGGAGGTGCCTCGTGAGGCCGCTCTGGATCACGGGCCTCTCCCTGTGGGCGCCGGGCTACCCGAGCCTCGAGGCCTTCATGCGCGGCGCGCATGACCCGAGCGTGGACGATGCACCCTGTGCATGGGTGCCGCCGCGCCTGCTCCGCGGCTCGAGCCGCCTCACGCGCATGTTCGGCGAGGCCGCCGCGCAGGCCGTGACGGCTGCCGGGCGCGATCCCAAGACGATCGCGACGATCTACACGTCGAGCTACGGCGAGATCGAGACGATGGTGCTCCTGCTCGACACGATCTTCCGCGGCGACGGCCAGCTCTCGCCGATGCGCTTCAAGAACAGCGTGCACAACGCGGGCAGCGGCCTGGGCTCGATCGGCCAGGGAAACACGGCCTTCTCCACGGCGCTCGCCGCGGGACGGCGCAGCTTCGAGGCGGGCATGCTCGAGGCGATCGCCCTCGTGAACGAGCGGGGTGGTGACGCCGTCGTGAGCTGTGCCGACGACGTGATCCCTGCGCCGCTCTCGATGGCCGAGGGGCCGACCGAGGCCGAGCGACGCGCGGGCCTCTCGGTGGGCGTGGTGATCTCGTCCGAGCCCGGTCAGGCGCCGCTCGCGGAGCTCGCGCGCGTGGTTCCCCTCGAGGAGCGCGTGTCCTTGCCCCACGAGGCCTTCGGGCGCGTGCTCGACGAGCGTCTGCGCCGCAACCCTGCCGCGCACGCGCTGCCCTTGCTCGAAGCGGTCACGAGCCGCGCGCAGCGCACCGTCTCGCTCGCGTTCGACGTGTCGGCTCCCTACGCGATCGAGCTTGGTCCGGGGTGATGCCGCCCGAGCCCAGACGTTCGAATCTTCCCGCCGCGCGAAGACTCTCGGAGGTCGATCAGCGGCGGCCGCCGATGCGGATGGGCGCGTGCCGCGTCGGGATCGTCGGGCGAGCGCGGCGGATCCCGCGTCGGACGGGCGCTGGCGGCTCGAACGTGAAGGTCTGATCGAACGCCAGGAACACGTCTTCGTCGGGGACCGTGAAGTCGTGTGCGGGCTGCGCGGGCTGGAGGAAGGGGCTGATCGAGCCCGCCGCGAGCTCCACGCGGAACGACGTGTGGGGTGCATAGCGCAGCGGAACGTGGGCCACGCCGCCCTCGTCGACGTGGCCGACCTCGCGACCATCGACGAGGACCGCCATGCCGGCCACCTGCGTGGCGCCCGTGGCACGGATGATCACGACGGCGTCGCGCTCGAGGGGCAGGCACGTGATCGAGTGCTCGAGGCCGCGCGCGGCCACGGCCGGATCGAGGCTGCGGATCGGATCGAAGCGGATGCTCTGCGCCAGCTCGGCCGGCCGGTAGGTCGCTGGGCAGGTCGCCTCGATGGGGATCGTGGTGCCGTACGGAGCGCGCAGCCGCTGCACGAGCACTCCGCTCGCGTCGGTCGTGCCGAAGACCTGCGGGTGACCGTTCACCATCGTCTGGATCTGCACCCCCGCCACGGGCTCGCCGGGATCGGCGTGCGCGATGAACGTGATGGTGTGCAGCGGATCGGGCTCGGGCTCCCCACACGCGGAAGCCAGCGGCGCGGCGAGGATCGCGGCGCCACCGAGCGCGAGACCGACGACAGAGCGGAGCGACGTCATGCGGGACCTCCAGACGGCGTGGGGATCGAGCGTGCGATCGAGGATAGAGCAACCGACCGGCCCCGCGCGAGGGGGCGACTCGACGGCGCGACGGAGGCCTGACACGCGAGGGCCGCCCGAGCTTGGGTGCTCGCGCGGCCTTCGGTGCCCGGTGCCCTCGCGGGCTCACTCACTCCGCGGGATGCGCCGTGGCGGTGGTGCTCGCGCGCGCCTTCGCGAGCGCGACGAGCTCGCGCATCGTGGGGCCCACGCCGTCGTTCTCGGCCTTGCCGAGGCAGCGCTCCATGTCGCGTGGGATGCGGTGGATCTGGCGGCGCAGCTCGTTTCTGCGCTCCTTGTTCTCGTCGTAGACGAAGCGCAGCTCCTGCTCGGCGCCCGCGAAGTCGAGGAAGTCCCACGCGAGGAAGCCGGTCTTGTCCGCGAAGACGGCGGCGCGCTCGGGGCCCACGGCCTTGAGCGCACGCAGGACGAGCTCGCGCACCACGGCCTTGGCGTTCTCGAAGTTCTTGCTCATCACCTCGAAGGTCTCGTCGGGCCCGCGCCGGTTCTGGAGGTCGAGGTGCAGATCGGCGAGCGCCGACGGGAATTGCGGCAGCGGCACGAAGTCACCGCGCGTCGAGCCCGGCTCCATGTGGGCCCAGGTCTTGAGCACCGACTGGGCCTTGAGGTTGAGCTCGTAGAACTGGAGGTGGAGCTTGCGGAACTTCGCGTGATCCGCGGGCGCGACCTTGTAGATCTGGTTGAAGAAGTACTGGCAGACGAACGACCAGTAGTGGAGGTTGTCCCAGTAGAGCTTGGCGGGCAGCACCGACGGCGAGCCGTTGATGTGGCTGTGTCCGCGGAAGGTCGACGTGGTGACCTCGACGAAGCCGAGGAAGAAGTCGTTCGACTGCTTGTCGCGCAGCAGCTGCGTCTCCATCGGCTCCTTCGAGACGAGGTCCGCCTTCACGATCTCGGTCGTGAGCACGTTGGCGAGCGAGATGAGGTCCGAGCCCGGCGAATAGAGCGGATCGACGAAGACGCCGGCCTCGCCCACGCAGCACCAGCGCTGCTCGCGCGAGAACACGCGCTCGCTCGTGTAGGCGAACTTCTTGAGGATCAAGAAGTCCTCCATCGGCTCGTCCTTGATCTTCTCGTAGAGCACCGGCTCGTGCTTCTGGATCCAGGCCATCGCCGTGTCGGGGCGGCCGTAGGTCTCGAGCGGGTGGTGCTCCTCGCCCGCGACGATGCCGATCGAGTGAAGGCCGCTCGAGAGCGGGATGAGCCACACCCAATAGCCCTTGCCCATGAGGTGACAGGTCGAGAGCCAGCGGTTGTCGTCGACGTCGCGCGCGTGCCACGCGGTGTCGGTCTCGGGCACGAGCTCCTTCACGTAGAAGCGACGCGGGATGCGGAACCAGGCGGAGCTGTGCGTGTGGCCGCTGTCGCGCGTGAGGCCGAGCTTCTTCTGGATGATGCGGTGGCGCCCGGAGGCGTCGATCACCCAGCGGCAGTCGAGCACGTCCTTCTTGCCCTTGGCCGCGATGTGCACGAGGTGTCGCGCCTCGCTGCCCGCGTCGGCGAGATCGAGCCGGTAGGTGGAGAAGCCCTCGAAGAGGCTGACGCCCGCGTCGGTCACGAACTGTCGCAGGTCGTTCTCGAGCTTGCCGCGATCGAGCTGGTAGCTCGCGAGCACCGGATGCTCGCTCGGCCCGATCTCGCGGCGATTCGCGAGGGGTCCCTGCGTGTCGCCCGTGAAGTAGCGGAGGCCGTTCTTGATGAGCTGGTGCTCGAGGAGGTACTCGCGCAGCCCGATCTCGGTGTCGAAGAAGCGCGCGCCGATCTCGACGGACGACTCGCCCACCTTGTGGCAGGCCTCGGGGAGCGGTCGGACCGTGGGCTCGACGACGGCGACCGAGACGCCGGGCATCTGCTTGCGGAGGTAGAGCGCGAGGGTCTGGCCAGCGAGGCCGCCCCCCATGATCACGACGTCGAAGCTCTGCATGCTGGGTGGGTCTCCGAAAGGGACGAATCTACCGAGGCCTCGGCCGCCTCGCACGGGGGAGGGATGGGGTCGGACGTGAGGTCCTGCACGCCCCTCGTCCGGGAGGCGCCCGACACGGCCCCGTTTCTTGTGGGCCTCGCGAGCTTGCCCTTACCATCGTCGTCGTGAGCGAGCCGCAGCCCGCGCCCGTACGAAGCATGATCCCCGCGAACGTCGTCGAGGCGCTCGGGAAGATCGAGCTCTTCCGCGGGATCCGCCCCGAGGGCCTCGAGCGCATCGCCGCGATCTGCAGCGAAGAGAGCTTTCGCGTGAGCGACGTGGTGTTCCGCGAGGGCGAGGTGGGCGACAAGCTCTACCTGATCCTCGAGGGCAAGGTCCGCATCTCGCGCGAGGTCTCGGGCATGGGCGAAGAGGCCCTCGCGGTGCTCGGCGCCGGTGCGGCCTTCGGCGAGATGAGCCTCATCGACGACTTCCCGCGCAGCGCCGACGCGCGCGTGCACGAGCGCTGCCGCCTGCTCGTGCTCACGAAGGAGTCGCTCGAGGACCTGCTCTTCCTCGACAAGGACCTCGCCTACGAAATTCTCTGGAATTTCGTGCGAATTCTGAGCTCTCGTCTCCGCGAGACCAACGACAAGATGACCTTCCTGTCGGTCACCGGAAAGTTCTGAGAGAGCGAGAAACAATCCAAGACCACGCTCTGATGGGGGAGCCGGCCGGCGGGGGAGCGAAGCTCCCCCTTGAGGCGCGAGCGCTGGAGGAGCGAAGCGACGACGAGCGATGGGGGTGCGGGGGTCGGGCCCCCGCCTCGAGCGCCGAAGGCGCGGGAAGAATCGACGCAGGAGCTGCGCTCGGCTCGAGGGACCGAACGCACCGGTTGCACGGGATCGATCGCGAATCCGCGGATCGCCCCACGAACACGCAAGGCATGCGCGTTGCGTCACCAGCGGCATGGCCAAAGCGATCCCCACCATCCAGAAGTACATGACGACCGCGCCGCACTCGATCGGCACGGAGCAGACGCTCGCGCACGCGCACGAGGTCCTGCGATCGCACCACATCCGGCACTTGCCCGTGCTCCAGGGCGGCAAGCTGGTGGGGATGCTCACGCAGCGCGACCTAGCGCTCGTCGAGACGCTCAAGGACGTCGACCCGAACTCGGTGAAGGTCGAGGACGCGATGAGCGGTGAGGTCTACACCGTGTCTCCGGATGCCCCTCTGGACGAGGTGGTGCAGGAGATGGCGGAGAAGAAGTACGGCTCGGCGGTCGTCGTCTCGAACCACAAGGTCGTCGGCATCTTCACGACGGTGGATGTCTGCTCGGCCCTGGCCGATCTCCTCCACAGCCGCCTCAAGTGAGCCCGTGAGCCGCGCGCGACGACCGCACGGCCCGCGGGTCCTGCGGTCGCTGCCGCGTGGTCGCCTGTCGACGCCCGAGCGCCCTGGTACGCTCGAGCGTCAGGCCCTGCGTCGGCGGGGCCGTCCGACCGGGAGCGCGCCATGACCTATCGAATCGTCGTCGGCACCGATTTCAGCGACGCCTCGTCGCACGCGCTCTTGCACGCCCTGCACGTGCTCGGCGCGGCGCCCTCGGGCGAGCTGCACCTCACGCACGTGGTGATCGACGCGGATGCCACGCGCGCCGGCAACCTCGAGCGCGACGAGGCCCTCATGGAGTCGGCGTTCCAGCGGCTCAAGGCCACGCTCGTCGACGAGAATTTCCGGAGCGCGCACGCGCACGACGAGACCTTCGATCGGCAGGTCGTCTATCACGTGCGCCTGGCCAAGAGCGTCGCTGCCGCGCTCGAGCAGGTCGCCTTCGACGTCGATGCGCACCTCGTCGTGGTGGGCACGCATGGTCGGACGGGCCTCGAGAAGTGGATGCTCGGCTCGGTCGCCGACGAGCTCCTCAAGAACAACCGCGTGCCGCTCCTGGTCGCGCGACCCACGCACTACGAGGGCATGACGAAGAGCCAGCACATGGAGCCGGGCAAGCCGGGCGTGAACATCCACGCGCAGCGCCACGACTTCGTGTACTCGAGCGAGCGCGTCTCGTTCGGGGGCCGCTCGAGCCGCGTCTCGGGCTTGCTGTGAGTTGGCTGGAGGCTCCACGCGGACCCTCCACCGTGCACTCGCGCTACGCTCCGCGGGATCTCGATTCCTTCTCGGTGTAGGGTCGCCGCCATGAGCGTTGGCGTCCGTTCCAGCTGGGCTCCCGGGCCGCGAGCCCTGCTCGGTGTCGTGTCGATTCCCCTCGCGGGCTGCTGCTTCACCCCACCGTCCGTCGCGCCGATCGCGCCTCCGCCGGCGACGGCCGTGATCCCGGGCGGTGGGCCTCAGCTCCCCTCCACGGTGCCCGCCGAGGCCGTGCACCTCAGCCCGGGCTTCACCGATCCGATGATCTACCACGGCCTCGCGGGCGGTCCGCGCGACGCTGCGAGCACGCTCGGTGCGGAGTGTCGCGGTCAGATCGCGATGCAGCCCAACCATCGCTTCCAGCTCGACGGGAGCTTCTCCACGCTGCGCTTCCTCGTGCGGGGCGACGTGGACCTC
Organism: Sandaracinaceae bacterium; assembly: GCA_019694315.1. Lineage (GTDB taxonomy): Bacteria > Myxococcota_A > Polyangia > Polyangiales > Sandaracinaceae > JAFLCL01. The sequence continues at coordinate 15,342 of JAIBCE010000148.1, forward strand.
ACGCTCGCCGTGCGCACGCCGGGCGGGCAGCTCCGCTGCAACGACGACACCGACGGCCTCAACCCCGTGGTGGAGGGCGCCTTCGAGCCGGGCATCTACGAGGTCTACGTGGGCCTCTACTCGGCCGGCGCGGCCTCGCCCTACGACCTCGGCGTCACGACGAACCCGACGCTCATGCCGACGACCATGCTGAGCGCGCCGAGCACGACCACGACCACACCGGGCACGCCGCTCCGCAGCGGCACGCTCACGGTCGAGTCGGCGACGGGCGGCATCGTCGACGTGGGCGACGTGTGCACCTACTCGGAGGTCTCGATCCCCGTCGACTCGAGCGGCCTCGACGTGCGCTGGAACATCACGTGCGGCACCACGATCGTCTACGGCGCCGGCAACTCGGGCTATGGGCACTCGAGCGATCCGAGCTGGCCGCCGGGCACCATCGCCTACGATCGCTCGACCAGCTCGACCGACACCGATCCCTCGTTCGAGTGGAGCTCCACGCGCATCCAGATCGAGGACGACGAGGGCGGTCAGCTCGGCGAATTCCTCATCTCGTTCCTGCCGCCCACCCCCACGCCGTGAGCGACGACGAACGCGACGAGGAGCTGCGTCGACGCCTGCTCGACGCGCTCGAGGTGCTGCGCGAGGCCGCGGCCGATCGCGGCATGCTCGCGGTGCTCGACGAGGGCACACGCCGCGAGCTGATGATCGCGGCGGGCCACGTGAGCCGGCCCGATCGGCACGAGATCAAGAAGCTGCTCAAGGCGCTCCGCAAGCGCGAGCGTCGCGCGGCGCAGGAGGCCGATCGCGCGCTCCTCGATCAGACCGGCATCCGCACGCTGCGACGCGCGCCGATCTTCCCCACGCCGGCGCTGCCCGCGGTGCCGCCGCCGGTTCCCGCGCTCGCGGGAGGCTCGGTGCTCACGGGCGCGGACGAGCTCGGGGCCGAGCCGGCACCCGCGCTCGAGCGCGCCGAGGGCGAGGCGGGCGCGGCGGACGCGCGGACCCACCGCGTGCGCAAGTGCTACGTGTGCAAGGCCGCGTTCACCGAGGTCCACGCGTTCTACGACCAGATGTGCGAGGCCTGCGCCGAGCTCAACTGGACCAAGCGCAACCAGAGCGCGGATCTGCGCGGACGCGTCGCGATCGTGACCGGGGCGCGCGTGAAGATCGGCTACCACGCGGCGATCAAGCTCCTGCGCGCGGGCTGCCACGTGATCGTGACCACGCGCTTTCCGCACGACGCCGCGCAGCGCTACGGGCGCGAGGACGACTTCGAGGCGTGGCGAGATCGGCTCGAGATCCACGGCCTCGATCTGCGCCACACGCCTGCGGTGGAGGCCTTCGCCTCGCACGTGGTGCGCACGCACGAGCGGCTCGATTTTCTCCTCAACAACGCGTGCCAGACGGTGCGGAGGCCGCCGGGCTTCTATCGACACCTCGTCGATCTCGAGGCGCACGCCGAGGTCCCGAGCCAGCTCCGGCCGCTGCTCGCCTCGCACGAGGCGCTGCGCGCAGAGAGCCACGCGCTCGCGCGTCGGGAGCACGGCGCGCTCCCCGTGGGCCTGGCGGCGTCGGCGCAGCTCTCTCAGGTCGCGCTCACCGACGAAGACCACCGCCACGAGCTCCATCTCTTCCCCGAGGGCCAGCTGGATCAGGATCTCCAGCAGGTCGATCTACGCGGGAGAAACAGCTGGCGGCTCGCCCTCGACGAGGTGCCGACGGTGGAGCTGCTCGAGGTGCAGCTCGTGAACGCCATCGCGCCCTTCGTCCTCGATGCGCGCCTCAAGCAGCTCATGCTGCGCGTCCCGAGCCGCGACAAGCACATCGTGAACGTGTCGGCGATGGAGGGTCAGTTCTACCGCGAGCACAAGACCGATCGGCACCCGCACACGAACATGGCCAAGGCGGCGCTCAACATGCTCACCCGCACGAGCGCGGCGGACTACGTGAAGGACGGCATCCACATGAACAGCGTGGACACCGGCTGGATCACCGACGAGGACCCGCACGAGATCGCGGCCCGCAAGACCGAGGTGCACGGCTTTCATCCGCCGCTCGACTCGGTCGACGGCGCGGCGCGCATCGTGGCCCCGATCTTCGACGGCTTCCTCACGGGCGAGCACCCGTGGGGCCTGTTTCTCAAGGATTATCGGCCGATTCCGTGGTGAGCGATCAGCGGCAGTCGAACACGACGTCGCCGCGGAGCTCGGTGCGGCTCACCGAGAGCAGCTCGTTGTTCACGGCCGTGCAGGTCGCGAAATTCGGCTGTGCGGTGATGTACATCTCGACGTGATCGCCCTGGCAGCGCGCGGGCCACGGGATGGAGATGCGGCCGCGCTCGACGCGCAGCCACTCGGGGCCGTCGGAGTTGAGGTAGGTGTCGCAGCGCGGGTGCTCGGGCTCGATCCACACCTCGTGGCGACCCTCCTCGGGGCAGTCGAAGGAGACCTGCACGCAGAGCGCGCCCGTGTACGCGCGTCCCTCGCGCGTGCGGTGGAAGCGCAGGTCGACGTGCGGCCAGTTCCGACACGCCTCGCCCAGGCACGGCGGAGGGCGGTTGTTGCCGCAGCCCGCGATCGCGAGCGCGGCGGCGAGCGTCCCGCCGATCAGCAGCGCGGCTCGGTGCAGAGGGGAGGGGCCGTTCACTCGCGTGGGCATCGCAGATCTCTCTCGTAGCGGTGGAGCTGCTCCTCGTTGAGGCGCTCGGCAGCGGGGAGGAGCTCGTTCATGGGGCGGAGCTGCATGCGCACGTGCTCGGCCGCGGCCGGATCACGGAACGCGCAGTCCATGCTCGCGAAGGAGGGCAGGTTGCGCTGGAAGAAGCGCCGCGCGGCGGCCGCGCTGTGCGAGTCGACGATGCGATCGACGCCATCGGCCACGCGACGCTGCGCCGCGACCTGCACGGGGTCGCGCTCGCCCTCGGTCTCGGCGTGCGTGAGGTGCGCCTCGCCCTCGGCCGCCGCGGCCTCGTCGACGCGCGGCGGGCGCGGGCCGCCGCCACCGCCACCGCCCGCGCTCGCGACGCCAGTGGCCTCG
>JAIBCE010000149.1 GCA_019694315.1 Sandaracinaceae bacterium
GGCCGTCCAGGCGAGCGCCGCTGACCTGGTGGCAGTCGCTGCTCGCCGCGCTCGGGCTGCGCGCCCAGCCCTCGTCGCTGCCGCCGCCCTCCGCGGCGCGCGGGAGCGAGTCGGGCGCAGGCTCGCCGCTCCCGGACGTCGTCGTGTACGCGGCGCTCCCCGGCTGGCGCGAGCGGGAGGCCCTGCGCGTCGAGCCCGACCGTGCCGCGCGTGCGCTGGCCAGCAAGATCGTGGAGGACACGCGGAGCCGCACCGAGCCTGCCGAGCGGCGCTTCCTCGAGCGGCTCGCGGCCCAGGTCCTCTCGGGCGAGCTCGATCTGCCCATCTTTCCCGACTCGGCGCAGCGCCTCGACGCCATGCTCCGGCAAGGGGATCCGCCGCTCGACGACGTGATCGCGGTGGTCGAGGGCGATCCCGTGCTCGCCCGGCGCGTGCTCCAGCGCGCGTCGTCTGCGGCCTACGGACGCACGATGACCGATCTTCGACAGGCGATCGTCCGCATCGGGCTCGACGTGCTCTGGCAGGTCTCGATGAGCGCGGTGCTCAACGCGCCCGTGTTCCGCGTGCGCGGCATGGAAGACGAGGCGCGCACCGTGCGGCGTCTCTCGATGCTGGCGGGCTCGCTCGCGCTCGAGCTCTGCGAGGAGCCCGCGTCGCGCGGCGAGCACTTCCTCGCGGGCCTGCTCCACGACCTCGGCTCGCTCCAGATCATGCGGGTCGCGGTGGCGGCGCGTGACGCAGCGCCCGCACCGAGCGGCGTCGCGAGCGCGATCGCGCATCACGGCGCGGGCGTGGGCTTGCTCGTCGCGCGGGCGTGGGCGATGCCCCAGAGCGTGCAGATCGCGATCGGTGGCCACCCGGCGCCCGTCACAGCGATCGAGCTCGCGGTCCGTCGCGCGCAGCTCGTCGCGCAGTCCGTGCTGGGCCCGACCGTCCTCGACGAGACCGGGCTCACCGCCGCGCTGTCGGAGCTCGGCGGCTCACCGCTCGAGGTCGCCACGCTGCGGCGGCGCGCCGAGACCTGGGCGAGCCAAGGGCTCGGCGACGAGTAGACCCACCCGCGATCCCGGCCCTTCGCGACGACGCGTCTGCGGCCCTGGCGATCCATCGGGCATGCGACTACGGTCGCGCCGCCGTGACGACCGAGACCTTCCCCATCGACCTCCGCGCCCTTCGTCCCCTCACGCTCGATCCGCGCGCGGCCGCGCTGACGCCGGAGCAGAGAGAGACCCTCGCTCACAACATCCAGCTCTGTCGTGACGCGATCGTGTTCTTCACCGCGCTCTCGGGGGCCAAGGGCCTCTCGGGCCACAGCGGCGGCGCCTTCGACACGGTGCCCGAGGTGATGATCGTGCGCGCGCTGATCGCGGGCGGCGCCTCGATCTCGCCCACGTTCTACGACGAGGCGGGCCATCGCGTGGCCACCCAGTACCTCCTCAGCGTGCTCGACGGCCACATGCCCGCCGAGCGCCTGCTCCACCACCGCGAGTTCATGAGCGGTCTGCCCGGTCACCCCGAGCGTCACTTCACGCCGGGCGTGGAGTTCAGCTCGGGTCGCCTCGGCCACATGGGCTCGTTCGTGAACGGCGTCGCGCTCGCCTCGCCCGGCAAGGCGATCGTGATGCTCGGCTCCGACGGCAGCCAGATGGAGGGCGACGACGCCGAGGCCGCGCGCCTCGCGGTCGCGCTCGGGCTCGAGGTGAAGATCCTCGTCGACGACAACGACGTGACGATCGGCGGGCACCCCAAGGAGTACCTGCCCGGCTTCGACGTCGTGAAGACGCTCGCGGGCCACGGCATGACGGCCGAGGCGGTGGACGGCGAAGATCTCGACGCGCTCTTCGGCGCGCTCCAGCGCGCGTTCGCGACGAAGGGCCCGTACGCGCTCGTGAACCGTCGCAAGATCGCGCCGGGCGTCGCTGGCGCCGAGGGCAACCCGCACGCGCACGAGGTCCTCAAGGCCGAGGTCGCCATCAAGTACCTCGAGGCTCGCGGCCACACGGCCGCGATCGAGCTCCTGCGCGCGGCCAAGACCGACAAGAGCCCGCTCACCTTCGTGGGCTCGAGCGGCGTCGGGAAGAACCGCGACGACTTCGGCAAGATCGTCAACGAGCTCCTCGACGCGATGAGCCCCGAGGAGCGCCTCGCGAGCGTGCGCGTGTTCGACAACGATCTCGAGGGCAGCTGCGGCCTGCACCACATCCACAAGAAGCACCCCGCGGTCTTCGTGCGCGGCGGCATCATGGAGCGGGGCAACTACTCGGCGGCCGCGGGCTTCGGCTCGCAGCCCGGCAAGCAGGGCATCTTCGCGACGTTCTCGGCTTTCCTCGAGATGTGCATCAGCGAGATCACGATGGCGCGCCTGAACCACGCCAACGTGCTCGCGCACTTCAGCCACAGCGGCGTCGACGACATGGCCGACAACACCTGCCACTTCGGCGTGAACTCGATGTTCGCCGACGGCGGCCTCGCGCCGCACGGGGGCGCGGACACGACGCGCCTCTACTTCCCGGTCGATCAGCACCAGTTCGCGGCCTGCGTGCGTCGCATCTTCGGCGAGCCGGGCCTCCGCTTCCTCTTCAGCACGCGCGCCCCGGTGCCCGACATCCTCGACGAGGCCGGTCAACCGCTCTTCGCGGGCAAGCCGTTCGTGCCCGGCGCCGACGACCTCGTGCGCGACGCCGAGGGCGGCGGCTACGTCGTGAGCTTCGGCGAGACGGTGTACCGCGCGCTCGACGCCGTGACGCGGCTCCGCGCCGAGGGCGTGAAGGTGGGCCTCGTGAACAAGGCCACGCTCAACGTGATGGACGAGGCGATGATGAAGCGCCTCGCTGCAGCGCCGTTCGTGATCGTGGCCGAGGGCTTCAACGTGAAGACGGGCCTCGGCAGTCGCTTCGGCACCGAGCTGCTCGAGCGCGGCTTCCGCGGTCGGTACACGCACCTCGGCGTGCACAGGGAAGGCAACGGCGGCCTCTGGCAGCAGATGGGCTACCAGGGCCTCGACTCCGCCGGCATCGAGAAGGCGATCCGCGCCTTCGCCGCGTGAGCGTCGAGGGCGGATCAGCGCCGTCGTCGTGAGCGGGGCTCCACTGTCGCGACGATCGCCTCCGGATCGTCGCGCCATCGCTCTTGCCTCCGCCGCTCGAGCGTCTCGATCACCGCGGTGAGGGTCCGATCATCGCGCCTGTGCCGATCGAGGCTCGCGCTCTGTTTTGCGCCAACCTGGCTCGATCGCTGCGGTGCCGGAGCGGCAATGGAGACTCCAGGCCGCTGGACATCCCCGTTTTCCGAGTGATTGACAGCGCGAACGAGGGGCACGCATTCTGCTGTACGCGCTTTGCACATCGCCGTGGTGCGGTCATCCGACCCCGCACCGTCTCGAGGGCTCGCGCCCGGAGGACCCATGAGCTTCAACCGCGGACCTCGCACGCTCCGACTCGCCTCGCTCACCGCCACGCTCGGCGCGCTCGTCGCGCTCTCGGGCTGCGAGCAGACCCCCGACGCGGAGCCGTACGTGCCCGAGAGCGTCGAGGTGGAGGAGCTCCGACCGATCACGCTCACGCCATACGCGCGCCTGCCCGAGCAGGATCCGCGGTTTCGCAGCGTGGACGTGTCCGACGGTCAGCTCGTCTTCCACTACGACGGCACGCCCGAGACCGTGCTCGAGGTCGACAACGTCGTCTCTGGTATCCAGGGCGGCGGCTACCTGCGTCGCCTCACGGCGGTCACGGACAACGGCGACGGGACCTGGACCGTGGAGACGATCCCGGCCGAGCTCGGCGAGCTGATCCAGGACGGTCACTTCCACGTCGTGATGACGCCGGGCACCGACAGCTTCGAGGCCGTCGACGGTGCGACCACGGGCGCGCTCGACTGGTCTGGCCCCGAGCTGCCGATCGGCGCCTGCACCGCATCGACGGGCGGCAGCGTGAACATCCGTCCCTCGGTCGGCGCGTCGGTCAGCATGGACGTCGACATCGACATGCGCTTCTGCTGGCGCCGTGGCCGCTGGGGCATCCGCTATCCGTCGGGCTGCCTGAATTCCGCGCACTTCATCGCCAACGGCTCGGTCACTGCGGGCATGGAGATCTCGACGAACCGCAACGTGTCCGTCGAGTGCGAGCGCGATCTCATCCCGGAGGCGACGGCCAATCGCCTCAAGCGCGAGTGGACGACCACGTTCGCCGTCGGTCCGGTGCCGATCGTCCTCACGCACACGCTGGCGCCCACCGCCTCTGCGACGATCACGGGCACCATCAGCACCGGCAACACCACGCTCAACGCGAGCGGGCGCGTCGCGATCCGGGCGGGCGCGGAGTACAGCGGCGGCAGCTGGCACCGCATCTGGGAGCCGAGCGCCTCGGGCAGCTCGAGCGTCACGACCTCGCGCTGCGGCTCCATCATGGTCGAGGGCGAGCTCTCGGCCGGCATCGAGTACAAGCTCAAGATCTACGACGCGGCGGGCCCCGAGATCTCGTACGGCCCGAGCGTCGGCGCGGACTTCACGGCGGACTTCGGCGAGACGCAGTGGACGGCCACCGTCCACGCCGGGCTCGCGGGCGAGATCGGCGCCTCGCTCGAGGTGCCCGTGCTCGACATCACGCTCGCCAGCGTCTCGTGGGATCTGCCGGAGGCGAACCTCTACGAGCACGAGTTCATGGGCCCGCTCAACCTCTGCGCCGACGCGGGCCGCGACGCAGGCCGTGACGCGGGTCGTCCGATGGACGGCGGTATGGTGACGCCGCGCGACAGCGGCTCGACCTCGCGCGCCGCGCCCGGCAACGACACGAACTACTGCCAGCCGCTGCGGACCGGCTGCGGCGCCATGGCCCCGTGCTGCAACGCCGCGACGGACATGTCGATCCAGTGCATCGCGGGGCGCTGCGACGACATCGACACCTGCGTCGAGTGGGACGAGACCTGCAGCACCGGCTCGACCGCCGCCAACCGCTGCTGCGGCGGCCTGCAGTGCGCGCGGCAATCCTCGGGCGCGGCGCTGAGCTGCTGCGTGGCGGCCGCGGGCGTGTGCCGCACCGCTTCGGACTGCTGCGGTGACATGCCCTGCACGGGCGGTCGCTGCGTGCCCCGCGCCTCTGGCGGACGCTGCTTCTCGACCTTCGAGTGCGGTGGCTCCGACGTCTGCCGCACCGACGGCACCTGCGGTCGACCTGGCTGAGAAGGGAAGCTCGACCCCACGCGCGCTGCGACGAGCCGGCCTTCGGGTCGGCTCGTCGTGTCTCGCGGCCCCTCCACGGCGGACGTCAGCCACGCGCTGAAGAACCGTGAAGAACCGTGTGTTCTCGCTTGCCTATCAGGCGATCGGGGACCACATTCCGCACCGTTTCGTGCGGACGCAACCGTCCGCGTGCGTGAACGACCGCGTCGAGGAAGGCGGCGACGGTCCCCTCGAGAGGACCCATGGAGCCAACCCAGAACGACGGCCAGAACGGTGACGTGCGCCTCCATGCGCCGCTTCCGGAGCGCGGCGAGGTCCACGGCGGCCACGTGATCCACGAGCCGCCCACGCTCGCCAAGCGCTTGGCGTTGCTCGGCGTGATCGTGGTCTCGGCGGTGCTGGTCGGCGCGGTCGTGGTGCGGATGCAGTCGGCCATGGCCGATCAGGCGCAGCTCGCTTCCGAGCGCGAGGCGGCGGCGGCCAGCGCGGGCGAGGCGCCCGAGGTCGACGTCGTCCATCCCGTCGCCGCGCAGCTCACGCCGCTCGTCGTCTTGAGCGGTGCCCTCGAGCCCGCACAGTCGGCGGATCTCGGCTTCGAGGTGCCAGGGCGGATCGCCCGCGTCGAGGTGGCGCTCGGTCAGCCCGTGCACGCCGGCGACGTGCTCGCGACCCTGGATCGCGCGTCGATCGGGGCGCAGGCCAGCGCGAGCCAGGCCGCCATCGGGGTCGCCGAGGCGAACGTCGCGATGCTGCGTGAGCGCGTCGAGCTGCTCCGCACGCTGGTGTCGTCGGGCGCCGCGCCCGAGCGCGATCTCACCGCGGCCACGCAGCAGCTGGCGATCGCCGAGGCGCAGGTGCGACAGGCGCAGGCGGGCTCGCGCGCGGTCTCGACGAGCGTCGCCGATCACACGCTGCGCGCGCCCTTCGACGGTGTCGTCACGCGCGTGCCCAACGGTGTCGGCCAGGTCGTCGGGCCCGGTGCACCCATCTTCCACGTCGAGGATCTCTCGACGCTCACGCTCCGCACCACCGTGAGCCAGTCCGAGCTCGAGGCGCTGCGCCAGGGCATGCCTGCGGTGCTCGAGGGCTTGGGCGCGTCGGGCACCGTCACCTCGGTCGTCCGCTCGCTCGACGCGTCGAGCCGGCGCGCGCCTGCGGAGGTGGTGATCCCCAACGCCGAGGGCCGCCTCGTCGCTCACGCCCTCGTGCGTGCGCGCGTCGCGACCGGCTCACCCGTGCCTGCCGTGCGCGTGCCCGCGAGCGCGCGACGGAGCGACGGAAACGTGCTCGTCGTCACCGCCGCGGGGCTCGTCGAGAGCCGTCGCGTGGAGGCGCAGGCCGACCTCGATGGCACCTGGCTCGTGCCCGTAGGGCTGGGGGTCGAGGAGCTCGTCGTGGCCCGCGCGGCGTCCGTGCGCCCCGGCTCCACCGTGCGCCCGCACCTCACCGACACGACGACACCGGCCGTCTCCGAGGGCGAGGGCGCTGCGCCGCGCGCGGCCGATCAGCAGGGCGGCTGAGCGCTCTCCACCCCGCGTCCCGCGAGCGAAGAGGAACCGATGACGCTCTCCGACGTCGCGATCAAGCGACCCGTGTTCACGACCATGCTCTCGCTGGGCATCGTCGTCCTCGGCCTCATGGGCCTGTCGCGCCTCGGCGTGAACCTCTTCCCCGACGTGCAATTCCCCGTCGTCACGGTCACGACGGTGTACCCGGGCGCGAGCCCCTCCGAGGTCGAGACGCAGGTCACCGAGAAGCTCGAGGACGCGATCGTCTCGCTCCCGGGCGTCAAGGCGATCCAGAGCTTCTCGCGCGACTCGGTGTCCATCCTCGTCATCGAGTTCAACCTCGACGTGGACGTGATGGAGGCCGCCACGCTCGCACGCGAGCGCGTGGCCCAGACGCGTGCGCTCCTTCCGCGCGACATCGAGGAGCCCACCGTCGCGCGCATCGACGTCGGCGCCGCGCCGATCATGACGTACACGCTCTCGGGCGGGACGGACGTGCAAGCCGTGCGTCGCTACGCGACCGACGACCTCCGCAGCTACCTCGAGCAGATCGATGGCGTCGCGTCGATCAACGTGCTCGGCGGCCGCGAGCGCCAGATCAACGTGCTCCTGGATCTGGACCGGATCCAGGGGATCGGCCTCACGCCGCTCGCGGTCGTGGAGCGCATCCGCAGCTCGAACCTCAGCGTCCCGGCGGGCGGCTTCGACGAGGGCACGCGCCACATCTCGGTGCGCACGCTCGGCGAGCTCGAGTCGATCGACGAGCTGCGTGATCTGCCGCTCGGCAACGGTCCCGACGGCTCCCTCGTGCGCTTGCGCGACGTGGCGCAGGTGGAGGACGGCTACGTCGATCAGGACTCCATCGTCCGGGCGAACGCCGAGCCCGCCGTCATCTTCGAGGTGCTCAAGGCCTCGGGCGCCAACACCGTCGCGGTCTCGGAGGCCGTGCGCGAGCGCCTCGCCGAGCTCGAGATGCCCGACGGGATCGAGGCCAACCTCATCATCGATCAGGCCGAGTTCATCCTCGAGAACACGCACGAGGTCGAGGTCGCGCTCTTCTTCGGCGGCGCGATGGCGGTGCTCATCATCCTCGTGTTCCTCCTCGATCTTCGGAGCACGTTCATCTCGAGCCTCGCGCTGCCCACCTCGGTGTTGGGCGCGTTCTTCCTCATGTTCGTGCTCGATTTCACGCTGAACATGATGACGCTGCTCGGGCTCTCGCTCGCGATCGGTCTCCTCATCGACGACTCGATCGTGGTGCGCGAGAACATCATGAAGCACCTCGAGCGAGGCGAGGATCCGGTGGTCGCCGCGAGCAAGGGCACCCGCGAGATCACGCTCGCCGTGCTCGCCACCACCGCCACGCTCTGCGCCGTGTTCGTGCCCATCGCCTTCACGGGCGGCATCGTCGGCCAGTTCTTCCGCGAATTCGGGCTCACCGTCGCGGGCGCGACGATCTTCTCGGCCTGGGTCGCCTTCACGCTCGACCCGATGCTCTCGGCGCGCCTCGCGGTGCAGCGCAAGCCTGGCGACGACGGTCACGGCCTCTTCGGCTTCATCACCCGTCCGATGACGCGCCTGTACGAGCTCAACGACGGCCTCTACTACGCGTTCCTCCGCACCATCCTCGCCAAGCCCTGGCGCATGGCGGCGGCCGCGCTGCTCGCCTTCGGCGTGCTCTTCGGCTCGTGCGCGCTCACGCCGCTCATGGGCAACAACTTCGTCGCGCCCGAGGATCGCGGCCAGTTCAACGTCGACATCGAGCTGCCTGCGGGCATGCGCCTCGACGAGAGCGCGCGCCTCTCGCTCGCGGCGGAGCGGGAGCTGCTGCAGGACCGCGAGTTCGTGACGCTCTACGCGCGTGTCGGCTCGAACGGTCGCGAGAACGTCGTCACCTGGCGCGTGGTCGCGGTGCCCAAGACCGAGCGCACCCGGACGCAAGACGAGCTCAAGGCCGCCGTGCGCCGCGTGATCCTCGCGCACATGCCGTTCGCCGAGATCTCGATCTCGGACCCGGGCATCGTCGAGGGCGCCCGCGACTACCCGATCCAGATCAACGTGACGGGCGAAGACCTCGACCAGATCGCGGCCGTCGCGGAGCACTTCGGCGACGTGCTGCGTCAGATGCCCGGGACGCAGGACGTCGACGTGCAGTACCAACCCGGCAGCCCCGAGCTCGCGATCCACGTCGATCGCGATCGCGCCTCGCAGATCGGTATCCCGCTCGCGATGATCGCCATGACGGCGCGCGCGTCGATCGAGGGCGAGGTCGCTGGCCTCTACCGCGATCACGACACGGGCGACGAGGTGGACATCCGCGTGCGCCTCGAGGAGGACGATCGCTCGAGCGCCGCGCTCGTGGCGAACCTCCGCATCCCGACGCCAGGCGGCTTCATCCCGCTCTCGGATCTCGCCGACGTCGCGCGCACCGAGGGGCCCTCCGAGATCCAGCACTACCAGCGCCAGCGTGTCGTGCTCGTCACCGCCTCGCCCAACGGTCGCCCGCTCTCGGACATCGTCACCGAGTTCGAGGCCGCGATCGCCACCGAGCCCCTGCCGCCGGGGATCCACTACGTGTGGCGCGGCCAGGTGGAGATGATGAACGAGTCGAACTCGAACATGGCGCTCGCGCTCCTGCTCGGCTTCGTCTTCATCTACCTGGTGCTCGCCTCGCAGTTCGAGAGCTTCATGCACCCGGCCACGATCATGACGGCGCTGCCGCTCGCGGTCGTGGGCGCGATCATCGCGCTCTTCCTCCAGGGCAGCTCCATGTCCATGGGCGCGATGATCGGCATCATCCTCCTCATGGGCCTCGTCACGAAGAACGGCATCCTCCTCGTGGATCACGCCGTGGCGAAGGTGCGCGAGGAGGGCGTCTCACCGCACCAGGCGATCCTCGACGCAGGGCCCGCGCGCTTGCGCCCGATCCTCATGACGAGCGCGGCGATGGTGCTCGGCATGCTGCCCACGGCGCTCTCGAACGGACCCGGCTCGGAGTTCCGTGGTCCCATGGCCATGGGCGTCATCGGCGGCGTCGTGAGCTCCACGATCCTCACGCTCGTGGTCGTGCCCGTGTTCTTCCTCTTCTTCGACGCGCTGAAGAACTTCGTGATCCGCTGGGTGTTCGGTCGCGCGACGGGCGGCCCGCCCAGCGAGAAGAACAAGAACGTCGAGCTCATGGCTGAGCTCATCGTCGTCTCGCCGCTCTACCTGCTCATGACGCTGGCGATCGCCTCGCTCTTCGTCTGATGCGTCCGCGTCGCGACACGCGCCGGGGCCCTGGCAAGGGCTCGCACGGGCCTGGCAAGGCTCCGCACGGGGCTGCTTCGCAGGGGGCGGGCAAGGCTTCGCAGGGGGCGGGCAAGGCTTCGCAGGGGGCGGGCAAGGCTTCGCACGGGCCTGGCAAGGCTTCGCACGGGGCGGGCAAGGCTTCGCACGGGCCTGGCAAGGCTTCGCACGGGCCTGGCAAGGCTTCGCAGGGGGCGGGCAAGGCTTCGCATGGGCCTGGCAAGGCTCCGCACGGGGTTGCTTCGCATGGGGCGGGCAAGGCTTCGCACGGGCCTGGCAAGGCTTCGCAGGCCCTTGCCCACGGCCCGCCGCGGTCGGGCACGCCCGAGGGTGCGCACACCTCGCCTCGCGTGCCGATCCCTCGCGGCACCCCGCGCGAGGGCACGTGGCTCTGGACCTCGCGCGAGGACGCGACCGAGGACCTCGTCGAGGAGCTCCGGCTCGCGCTCGGCGCCGAGGGCCGCGTGCGCGTGATCGAGCCGGGCCTCGTGGAGAGCCGAGGCGCGCCGACCTTCGACGATGGCACGATCGACGTCACGTTCGCGCGGCAGGGCGTGCTCGTCCGTGAGAGCGTCGGTCCCGACGAGGGCGAGCGCTTGCTCGCGGCCTTCGTGGCGCACGTGCGCGCGAGCAGCGGCTTCGTGCTCCATGTGTGGGCCCCCGACACCGACGCCGGCAACCGCCGCATGCCGCTCTGCGCAGCGCTCGAGGCGCGCCTCGCCGAGCAGCTCGCCGCGATCGATCCCACGCTCGCCGCGCGCCGCGTCTCGGGCGAGACCCGCGTGATCGGCGACGCGACGTTGATCTCGATCGTGTCGCTCGCGAGTGGTGGCCACGTGCTCGGCGCGCAGCCGCTGCGCGAGGCGGTCTCCCCGTTTCCCGGCGGTCGCGCCCGCATGCGTGTCGACTCCGATCGGCCCTCGCGCGCCGCGCGCAAGGTGGAGGAGGCGCTCGCGTGGCTCGGCGTCTCGCCGGGTGCGGGCGAGGTGTGCGTCGATCTCGGCGCGGCCCCCGGAGGCTGGTCGTGGGCGCTGCTCGAGCGTCGCGCGCGCGTGATCGCGGTCGATCCCGCCGAGCTCAGGCCCGACGTGGCGCGTCATCGCGGCATGCGTCACGAGAAGAAGAGCGCCTTCGGCTACGAGCCCGACGAGCCGGTGGACTGGCTCTTCTGCGACATGGCGTGGCGCCCGCTCGAGGCGGCGCAGCTGCTCGCGAAGTGGGGCCGCCGCCGCTGGACGCGCCTCGTGGTGGCCAACCTGAAGCTCCCGATGAAGCAGAAGGCCAAGATCGTCGAGGAGCTCCGCGCCATCGTGCACGGCGGCGGCTTCTCTCGCGTGCGCACGCGCCAGCTCTATCACGACAGAGACGAGATCACGCTGACCGCGATCCGCTGATTTCGCGGAGCTGCTCTCGTCTTCTGGCGCTCGTCCCTCAGCGCCGGGTGAAGTGCAGCACGTGTCGATCGATGTAGGTCGGCCCTTCTTGGCCGACCCCCCATGGCACGTCCGGGCCATCGGGATCGGAGGAGTAGTTGTAGACGACGACGTCGTCGGGCGTGGATCCGTCGAGGCGTCCGGGGAAGCACGTGTCCCCGCGCGACGGCAGGTCGAGGATGAACGCGAAGCGGTCTTCGCCCTGCACGTAGCGCCAGAGCGAGCAGCGCTTGGGCGCGCTGCGATAGGCGCCCTGGTTGAGCACGGCTTGCCGGATGTGGGTGCGCGCCCCGCTCATGAGATCGTAGTTCCCTGTCGAGGTCACGTTGCGTCGCCCGATCAGGTAGTGCTCGCCGTCGTGGAAGAACATCAGCGGCGAGTCGTACTTCTTGGGGTCGCTCACGCACGTCCACTCGGCGAGGTGACCGGGCTCCGCTCGGCACACGCGCGAGCCGAACCCACTCTCGGCGTCGCCTGCCTCGTTGCGCATCACGCCGAAGAGCCGACCGTCTGGGCCGATCGAGAAGTCCGTCTCGCTCGCGCCCCCGACGTAGAGGGTGCGGTGCGCCGGGTCGAACGGCGTGAACGTGCGGCCGTCGCTCGTCACGAGCAGCTCGACGCGGATCATCGGGCTCTCGAGGAAGTCGTAGATCATCTCACCGCCGTAGTAGGCGGTCATGAAGTGGGTGGGTGTGCCGTCGATGGTCTCGGTGCGGGTGCGCCAGCCAATCGCGTTGGTGAGCTCGGGGATCGACTCCGGCTCTGACCAGGACCCGTCGCTGGCGCGCTCGCTCACGAGCGTGCCCATGGGCTCGAAGTCGCCAGGGTTGGTGCCGAGCTCGGCCATGTAGAGGAAGAGCCGTCCGTTCACCTCGAGGAAGCGCGGCTCTCGGAGATCCGTCGCGCGCATGAAGCTGCGCTCGAAGTCCCAGGTGATCTCGTCGGCGCTCGAGACGAGGTGCAGTCGCACCTCCGGGCTCGCGTAGTGCGAAGGACCGGTACGGAACGCCAAATACACGCGGCCCTCGAAGCGAATCACGTCCAGGTTGTTGTTCGAGGTCTGCGCCATGGCCTCGGCGGGCAAGCCGGCCCCGGGCACGATGCGCCGCGACTCGACGATCGTGACGTCGTGGAGGCCCGGCTCGGACGTCGGCGGCGGTGGCGGCCCGGCGTCGATCGCGGGCGCGTCCAGCGTGACAGCGTCCGGGGGCGCGTGTGCATCGCGGTCGTCGGACGCCGCTGCGTCGTCGGCGGCCGGCGCCGACGGGCAACCGAGGAGCATGCAGGCCACGAGAGAGGCGAGGGCGGGGCGTGCGCGCATTCAGGCACTCTCGCACGGCGAGGGCTCGAGCGTGGAGGCGACCCCGGAGGCTCGTCGCGCCGGGCGACCGGATACGATGCGGCTCGATGCCGACGCTCACCGAGGCCGGATGGTCTTCCCTCCACGACGCGGCGCTTCGTGGGGATGCAGCTGCGCTCGTGCAGGCGCTCGAGGGTGGGCTCGATGTGTCGGCCGCGACGACGCTCGGTGTCCTCGGCTCGTCGCTCGCGGTGAGCCAGCTCGTGCGACCGAAGGGCCAGACCGTCTACCCCGCGACGCTCGCCCGCGTGGAGGGACCCGCTGCGCTCGCGTTCGATGCCGGCACGACGGCGCTCTCCGTGGCCGCGTGGGCTGCACGGCGCGACATCGTGGAGCTGCTCCTCGCGCGTGGCGCCAGGCCGGATGCCAAGGACGGGGTGGGTGCCACCGCGCTCCACCACGCGGCGCGCGCGGGCGCGCTCGACGTCGTCGAGCTCCTGCTCGCGAAGAAGGCCAAGCCCGACGTCGCGACCAAGAAAGCCAAGAGCGCGGCGTTCTTCGACGCGGGGATGACCCCCTTGCTCGCCGCGCTCGGTGAGGGGCACCTCGACGTCGCGCGGCGTCTGATCGCGTCCGGCGCCGATCCGAAGGCCACGACCACGAACGGGAACACGGCGCTCTTCTTCGTGGCGCGAGCCGGCGACGTGGGCGCGCTCTCGCTCCTTCGTGAGGCCGGCGTCTCGCTGATCGCCGGGCGAACGTACCTGAACGATCCCCTCCTCGAGGCCACGGCGCGCGGACACCTCACGATGGTGCGCGCGCTCGTCGAGGCGGGCAGCGCCGCCGATGCCACGCACCTCCGCGAGGCGACCGTGAAAGGCCACGACGCGCTGCGCGCGTACCTCCTCTCGGCGGGCGTGCCACCGCTCGTGCACCGCACGCCGATGGACGCTGCACGGGCGAACGATCCGTGGGCGCTCGAGGCGATGCACGCGAGCGGCGTCGATGTCGGCGCGCCGGCGGTGCTCACCCAGGCGGTCGGAGTGGGCGCAGCTCGCGTCGTCGATCTCCTCCTCGCCCGCGGGGCCCGCCTCGCGACCGACCCGGGCACCATCGGACCCCTCCACATGGCGATCGAGAACCACCACGCGGACCTCGCGCTTCGTCTCATCGAGGCCGGCGCTCCGCTCGACGCGAAGGACGGCCACGGCAACACGCCGCTCTTCGTCGCGAGCATGCGTCGCGGGATGGTCCCCGTGCTCGAGGCGATGATCGCGCGGGGCGCGAACCCGCACGAGGTCATGCGTCACGGCAACAGTGCGTGGAAGGTCACCGAGACGACGCCGAGCTATCGCGCGGTCCTGGAGAAGACGGCGCACGTGCCCGACCCCACCGCGAAGGGCTGGGAGCCACCGACGGCGTCGCGCGTGCTGACCGACGCGTCCCTGCGCCCGACGTTCAAGCAGACCTACCAGGCGCTCTTCGACGAGCTCGTCCCGCCGCGCGGCGCGGCGCCCTCGCTCCAGGGTGAGCTCGTGCGCGTGAGCCACAAGCTGTGGGACGAGGCCACGCGCAACGGCAACGGCAACTTCGACGAGCGCCACCGTGCGATGGCCGAGGTGCTCGACGTGGTCTGCGGCCCGCCGTTCGAGGGGCCTCGCCTGACGCAGATCCGCGCGGCGGTCCGCGCCGTGGCCAAGGGGACGCTCGACGACGATCTCCACCGCCGCGTCGCGCACGCGGTGCTCGAGTGGTGCGTGGCGAACCCAGCGCTCGTTCCGCGTGGGGCTCCCGAGTGACGACCTCGGATCGCCACGTCACTCGACGAAGAGACCGCGTCGATCGCGGCTCGACATCGACGCGCACCGAGCGGCGGCACGCGCACCGACCACGAGCATCGGCACGCGCACCGACCACGAGCATCGGCACGCGCACCGAGCACGCGCAGCTCGAGCACGATGGCTGTCACAGCATCGTGTATTCGAACATCGTGGCGGGGAACGATGGGTCGCCCGGGGAGTAGATGCGGAGAGTGGTTCCGTCCGAGTCGTACGACGTGAACGGCTGGCGTCCCGCAGGGCACGTCTGGGTCACCGTCAGACTGGCCCCGTCGGTCGTGAACGTCCCGCTCTGGTACATCGGGGTCCCGTCGGCGCCCGGGCCGACGACGGAGAAAGCCCGGTCGTAGGAGCCATCTGCCGCGAGGACGACCGTGTCCGTGAACGTCAGGCCCGTCGGGCCGGTCATGCCCGTGGGCCCCGTGTAGATCACGGCTTCGGTCAGGACGTACATCCCTGGGGCGATGACGCCGCCTGCCCCCGACACGGGCGCCGTCGCGACATTCGTCTGCGTGATGGCCGTGCCGACGTTCGTGACCGAGTTGCACGCCATCGGTCCGCCGTCCGTGCCTTCCGCCGCATCGGGCGTCCTCTCGATGAACGCGTCCGTGCCTCCGTCGGCGCCCGCGTCGGTTCCGCTCGGCGAGCTGGGGCACCCGCACGCCATCACACTCAGGGCAATTGCAACCAAGGGCCTCATTCGGCACCTCCCTCTTCGTCGCGGAGGGTACTCCCGCGCGGGCTGCTCGTCCCCCTGGTGGGACGTCGCGACGCTGCATGGATCCGGTGGACGGCCGGAGGACGGATCGCATGTCCGCTGCGCATTTCTCCAGTGATTCCGCGCGATGCTGAAAATCCGGCACGTCCACGACACGTTGGTGTTGACAGGGGCTGGCCTCCACCATATCTAGTGGCTCCCTGCTCGTCGGACCCGAGGTGGCCGGCGACGTGGGACCCACGTCCGTCTTCGCGGATCCTTCGCTCTGCTGGCCCCTCCCCTCGAGGGTGGGGCGGTCGTGCGGTGGCTCCGCGTCTTCGTTCCGCGTGGTCTTCGGTCCGTGTGGTCTTCGGTCCGTGTGGCCTCCGGGCGTGGAGGTCTTCGGACGTCGAGGTCTTCGGACGTGGAGGTCTTCGGACGTGGAAGCTCAGGGCGCACCACCTCGACCGACAACCAACCCGGGGCTTCTTCCGGCGGTCGAGCACGACCACCGGCAGGGTCGGCTCGTCCCATCGCGCGACCTTCGGAGGTCTGCGTCGGTGGACGCCATGTGCCGGGCCAGACATCGACGGAGCGAAAGAGCATGGAGAAGGAGAGCGTGAGGTCGACGGAGCGTCGTGAAGAGCGCCCCGTCGGTTCGACCGGGACGCGCATGCAGGTGCGCAAGCGCAACGGCTCGCTCGAGCCGGTCGACCTCAACAAGATCGTGCTCTCGATCCAGCGCCCCTCGGAGGGTCTGCCGCGCGTGGACGCGATGCGTGTCGCGACCCGCACGGTGAGCGGTCTCTACGACGGCGCGAGCACGCGCGAGCTCGACCAGCTCTCGATCCAGACGGCGGCCTCGCTCGTCACCGAGGAGCCCGAGTACGGCAAGCTCGCGGCGCGGCTGCTCTCGACCTACATCGACAAGGAGGTCCGCAACCAGGACATCATGTCGTTCTCGCAGTCGATCGCGCGCGGCAAGGACGTGGGCATGATCGGCGAGCGCGTCGCGAAGTTCGTCGCGGACAACGCCCGCAAGCTCAACGACGCCGTGGACGTGGAGCGCACGCGCCTCTTCGAGTACTTCGGCCTCCGCACGCTCTACGACCGCTACCTGCTCAAGCACCCCGAGCGCCGCGACGTGCTCGAGACGCCGCAGTACTTCTTCCTCCGGGTCGCGTGCGCCCTCTCGGAGAGCGTGGCCGAGGCCATCGACCTCTACCGCCTCTTCTCGACGCTCGAGTACCTGCCGAGCTCACCGACGATGTTCAACTCGGGCACGCGCCACGAGCAGCTCTCGAGCTGCTTCCTGCTCGATTCGCCCGACGACGATCTCTCTGCGATCTACAAGCGCTACGCGGACGTCGCGATGCTCTCGAAGTTCTCGGGGGGCATCGGCCTCGCGTACCACCGCGTGCGCTCGCGCGGCTCGCTCATCAAGAGCACGAACGGGCAGAGCAACGGCATCGTGCCGTGGCTTCGCACGCTCGACAGCTCCGTCGCTGCGGTGAACCAGGGCGGCAAGCGCAAGGGCGCTTGCTGCGTGTACCTCGAGACGTGGCACGCCGACATCGAGGAGTTCCTCGAGCTGCGCGACAACACCGGCGACGAGGCGCGCCGCACGCACAACCTGAACCTTGCGAACTGGGTCCCCGACCTCTTCATGAAGCGCGTCGAGGGCGATCAGGACTGGACGCTCTTCGACCCGAAGAAGGTCCCCCACCTCACGGATCTGTGGGGCGCGGACTTCGACGCCGCCTACGCCAAGGCCGAGGCCGACGGCCTCGGGAGCCGCACCGTGAAGGCGCGCGAGCTCTACGGCCGCATGATGCGCACGCTCGCCCAGACCGGAAACGGCTGGATGACCTTCAAGGACAAGAGCAACCGGGCGTGCAACCAGACGGCGAAGAAGGAGAACGTCGTCCACCTCTCGAACCTCTGCACGGAGATCCTCGAGATCACCTCGCAGGGCGAGACCGCGGTCTGCAATCTCGGCTCGATCAATCTCTCGCGTCACCTCCGCGATGTCGGCCCTGCGATCGACACGGCCGACGCGCTCTCGCGCTTCGACTGGGAGAAGCTCGGTCGCACGGTGCGCACGGCGGTGCGTCAGCTCGATCGTGTGATCGATCTGAACTTCTATCCGACGAGCGAGGCCGCCGCGTCCAACGCGCGCTGGCGCCCGGTGGGCCTGGGCCTCATGGGCTTGCAGGACGTGTTCTTCCAGCTCCGGCTCGCGTTCGACGGCGAGCCGGCGCGACGCCTCTCGCAGCGCATCTCCGAGGAGATCTACTACTGGGCGCTCAGCACCTCGTGTGATCTCGCGGCGGAGAAGGGCGCGCACCGCTCCTTCCCCGAGACGCGCGCGGCCCAGGGTGAGCTCCAGTTCGACGCGTGGGGCGTCACGCCCGCCGACACGCAGCGCTGGGACGGGCTGCGCGCTCGCATCAAGGAGACCGGCCTCCGCAACTCGCTCCTCGTCGCGATCGCGCCGACCGCGACCATCGCGTCGATCGCGGGCTGCTACGAGTGCATCGAGCCGCAGGTCTCGAACCTCTTCAAGCGCGAGACGCTCTCGGGCGACTTCCTCCAGATCAACCGCTACCTCGTCACCGAGCTGCAGGAGCGCGGGCTCTGGACCGAGTCGATGCGCAACCGCATCAAGCTCGCCGAGGGCTCGGTGCAGGGCGTCGAGGAGATCCCGGAGGAGCTGCGCCTCGTGTACCGCACGGCGTGGGAGATGCCGATGCGCTCGCTGATCGACATGGCCGCCGACCGCGGCGCCTTCCTCGATCAGAGCCAGTCGCTGAACCTCTTCATCGAGAGCCCGAACATCGGTCAGCTCAGCTCGATGTACTTCTACGCGTGGAAGAAGGGGCTCAAGACCACGTACTACCTGCGCTCGCGCCCCGCGACGCGCATCGCGAAGACCACTGTCGCGGGCGCGGGCGGAACGCAGAGCGGCACCTCGGCGGCCACCGGCGTGAGCGCGGCGGCCGCGATCAAGAAGCCGATGATCGCCGCTGGCGCCGCGAGCGCGCTCAAGGCCAAGGCGCTCGAGGCGGCGGGCGCGATCGACGACGCGCTGCGCCACGCCATCGCGCCCGACGCGCAGCCGAGCGCGCCCACCGAT
>JAIBCE010000150.1 GCA_019694315.1 Sandaracinaceae bacterium
ACGTGCGCGAGACGGCCTCCAGCGCTTCCTTGCAGAAGGCCCAATCCGCCGCGTCGGGCACGAGCGAGCGCTCGCGGCGGGCCTCACCGCGGACCACCACCGACACGCGCGCCTCCGCACGCTCGGGCACCGGCTGCGCGGAGTCGGCGCTCTCGCCGCGCGCCTCGGCGGGCTGGCCGCGCTCCGAGGCGCGGTCGGACACCGCGCGATCGGACACCGCACGATCGGACACTGCACGATCGGACACCGCACGATCGGACACTGCACGATCGGACACTGCACGATCGGACACGACGCGCTCCGAGGGGTGCGTGCTTCGTCGCGCGACGTGGCGCGCGAGCGCGAGGGACATCGCCGCGACCGTGTGCCAGGGCAGAGAGCTGGCGTCTTCGAGCTCGCTCGCGAGCGCGTCGGCGTGCGCGATCGCGTCACTTCCGCCTGCAGAGAGCACGGCGAGCCCGTGGACCACGTGCGCGCGCTCGTCGTCGTCGGCGGGCAGCGTCCGCGCGAGCTCGCGTGCGAGCCAGTCGATGTCGTCGTCCACCGCGCCCGCGGCCGCGAGCGCGCGCGCGGCCAGGCCGCGATCCGCCGTGGTCACGAGCGCGGCGCGCCGCGTCTCGATCCACGCGATCGCCCGCGAGCGCACGCCGCCGAGGGTCCGGAGGCTCGCGGAGTCCACGCGCCCCTCGAGCACCGCCAGCGCCTCGAGCACGACGGCCGTCGTCTCGAGGTCGGGGCTCTCGCCACGTCGATTCGCGAACGCACCGCCCGCTGCTTCCGCCGCCAGCAAGCTCGAGATGGCCACCTCCACGTCGACGACGCGCTCCTCGCCCCATGCTGCGCCGTCGAAGAGAACGATCATCAACATCGCGAGCGTGCGGGTGTCGGCCTCGGCGCGGAGCGCGCGCGCCACGCCTTCCGTCGCGAGGCGACGACGGCCGAGCGTCATCCGCGCGGCCATGCCGGGCCGCATCGGAGAGGCCGTGATCGCGCGCATCAACGACAACGACGGACCCGCGAGCTCCGCATCCGGGACGGTCCCGAGGCGCCGCGCCACGGCCTCGAGCTCCGAGAGCAGCCGCGCGCTCGCCCGCTCGAGGACGCGCCGCTCGGCCTCCGTCGGCGCCGAGGCACGTACCGAGTCCGTCGACGAGTCACGACGCTGCGAGTCCCGCCCGTCACGAGCGTGGCTGCCGCCGCCGTGCTTGTCGCCAGCGTGCTTGGGAGAAGCGCCCTTGTCCGGAGTGTGCTTGTCGCCCCGAAGTGCCCGGAACAGCGGCGGCAGCGGCGTCTCGGAGGTGGTCTCCGCGCGGTAGAGCGACGACACGCGGCCCGGCACGACCGCGGCCGTGGGCCACTGCATCCACTCGCCGAAGGCCCAGAGTCGCCCCGGCAGCGCGCCGAGCCGACCCTCGGAGGCCGTCGTCGTCACCGTGCTCTTCATCGCCCGGAGCGCGATGCGCAGGAACGCGCTCGAGAAGCTCCGCTTGTGTCGATCCTGGACGCCGAGGATCTGCATGGTGCGCGCGCGCTCGCGCGGGCTCTCGCGCAGCGTCTTGAACATCGCGCGACGCACCTCGGTCGCCGCGGCGTCGCTCCGACGGAAGCAGTGATAGAGCGCGTTCGAGAGGATCTCGGGGATCGCCACGCCGCGCTCGTGACCGTAGCGGGCGAGCCAGCCGTGCTCGCCGCCGAGGAAGCCCGACTCCGCGAGCGCCTCCGCGTCGAGGAATCCCTGCGTCATGCCGATCGCGGTGAGCGGGTGCGTGCGTCCGCAGGCGTCGCCCACGAGCGCCACCGGCACGCTGCCCTCGCGGCCGAAGTACGCGCGAGGCCTGAATTTCACGCCCGCCCAGAGGATGGGCCGCTCCTCGAGCGAACGCCTCAGGGGCTCGCGCATCACCTCCGGGACGACGCGACCGTAGCGCTCCCAGAGGTACGGCGCGCGCGCGCCGGCACGATCGGCGAGCGGCACCTCGAGACAGCCGCGCACGTGCTTGCCGTCGATCCGATAGAACAGCGCCGGACCGGGGCCGCCGAGGATCACGTGACCGAAGCCCTCGCGCGGCAGGCGCGGCACCTCGAGGAGCACGCCCGCCATGGCCGAGACCAAGGAGCTCGCGTCGGGGACGCCGAGCGCCGCGCGCACCATGGAGGTGCTGCCATCCGCGCCGACGACGCGGCGGGCCCGCACGACGTGTGTGCGGCCGTCCTTGCGCTCGACGTGCACGAGCGCCTCGGGCCCCTGGAGCTCGAGCGACGCGACCTTGGCCCGGAGCACGAGCGTGACGTTGCCCATGCGCGCGAGCCCCGCACGGATGGAGTCCACGATGCGGGCATGCTCGGCGCCTGCGCCGGTGCCCTCCGGATAAGGCATCTCGATGTCGGCAGAGCCATCGTCCGGGAAGATGGTGAATCCATAGCCGGTCTGCGGCTCCGCGCCGTCGAGGCGTCCGAGCCGCAGCCGGTCGAGCACCTCGAGCGCGGGCGGATGCAGCCACTCTCCGGCGAGGCGGTGGGCCATCTTCGGATCGGCCTCGAGCACCAGCACGGACGCACCCGTGCGTGCCAGCGCCGCCGCGGTGACGCAGCCCACGGGCCCGCCGCCGACGATCACCACGTCGTAGCGTTCCGCGATCGCGTTCTCGGAGAACCTCTCGTCCTGAGTCCTGGTCGTCATGCTCGCTCGTCGTGGGTGCCAGTCGGGGACATCCCGGTCGGGGAGTGCCACCGTGAGTGGCAGTCGGGAAAATGCCGGTCGTGAGTGCCAGTCGTGAGCGCCAGTCGTGAGCGCCCGTCGTGAGGGCCAGTCGTGAGCGCCAGTCGTGAGCGCCAGTCGTGAGCGCCAGTCGTGAGCGCCCATCTGCGAGGGGTCGGGTGACCGCTCTCAGGGATGGAGCGCCGCCGGGCCGCGCGCGCCGCTCGAGCGCTGCCGCTCCTTGCGGCGCGACTCGTAGAGCCCGAGGGCCCACAGGGGGAAGTAGCGGCGGTAGAGCACGTAGTCGAGGAGCGCCGAGTGGAAGAACAGGCCCTCGGGATCCTGCCGTGGATACGAGCCGTCGGCGGACTGAGCCCCTGCGAGGAAAGACGCCGCGCGCTCGACGGCCGCGAAGTCGGGATCCTGTGCCTCGATGAGGGCCGTCATCGCCCAGGCGGTCTGCACGTACTGACTGCTCGTGTGCTCCACGTAGCGGCGCGCGTGGATCGACGAGAAGTGCTCACCCCAGCCACCGTCCGGCTTCTGCCGGGCGCGGAGGAACGCGCAGGCCCGCCGGATGGCCGGATCGTGCGGGGGCACGCCGGCCGCCAAGAGCCCGCGGATGCCGAACATCGTCCCGTACACGTGCAGGATGCCCCAGACGCCGACCCACGAGCCGTCGTCCTTCTGCTGGCTCCGCACGCACTGCGCTGCGCGCTGGATCGCCCGCTCGATCTCGTGGGGGAGCACCGAAGGATGCTTGTGGCGGACCTCGGCGAGGGCCGCGATGCAGGAGGCGGTGCACTCGACGTAGGACTTCTCCGTCATCGAGTCGCCGAACATCTCCGCGGGGTTCATCCACTCGAGCGGGAGATCGACGCGGCGGGCCTCGTAGCTGCCGAATCCGCCGTCGCTGCACTGGGTGCGGAGGATGAACTGCACGGCCCGCACGACCTCTTCGCGCGTCATCCGCGACTCGGAGAGCGAGAGTCGCGCGCACACGGCCTCGGCCGTGCAATCGCTGACCGGCCAGCCATGCCACACGCCCGCGAAGCACCATCCGCCGCGCGGGTCGAGGCGGAAGTGCTCGGCCTCACGCCCCGTCGCCTCGGTGACCTGCTGGCTCGCGAGGAACTCGTCGGCGCGTGCGATCACGTCGTCGGCCGCGGCGCCGAGGTGCGGGCGCGCCGCCGAGAGCGCTTGGAGCGCGAACGACGTGTCCCACGAGGCGCTGCGTGCCCCCGCCACCCGAAGACCGTCGACGTCGTCCTCCCACACCCATCCCTCGAAGGCCGAGAGGGCCCGCGCGACGTCGGGATCGGCCGGGTCGGCCGCGTGCAGGGCGATCATCCCGAGGAGCCCGCTCACCGGCGAGATGCAGGTGTGGTGGGTGCTCCGCATCTCGTAGCGGATCTGGTCGCGCAGCTCCGCGAGCAAGCGCTGACGCGGGCCCGGCTCGTGCGCGCCCTTGCGTACGAGGACGCGCTCGTAGAGCTTGGACGCCCGGAAGACGAGCTTGAGCGCCGACGATGGCGGCTCCCAGAGATCGGCCGCGCGGAGCGACTCGCGCGCGGCGGCGAAGTCCACCGACTCGAAGCCGCTCGGGAACAGCTCCGCTCGCAGCTCGCGGATCCGCGGAGTCACCGGGCCGATCACGCGCTCTCCGTAGAGCGTGGCCATGGCCAGGTAGATGTTGCGTGTGTGGCAGTAATACCGAGAAGGATGGATGGGGGCGGAAGTCGGCAGACTCCACGCCTCCGGCAACACCGGATTGACACCCTCCCAGTCCCAGAGGCCCACGAGCGCGAGCCACAGCTTGCCCCACGAGGGCACCGAGAGGACGCCCTCGCGCTCGAGCATCTGTCGCGCCGGCTGGAGCAGCGGATCGTCGGCGGACACGCCGAGCAGGCGTGCCGCCACGTAGACGAGCGTCGTCACGAAGAGATACGGCTCCGACAGCTCGTGAAGTCCCCACGTGCCCTGCTTGTCGCGCGTCCGCTCGAATTGCAGGACGAGCCGGCGTCGACGTGTCTCGTCGATGGGCTGCCCCATCACGTGCATCGCCAGCACGTACTGCGCAGGCAGCATCGCGCACCACACGACCTCTCCCTCGAACGAGCCGTCGTCGTCCTGCTCGTGCTCGAGGGCCCGAAACGCACGCTCGAGCGCCTGCGCAGGGCTGATCTTCGGTGTCGCCGCGCGCGCCGGCGTGGCCGCGATCCCCACCACCTCTGCGCCTGCGCGCGACGCGCGGAGAGCCGCCCCATACTGCTCCTCGGCGGTGCGAGGACCCTTGTGCGTCGAGGGCACCACCGAGGTGAGGCGCATCGTCCCGCCGAGCAGCCAGCCGAGGCGACTGCCGATGTCGGCCACGAGCGACGACGTCTCTCGGACGCGGCCCGTGCGTGCGCCCCAGAGCCCGAGATCGCGGCCTCCGCGCACGAGCATGGCGGCGAACGAGCGCGAGAACGCCAGTCGCGAGCCGTTCTGTCCCGAGATGAGCGCCATCATCCGCAGGCGCTCCTCGGGGTGCTCACGCAGCATACGGAAGATGGCAGTCCGCACGGCGGTGGTCGACGGCGCCTGATCGGCGAGCACCTCGTAGAGGGCAATCGCGATCATCTCCGGAACCCGGGAGTCGCTGCGGCGCCGCTCGGCGTACTCCGAGAGCGAGGCGCTCTTGGCCAGATCCTCCACGTCGCGGAGGGCCATGACGAGGCCGAGGGAGGTGATGGGGTGCTGGTATCCGAGCGCGTCGCCCACGAGCGCCAGTCGGCCCGCGGACAAGGCCCCACCGCGGCCGAAGCCCTGACGCGGGCGCACGGCGTTGTAGGCCTGCTCCACGCCCGGCGCGCGCAGCGCCTCGCGGAAGGAAGGACGCAGCGACGCCGGGATCATCGTGCGATAGGCCTCCTCGAGGAACAGCGCGCGCTCACTGCCCTTCTCGGACGGCAGTGCGAGCTGGAGGGGGACGTCGAGGAGGACGCGGATCTCGCTCGGAGAGAGGCGATGGAGCACGACCGGCCCCGGCCCTCCGGTGACGATGTGCTGGAATCCCTCGAACGGGAGCTCGCCGGCGTCGCGGAGCACGAGCCCCACGAGGCGCGAGCACGGCGCGGTGCCGACATGCCGGGTCTCGTCGTCGGAGAACGGCGCGCCGCTCCTGCCGGTGGCGCCGATCACGAGCTCGGCCTGCACCGTCTCCACCTCGGCGCGGCCGCTGGGCGTGCGGCGGGCGTACGAGACGTTCGGCCCCTCGATGCGCGTGGCGCGAGCCCACGGGACGTACGTGACGTTCGTGGCGCGCGAGGCCTGCTCGCGCAGGGTCTCGACGAGCACGTCGTGCTGCACGGCCGCGCCCTCGGAGCCCGATGCGTAGGGCACCACGATGGGTGCGCTGCCGTCGTCGGGATGGAAGGCCCAGCCTCGTCCCGTGGGGAACGGACGAGGCGGCGCGAGATCGACCCCGAGCGCCTCGAGCGAGGCGAGCGCCGTCGGGTGGAGCCACTCGGCGCCGAGCCGATCGTGCTTGCGGGGATCGGCCTCGAGCAGGAGCACCGATCGCCCGGCGCGCGCGAACGTCAGCGCGGCAGCGCAGCCCGCAGGGCCGGCGCCGAGCACCACGACATCGTGTCGATTCTGCGCCATCGCCAAGCCTCCTCGAGAGCCTCAGAGCGCCGCGAGGATCCGCGCCGCCGTCGACTTGACCACCGGGACCTCGCTCGCCGACACCACCCAGTCGAGGGCGTCGGTGCGCGCCACGCGCCGGAACACACCACCGGCCCAGAAGGCGAGCTGGAATTGCGCCTTGCAGCGTCGCTCGTAGTCCGCGAACGCCTCGCGCTCGCTGCGACGGCCGCTCAGGATGTCCGAGAGCGCGCCGGCGCCCAGCATGCCGGACTTCATCGCCTGGTAGATGCCCTCGGCGGTCGCCGGATGCGTCATGAGACCCGACTCGCCGATCACCAGGCGACCAGGCGCCGTGAGCTTCTCGATCGCGTACGACCAGACCACCGGGTGGCCCTTCCAGCCGCCGACCTGCGTGGCCTTGGAGAGGCGGTCTCGATAGTGCTTGTCGAGGAAGCGCTGGAAGAGCTCGCGCGCGTTCTGCTTGCCGTCACGCTCTTCGTAGCAGATGCCGATGTTCACCCGGCGCTCGTTCTCCGGGAAGAGCCAGCCGTAGTAGGGCGCGATCGACGCGTCGAAGATCATCTCGAGGTGGTGCGCGCGGAACGGCACGTCGTCCCACCAGCCCATGATCGCCTGGATGATGCGGCGTGGACGCTGCTCCGGGAGGCCCACGCGGCAGTGCGAGCCCCCCGCGATCATCACGTACTTCGCGCGGATCTTGGTGCCGTCCTGCGCCTGGATGCCGACCACGCGCTCGCCCTCGCGGAGCACGTCCGTGGCGTTGAAGTGCGGGATGAACTCCACGCCTCGCGCCTGGGCCTTCTGCAGCATGAGGTGATCGAGCACGCGGCGCTGACAGACCACGGCCGCTGCCTTCTCGCCTGCCGACTGCCAGCTCTCGCGATCACCCTTGGTGACGAGGCGCATGCCGTGGATCGCGTAGCTGTGCGGCTCGATGTCCCGCCAGACGCCGAGCTCCTTGAGCGTCTCGATGGCGCGCGGCGAGAGGCCGCTGCCACAGGTCTTGTCGCGTGGAAAGTCGTGGCGGTCGACGAGGACCACATCACGCACCCCGAGGAGGCCGAGCTGGGCCGCGGCGGCGGTGCCCGCAGGACCTGCGCCGAGGATCACGACATTCGCTTCACGCACACTCATCACCATCGCCTCCAGCGCCGCGGACGACGCTCTGCACCGAGCTGGGCTCGGACTGGCTGGAACTGGACTGGCTGGAACTGGACTGGCTGGAATTGGCCCTCAGATGGGCACTCGGACTGGCACTCACGCTCGGGCTCGTGCTCACGCTCGGACTGGCACGCTCGGACTGGCACGCTCGGACTGGCACGCTCGGACTGGCACGCTCGGACTGGCACGCTCGGACTGGTGCACTCGGACTGGTGCACTCGAACTGGCACACTCGGACCGACCGCTGGCGACTCAGGCCGACCGGACGCTCGACACTGCGGAGACCCGCGGCTCGGGGCGCGCCTCGACGCGATCCACGAGGCCCGCGCGGGCGGGGACCATCCCGCGACGCGCGAAGTCCGCGTACGCCTCGTGGACGGCGCGGCGAATCGACGTGGGCTCGTACCCGAGCTCGGCGCGCGCCTTGGACGTGTCGGCCCGACGCTGCATGGAGAGGATGCGAACGGCCGCCGGCGTGAACCGCTGAGGCACGTTGGGCGCGACACGGTCGAGCACGAAGCTCGAGACCTTCGCCACGCCCGCCATCATCGAGGGGCTGAGCTTGAGCCGCGGGCGAGGACGCCCGGTGACCTCCTCGAAGATGTCCATGATGTCGTCCATCGAGAGGAATTGCGTGGAGATCACGTACTTCTGGCCGCTCCGACCGCGGCGCATCGCGAGCACGTGGCCCTCCGAGAGGTCGCGCGCCGCCACGAAGTCGAAGCCGCCCGGCAGGTACGCGGGCACCTTGCCGTGCGCGAAGTCGACGAGCGTGAAGCCCATGCGCGAGGGCTTGTGATCGTGCGGGCCGAGGATCGCGCACGAGGTGGCGACCACCACGTCGAGCCCCTCGAGCGCGGCCTTCCAGCACTCGAGCTCCACGAGCGCCTTGGTCTGCCCATAGGGCAGCACGCCGCCGAAGGGATAGTGCGCCATCGTCTCGTTGCCGGGCCGCGTGGGGTCGTCGAGGTCGTAGCCGACCGCGCTGAAGCTGCCGGTGACGACGACGCGCTCGAGGCCGTGGTGCGCGGCGGCGCGGAGGAGGTTCTGTGTGCCGACGACGTTCGACTCGAAGAGCGCGCGCTCGAGGGCCGGCGTGGCCTCGAGCGTCGAGACGTGCGCGGCCGCGTGATAGGCGGTCGTGCAGCCCTTCACGGCACGCGCGACCGCGTCGAGATCGCGCAGATCGCCGTACACGCGCTCCACGTCGAGACCATCGACCGCGGCGTTGTTGCTCTCGCGGCGCAGGAGGACTCGCACCTCCTGGCCATCGTCGAGCAAGCGGCGCACGAGGTTCGCGCCGAGGTGGCCCGAGGCGCCGGTGACGAAGACCCTGCCTCGGAACGTGCGCTCGGGGTTGGGCCCATCGCCCGCACGGGCGGCCTGGAAGGGGCGAATCGTGTCGTCGGACATGCGGATCCTCGTGACCTCGCGCTCGCCGCGGGTGCTCGTCTGCGGGTAGGTCGTGGGCGGTGCGGTGGGTCGATAGGTCGGAGGCAGCGGTGGACGCGCGGGGCGCGGCGGTCGCGCGACGCTCTCGATCTCGCCCTCGCGGATCGCCCGGAGCGCGGGCAGCTTGCGGGGCTCGGCGTGACGGGCGCGGAGCGCGGTGAGCGCGCGGCGTGCGGCGTCGAGGTGCACGTCGCCCGCGTCGGCGATCACGCGCGCCACCTCGGCCACCTCGTCGGCGTGCGCCCCGGCCTCGACCGCGACGTTGCGCGCATGAAGGCGCATGTGACCGCTCTGGATGCCCTCGCCCGCGAGGGCGCGGAGCGCGCCCAGGTTCTGCGCGAGCCCCACGGCCGCGATCACGGCCGCCATCTCACGCGCCGACTCGATGCGCGAGATGCGCCGGTTGATCTGCACCACCGGGTGCACCTTCACGATGCCGCCCACGGTGCCGACCGCCATCGGCAGCGTCATGCGTCCGACGAGGTGCTCGTTCTCCACGCGCCACGTGGCCATCGCCGTGTAGCGACCGTGGCGCGCCGCATAGGCGTGGGCACCGGCCTCGATCGCGCGGAAGTCCTGCCCGAGGGCGAGGAGCACCGCGTCGACGCCGTTCATGATCCCCTTGTTGTGCGTGGCGGCGCGGTAGGGGTCGCGCTCGGCGAACACGCTCGCCTCTTCGATGCGGCGCGCGAGGCTCTCACCGCTCTTGCCGCCCTGGGCCTTGTCGACGAGGTGCGCGAACGGCACGCGACCCTCCACCGTGACGAGGCGCCGATCGGTGAGGTTCGAGAGGATGCGGAGGTTCACCCGACCGCCCGTGAGCTCCGCGATGCGAGGCGCGAGGCGCTCGCACATCGAGTTGATCGCGTTGGCGCCCATCGCGTCGCGCACGTCGACGACGAGCTCGACGAGCATCATGTCGCCGACGGGATCGTCGGGCGCGATGCGCGGCAGCATGCGCACCTCGAGCGCCCGGGCGCCGCCACCTGCCGCGATCAACGAGTGATGTCGCGAGTCGGCCAACGCCAGGAGATCCGCCGTCGCCGCGCGCACGGCCTCCATCGCGCCCGCCGGATCGGGCACGTCGAGGATCTGCATCTGCCCCACGACCAGCGGGTCGGTGGCGCGGCTCAGCACGCCTCCGCCAGCGCGCAGCATCTTGGCGGCGTGGCTCGAGGCCGCGATGACCGAGGGCTCCTCCACGGCCATCGGCACGAGGTAGTCCCGGCCGTCGACGCGCATGTTCGCGCAGACACCGAGCGGCATCCCGAGGATGCCGACCGCGTTCTCGACCATCTGATCGGCCTGGAGATCGCGGAGCCCGCGGTCGCCGGCGAGCGGCGCGAGATCACCCGCGTCGAGCCCGAGCAGCTCGGCCAGCCTCTCGCGGCGCGCGCCCAGAGACAGCTTGTAGAACCCCGACAGCTCGCTGGAATAGGTCATGGACTCCCGGCCGAAAAAGGCGCGCGATACTAGGCGTCGACTCCTGGCCTGTCGAACCTCGACTGGCACCTTCGGGATTGGCGTCCACGACAATCGTTGCGACGACACGCAGATGCCGCAGTCGCCTTGTTTCCTTGGTCGAGAGCGATGATTGTCGATGTGACCATCTCGCGCGCACTGACCCTCTCCGGGGCGCTGCGCGAGGAGTCAGGGGGCGACGAGCGCGGCGATCGCGTCAGGCCCCAGTCCGTCGACCTCGAGCACCTTCCGCTTGCTGCTCGTGCCCTGGACGATCCGGACCTGACGCTTCGCCACGCCGAGCCGCTTGGCGAGGAACGCGACGAGCGCCGCGTTCGCAGCACCGTCCACGGGCGGCGCGGTGAGCGCGACTTTGAGCGCGCCGTCGTGCTCGCCGAGCACGGCCTCGCGGCTCGCGCGCGGCGCGACCTGCACCTCGAAGCGAACGCCCGAAGGCGTCGTCGTCACCATGGGAACGATCGGCACGTGGCGGATGCTACGCGCAGCGCCCTCGTCCTCGACAAACAGAATCGCCGAGACAGTGGATCCTCCGCTCGAGGCGATTCTGTTTCGCGGCGCGGAGTTGGGGCCCGCGTGAGCGGGTCTGCGTCAGACCCGCCGGGAAGAAGGGCTACACATGGCTCCGGGTCCCGTCGAGCCTGTGTAGAGTCTGCGCGTGAGTCGGAGCACGAGGAGCCTCGAGGCAGCGGCGTGGGCCGCCGCGCTGTCGTGCGGCCTCGGCGCGGCGGCGGGGATCGGAGGGTCGCTCCCACTGGCCTTCGGCGCGGCCGCCGCGGGCCTGCTCGGTCTCGCCGCGTTCGCACGCGAGACGGCGCTGTCGAAGCGCTGGCCGCGCGCGCGCCGCCCACAGTGGGCCGCCCGGCTGCTGTTGATCGCGGCCGCGCTGATCGCCCTCCCCGCGCCGTGGGTGATCCTCGTCGCGGGGCTCGTCGGGGGCGCGGGCACGGGCCTGCTCGCCAGAGAGGCGCGGCGTCCGTTCCTCGAGATCACGGCGTGCCTCGCCGGGGGTCTGACGGCAGGCCTCGCGCTGGCGCAGCTCACGAGGTCCGTCGCGCTCCCGCTCGCGCTCGGGGCGCTCGTGCTGTCGGCGCTCGCGGCCTTGGCCAGCTCCTTCCGAGGCGGACCCGGCCGCCCGCCCGTGCGCCCCGTGGACGTCGTCTGGCTCTACGTCCTCGGCGCCGCCCTCGCCGCCGCGATGGCTCTTCCGCGCTGAGCCCCACCCGGTGATCGGGCCGCACGCAGCCGCGCACGATCGACTCGCAGGTTCCCCGTCGAGGTCAGGTTCGGTTCGACTTCTTCGACTTCGATGTCGGACCCGACTTCGATGTCGGACCCGACTTCGATGTCGGAGTCGATTTCGATGTCGGCGTCGATTTCGATGTCGGAGTCGATCTCGATGTCGGAGTCGATTTCGATGTCGGAGTCGATTTCGATGTCGGAGTCGATCTCGACTTCGATGTCGGATTCGGATTCGGCTTCGACTTCGACTTCGGATTCGACTTCGGATTCGACTTCGACTTCCGATTCGACTTCGGATTCGACTTCGACTTCGGATTCGACTTCGACTTCGGATTCGAACCCAGGCCCGCCTTGTCCTTCAGGAGCTTGGCGGCTCCCTTCGTGAAGTAGTAGTCGCGGAGCGTGTGGCCACCCTGGAGGAGACGGACCGCCACCTCTCGTCGCCTCGCGCGTCCGGCCTCGGTGCGTGGCGTGCCGATGAAGTAGAGGAACGCCTTGCGATTGCCGGGCGAGAGGCCCTCGAAGAATGCGCGCGCCCCGGCCCCGAGCGCCGCCGTGAAGTCCTCGGGGACCTCCATCGACTCGATCGCATCGAGCGAGCTCCAGCTCCCGTTCTGCTTGGCGAGCTCGATCGCACGCAGGCCCGGCGGCGCGACGCGCTCGGCCGCGAGGAGCGCCTCGATGCGGCGCTTGTTCAGCGCAGACCACACGCTTCGGGGCTTTCGCGGTGCAAAGAGCTGGCGATAGCGATGGGCGTCGATCGACGCGAGCTGCCCGTCGATCCAGCCGAAGCAGAGGGCCTCCTCGACGGCCTCGTCGTAGGAGAGTCGCTTGCGCCCGCTGCTCTTCTTCCAGAACACGAGCCAGATCGACTCCGGCTGGGTGTGGTGGGTCTCGAGCCAGGCGCGCCATGCGGCGCGATCGTCGACGTGGACCTCGACGCGCTCGCTCACGACGCGCTCGCTCACGAGGACCGCCTGCGCGCGCACGGCGTCGCACCGGAAGGGCCCACGCGCGTGACGATTCTGTTTACCATCGGTCGGGTGCCCGAGGCTCTCCCGGTGACGACGGCAGGTCGGCGAGACAGGCGTCCGAGAAGGTCCGGGCTCATCGCGCCATCGTACGTCGGACCCGCGCAGGACAGGGGAGCGCACCGTGCGAGGTGAAGGGATCAAGGCCACCACCAGCGCGCAGCTCGCGGGCGTGCTCGGGCTCTCGGCCTTCCTCGCCTATCAGGCCTTCCCCGAGACCGACCTCGCCTTCCTCGTCGCGTTCGCGGCGGTGGTGGGGCTCTCGTTCCTCGCGGTGCGCCTCCTCTTCGATCGGCTCACGCGCAAGAAGCCGATCCGCAACGATCCGCGCTTCGAGGCGCCGCTCGATCTGCTCGACGGCGACCGCCGCGACCTCGTGGGGCTGCGCATCGCGCTCGAGCGGACGGTCGCGCACGCGTTCACGGCGGCCCTCGAGGAGGCCTCGCGCGGCGCCGGCGCGGGTCGCGCGGCGCGCATCGCCAAGGTGCTGCTCGGCCATCGGAGCGCCTGGCGCTTCGTGGGCGTCGACGCCACGCGCCCGATGCCGAGCGAGCGCGCGAACGAGGTCTTCGAGCACTGGTGCCGAGACGTCCGCGGTCGCTACGGCGCGCCCTCGCAGCACGACGGAAACGCGTTTCGGTGGGAGAGCCTCGTGCTCGTCTCTCTCCACGTCGCGAGCCCAGGGCGCGTGGCTGACGTGGACGTCACCGATCCGAGCGCGGCCGAGCAGGTGCTCTGCGCGCTGCGTGATCGAACGGAGCAGTGGGCGACGCGCGTGGATCTCTGGACCTCGCCGCGCGAATTCACCGCCGCGGAGCTCCGCGAGGCCGACCCGACGCTGCTCGAGGTGCTGGACGACGACGTGACGGGCCGCATGGCCCGCTTCGAGAAGAAGGCGAGCGGACCATGAGCGCCGAGAGAGGGAACCTTCTCGCGTGTCGACCGAGGCTGCGCGCAGGGCTCGGACTCGTGGGCCTCGAGCTCGTGGGCACGACACTCGCTGCGCTCGGGTGTGGATCGAGCGAGGCGCCGCACGACGCGGGCCTCGATGCCGCCGAGGACGCCGTGGTGCACGACGACGCCAGCGCCGACGACGCCGGGCCGCGCGCGCCGTTCGCGATCCCGGAGTGCGACGTGGCGGCCGATCCTGCGCTCGGTCCGCTGCGCCCTCGCTGCCAGCTCCTGGTCGACGACGAGGGGCGTGTGGTGCTGCTCCGTGGGGTGAACGCGCGGGTCGAGGGGCTCTTCGACGTGAGCTTCGACGATGGACGCGCGGCCCTCGAGCCGATCCCCGATTTCACGGACGCCGACGCCACACGCATGCGCGAGCTGGGGCTGAATTTCCTCCGCTTGCCGGTGAGCTGGAGCGCGCTCGAGCCGACGGACGAGAGCCCACGCGCCTTCGACGAGACCTACCTCGCGCGCCTCGACGCGATCCTCGCGATCTGTCGCGCGCACGGGATCCACGTGCTCGTGGACTTCCACCAAGACGCGTACTCGAAGGAGATCGGCGAGGACGGAGCGCCGCTCTGGGCGATCGCGCCTGCACCGAGCGAGCTCCTCGGTGGGCCCCTCGACGATCTCGGGGCACGGCGCAGCTCCCCGCAGGTGCTCGCCGCGTTCGACACGTTCTTCGGAGACGCCGAGCCCGGGCCGATGCTGCGCGGGCGCTTCGCGGAGGCCGTCGTCCACGTGGCCGAGGCGCTCCGCGGCGACACGACGGTCGTGGGCCTCGAGATCTACAACGAGCCCGTCTCGACGGACGCCGAGGCCCGTCGCCTCAACGAGGCCGTCGCGGCGGCCGTTCGACGCGCCGATCCGGCGCGACTCGTCTTCTTCGAGCCCCCCGCGCTGCCTC
This sequence comes from Sandaracinaceae bacterium, assembly GCA_019694315.1. Taxonomy (GTDB): domain Bacteria; phylum Myxococcota_A; class Polyangia; order Polyangiales; family Sandaracinaceae; genus JAFLCL01. The sequence continues at coordinate 14,573 of JAIBCE010000150.1, forward strand.
GCAACGTGACCGATCGAGCGATGCTCGCGACGAGCCCGTTCGCCGTGAACGGCGCGGTCTACGCGCCCCACAGCTACACGCTGGCGTTCGTGGGCACCGAGGCGCAGCGGCGGAGCTTCACGCGCGAGACGCTGCGCGAGAGCCACGCGAACGCGGTGCGCGAGGCCGCGTCGTGGGGAACGCCTCTCGTGATCGGCGAGTGGGGCTACGACCCCGCCGGCACGCGCGCCGACGAGTACTACGCGCTCGAGGTCGACCTGATGGACGAGCACGCCGAGTCGTGGGCGCTCTGGGTTTGGAAGGAGCAGTCGCAAGGGAGCTGGGGCGTGCACGCGTACGATGCGACGACCGACACGTGGAGCGAGCGTGAGGTCGTGGTGCGCGCAATCACCCGGCCCAGGCCCGAGCGCATCGCGGGCTGGCCACGGCACTTCGGCTTCGATGCCGCGCGCGGTGTGCTCGAGGTGCGCTATCGCGGCGAGAGCGACGTGGTGTCGCCGACGCTCGTGTACCTGCCACTGGCCGCGAGCAGCTTCGCCGTGAGCTGCGACGGCACTGCGATCGAGGGCCTCGCGCGCGATGCGTCGACAGGTCTCGTCGCGATCCCGTGCGCCGGACCGGGCGAGCACACCGTGCTCGTGACGGGGCTCGACGGACTCTGAGCGGGCACGAACACCGACCGAGCTCCGACCCGCAGATCGTCCTGTGCATGAGGGTGTGCACGCCGAGCTCGGATCGCGACGTGGTGAGGTGGCGCTGACGTCGCGCTGCCCTCGTCACGTCGCGCTCGTCACGGGGCGATCACCCGATCGGGACGCGCACGGCGGCCATCTCCCAGATGTCTCGCGCGTAGTCGCGGATCGAGCGATCCGAGCTGAAGCGGCCCATGCGCGCGACGTTGAGGATCGCGCTCCGCGTCCAGCGATCGGGCTGGGCGTAGAGGCGCCCGACCTCCTCCTGCGCACGCACGTAGGCGCGGAAGTCGGCCAGCACGAAGAAGGGATCGCGATCGAGGAGGCTCCCGAGGAGCGGCCGGAAGAGGCCGGGATCTCCGCCGCCGAGCTCCTTGCTGCCGAGCAGGTCGAGCACGCGCGCGAGCTCGGGATCGGCCGCGACGACGTCGCGCGGGCGATAGCCCTCGCGCGCCGCCACGACCTCCTCCGCGGTGAGCCCGAAGAGGAAGAAGTGCTCGGCGCCCACCGCCTCGCGGATCTCGACGTTGGCGCCGTCGAGCGTGCCGATCGTGAGCGCCCCGTTCATCGCGAGCTTCATGTTGCCGGTGCCCGAGGCCTCCATGCCGGCCGTCGAGATCTGCTCGGAGAGCTCGGCCGCCGGATAGATGCGCTGCGCGTTCTTCACGTTGAAGTCGGGCACGAAGACCACGCGCAGGAGCCGCCGCGCGCGCGCGTCGCGCTCGACGAGGTCCGAGACCGCGTGCGTGAGGCGGATGACGAGCTTGGCCGCCGTGTACGCGGGTGCGGCCTTGCCCGCGAGGAGGATGGTGCGTGGGGCCTCGCTCACGGGCTCGCCCTGACGGAGGCGATCGAAGCGCCAGAGGGCGTGGAGGAGGTTGAGGAGCTGACGCTTGTACTCGTGGATGCGCTTGCACTGCACGTCGAGCATCCAGCTCGGATCGACGTGCAGGCCGTGCGCGTCGAGCATCCAGCGCGCGAGGCGCTCCTTGTTGGCGCGCTTGACCGCCTGGAAGCGCTCGCGGAACGCAGCGTCGTCGGCCACGTGCTCGAGGCCGCGCACGCGCTCGAGATCGGTGAGCCAGCCTCGACCGACCACCTCCTCGACGAGCTTCGAGAGGGCTGGGTTGGCGAGCGCGACGAAGCGACGCGGCGTGACGCCGTTGGTGACGTTCGTGAAGCGATCGGGGTAGGCCTCGGCGAAGTCGTGGAGCACGGTCTCGCGCAGGAGGCGTGAGTGCAGGGCCGCGACGCCATTGATGCGTCGGCTCGCGACGCTCGCGAGGTTGGCCATGCGCACGGTGCGGACGGGGCCCTCGCCGATGAGCGACATGCGCTGCACGCGCGCGTCGTCTCCGGGGAAGCGCTCACGGATCTCGTCGAGGAAGCGCTGGTTGATCTCGAAGATGATCTCGAGGTGGCGGGGGAGCAGCCGCGCCATCAGGTCGAGCGGCCACGTCTCGAGCGCCTCCGGCATGAGCGTGTGGTTCGTGTACGAGATGGACCGTGTGGTGATCGACCACGCCTGATCCCAGCTCATGCCGTGCTCGTCCATGAGGAGGCGCATGAGCTCGGGCACCGCGAGCGAGGGATGCGTGTCGTTGAGCTGGATCGCGTACTTGTCCGCGAAGCGCTCGATCGTGGTGCGCTGGAGGAGGAGGCGGATCGCGTCCTTGAGCGCACACGACACGAAGAAGTACTGCTGCTCGAGGCGCAGCTGCTTGCCGGCCGCGGTCTGGTCGTTCGGATAGAGGACCTTCGAGATGTTCTCGCTCCGGACCTTCTCCTCCACGGCCTTGCGGTACTCGCCCACCTGGAACGCATCGAGGTCGAGCTCCTCGCCCGCGACCGCGCCCCAGAGGCGGAGGAAATTCGCGTTGGCGTTGCCGTAGCCGAGCACCGGCGTGTCGAACGGCACGCCCTTCACGATGCGCTCGGGGATCCACCGCACGCGGAGTCGTCCGAGCGTGTCCTCGCTGTGCTCGGTGCGGCCACCGAAGCCGACCACGTGCTCGATGTCCCAGCGGCGCACCTCCCACGGGTTGCCGTGCTGGAGCCAGCGATCGGTGAGCTCCACCTGCCAGCCCTGGCGGATCGCCTGACGGAAGATGCCGAATTCGTAGCGGATGCCGTGGCCGATCGCCGGATAGTCGAGCGTCGCGAGCGAGTCCATGTAGCAAGCGGCGAGGCGACCCAGGCCACCGTTGCCGAGGCCCGGCTCGCCCTCGTGCTCGACGAGCTCGTCGAGCGAGAGGCCGAGCTCGCCCAGCGCCTCGCGGGCCGCTTCTTCGATGCCGAGCGCGAGCAGGTTGTTCCCGAGCTGCGGACCGAGGAGGTACTCGGCCGACAGATAGAGCACCGTGCGGTGCTCGCCCTCGAGGTACGTGCGCGCCGAGCTCACCCAGCGATGGAGCAGGCGATCCCGCACCGCGAGCGCGAGCGCGAGGTAGTGGTCGTTGCGCGTCGCGACGCCGGGGAACTTCGCGAGATCGAAGTAGAGCTTCTTGATGAAGTCGCGCTTGATCGACGCGGCATCGAGGCCGAGGGCGATCGCCTTCTCGTCCACACCGTGCGCCTGCAGGGTCGGGGGGGTCATGGGTCCTCCGCACGCGAGCATACGCGCCCGCGCGAGCGTGCCGTTACGCGTACCATGCCGCGCGGACGGGCTGGCCGAGTGATCGCACGAGGGATCGCGGCGGGCGCGCCCGAAGGGACCCGATGCCATGGCCGTGATCCTCTCGTTCTCCACGCCCGATCCCGCTCCGCTCATCGCCGAGCTGCGCCGCTCTGGCCTCCTCACCGCGGAGCCTCCCCGCGACGTGAACAGCGGGCGCGGACTTCAGGCAACCTGGCCGGAGGGATACCTGGGTCGCGGGGAGTCGAGCGTCCTTGCGCGCATGCCCGACTGGTCCCAGGTGGTGCTCGACCTCCAGTCGCAGGTGGTGCAGCTCACGCTGCCGAGGTTGCTGTCGATGGCCGACCCTCGCGCTCTCTGTCAGTCGGGCGGGACGCTCGCGTCCTCGGCCGCGGCCGCGTCGATGCACGAGGTGAGGGGGACGCTGCCCGTCGGGCACGCGCCGCACATGGACGACACGTCGTTCCGCGTG
>JAIBCE010000566.1 GCA_019694315.1 Sandaracinaceae bacterium
ATACACCGCGAGCTCGTCCTCGAGCGGGCTCGCGTAGAACACCGTGTGGGCGCCCGCCACGAGCACGCCACGAAGGCTCGCGAAGTCGGTGCCGGCCTCGAGGAGCACGCGCGTGAGGTGCGAGCCCCGCACCTCGAGGAGCGCCTCGTCGCCGTCGACGCGGCGGACCCCGGCCGCGATGCGATCGCCATCGGCGCTCACGAACGCGCCGATCGAGGCGTAGGCGCGCCCGGTCGCCAGCAAGACGCGCTGCTCGTGGCCGCGCACCTCGAGGAGCACGCTGCGCCCCCGCACGTCGTCGGCGCGCAGGAGCAGGCTCTGCTCTGCGAGGATCGGGAGGCCCCAGTGACGCGTGAGGGTCTTGTCGTCGAAGAGCTCGACGATGCCGCCCCGCACGGTGCCGACGACGGGCCGACCATGGAGCCCTCCTCGGAACGCGATGGCGCCACCGTCGTCGGTGGTCGGTCCGAGCGGTCCGATCGCGTCCAGGCCCGGGTAGCGGTTGTCGATGACCGCCTCGGTGCGCGTTCCGTCGTGCACGAGCAGCACCTCGTGCTCGCCGCGCTTGGCGAACCACACCGTGCCGCGCGGGCCGATGGCGGGGTGGCTCACGACGTCGTAGGCGTCATAGGGCGCCGCCACCTCGAGGGCTCGCGCCGGCTCGCTGCCGTCGCCCACGAACACGGCGCTCGTGCCATCGCCGCGCGTGGCCTGGAACGCGACGCGGCCGTCGGCGTCGACCGAGGGGACATAGGGGCCGAAGGTGCGGAGAGGCCCGTCGGCAGAGGCCTCGGCGATCGTCGTGAGCTCCATGGATCTTCGCGAGGGCGCCTCGACTTCGTCACTGCGGGCGCCGATCGTCCGTGTTCTGGGGTCCGAAGCCCCTCTCGGGAAGCCCCGAGCGCCTCTCAGCGAGGTCGTCGTGGGGCAGCCGCGGCCGCGCGTCGCGCGGGCACTGGCGTCGGCCACGGCTGATCGAGCGGCGCGAGGCGCGTGGGCGCTGTGCCCGCGGCGGGCGTGATCTGGCTCGGATCCGCGAGGAATTCGAAGTGCATCGTGTCCTGGAGCGAGTCGCGTCCGAGCCAGTAGAAGCCGAAGCGCTCGAACTGCCGCACCCAGCACTCGGGCATCTGCATCCGCTCGAAGATCGAGCTCACCTCTTGCGCGCAGAGCGGGTGATCGGTCCACGGCGGCACGCACCCGCAGCACGTGTTGACGCTCGGATCGACGTCGATCGCGATGCCGTACACGTGATTGGAGACTTCACCGTTGTGATAGGTGTTGCGATCGCGGATGCCCGAGAGGCGCTGCGCGCGGTAGGGCGTCGCGCTGCACTGCGCGGTGATCGCCTGCTCCACGCACGCGAGGGCCGGGTGGATCGCGCGGTTCACGCGGAGGTGAAGGCCCATGAAGCGCGTGTTGCCCGCGTTCTCCATGGGGGTGTGCGCGTTCCACTCGGGACGCCCGAAGCCCTCGAAGTAACCGTAGTGCTCGGTGCGGAAGCGGACCGCCTGTGCGGCGAGCTCGCGGCGACGCTGGATCTCCTCGCGCGGCATCCGGGCCTTGGTCACCCAGTTGCCGCGCACGAGGTAGTCGAGGGGTCGCTGCTCGTTGCAGGCGATGCCGTCGCTCGTCGTGGGAGGCGAGGCGATGGCCTCACCGCTCGCGGGCGGTGCGCCGGCGTCGGCCTCCTGCGCGCGCGCATCGCGCGACGGGCCCGAGACGACCACGCCGAGCGCGAAGGCCGCGCTGGCGAGCAGGAGGACCGAGAGCGAGCGGGTCTTCATGGCGGTCGAGGGATACCGCGTGCGATCTCCGCGCGCAGCCCCGACCGCCGAGGATCGTCCCGTCAGGCCCCGTAGAGCAGGCTGAGGCCCACCACCGACGCCGTGCTCAGGGCCGTCGCTCCCAGCACGATGAACACGCCCTCGACGAAGCCGCGTCCGCCGCGCGCCTGCGCGAGGAAGAAGGGCGCGCTGATCAGGAAGAGGAAGCACACGACGAACGCGAAGGTCGGATCCCCGCGGCGCAGCGGGACGTCTTCGCCGCGCTCGACCGCCTCCACCGACTCCGAGATCCCGCGCTCCATCAACCACGCCACCAGCGCTGCCGCGAGCGCCGTCCAGATCCAACTGATCACGAACATCATGAGAGCCTCCGTGTCGAAGAACGGCGCTCTCATCGGCGCGTGCGTGCGGCCGTTGCGGGTCGCGCGGCTTTCTTCTTCGATCCGCCCGAGCCATGGGCGCGTCGACGCTCAGGCGCGTCGGCGCGCGTTCTTCCGGAAGCGCAGGTTGAGCGCCTCCACCGTCACGGAGAACGCGAGCGGGAAGTCGACGTAGCCCTTGGGCACGTGGTGGCCGAGGCCGTCGGCCACGAGCACGGCGCAACGGGCTCAGACGCGCGCGTCGCGAGGCTCGTCGAGATCGAAGCGCTGCGTGAACACCGTGGCGAACGAGAACGCAGCGACCTGCCAGAACCACACGCTCGTCACGAGGAAGCCCACGCCGAAGCCGAGCAGGCCCACGAACGACACGAGCATGGTGGGCAGCACGATCGACCACGCCTTCCAGTACATCCAGCCCCCCTCGTAGACGCGGCGCAGGGCGCGGAGCGGATCGAAGATCTCGCGCGGATCGAGCTCCTTGCAGTAGTGGCTCATGTAGCCGGGGATCGCGATCACCGCCGCGGCCCAGAGCGCGAGGCCCGCGAGACCGATCGGCCACGAGCCGAGCCAGCCGCCGAGGGCCATCAGCGTGACGCCGGGCGCGCCGTAGTAGGCCATGCCCGCGAAGGTGATCGCGCCGTGCCAGAGCAGGTCGCGCGGCTCGACCCACGCGGGCCACGCGGCTCTGCCGTGGTGCATGTTGTGAACGATGCGGATGCGGTGGCCCATGTTCATGAGCCAGCCGATCACCGGCACCGCGAGCCACAGCGCGCCCTTGAGGAGGTCAGCGCGCGAGGCCTCCGACTGGAGCGGGAAGCGCCACGCGTTGCGGAACGAGAGCGGATCGCGGAGCGGGCTCACCACCCTGCGACTCTACCTGCGGTGGGCGCGCGTGGATCGTGCCGCTCCGGTCACTGACCCACGCCGAGGACGTAGGCCTCGGGCTTCTCGAGCACGGGCAGCGCGTCCTTGCGCACGAGCAGGGTCCGCGTGGCCCACACGTCGTGGAAGATGCGATAGCGGAGCGCGGTCTGGTCGAGGTAGTCGACGCCCGCCGAGCCGCCCGTGCCCACGCGTCGGCCGATCACGCGCTCGACCATGCGTGCGTGGCGCTGGCGGAAGATCACGAAGGCCTGCTCCACCGCCACGAGCGAGTCGATCACCTCGCGCGGGTACGCCAGCAGCGGCAGCTCGCGGTAGCTCTCGATGAACACGAGCGCGGCGCGCACGCGGCCGACCTTGGCGCGGCTCGCCTCGGGCACGTCGTGCGCCTCGAGGAACGCGCGCGCGCTATGCGAACGAGAAGTCGGGCGCGCGCGCGACTTCTCGTTCGCATAGCGCGCGCGCAGCCGCTCAACGTCGCGCTCCGTCAGGGCGTCGTGCACCGCGAGCTCCGTCGCGGCGTCGACCTC
>JAIBCE010000151.1 GCA_019694315.1 Sandaracinaceae bacterium
AACCTCCGTGTGCGGCGCGCTTCTGGGGTCGCGCGCGAGCGTTGTCAACCTCTGGGCCGCTCCACGGCGAGCAGCCGCTGTTCCTCGCGGATCCCCTTGAGGCGGGCCTCGAAGCGCGCGCGCGTCGCGCCCTCGACCAGCCGCGCCACGCGCGGATCCTCGGCGGCGTGCTCGGTCAAGACGACCTGGCTCGCGCCCGCCTGCGCCTGGAGGCGCGCCGCGACGTTCACCGTGGTGCCGAAGTAGTCGAGGCGCTCGTTCGCTCGCACCGCCAAGCACGGCCCCGCGTGCACGCCGATCTTCACGCCGAGGTCGAGCGCACCGAGCTTGGCGTCGTGGGCCTCCACCATCTCGAGGCCCGCGGCGAGCGCCTGCGCGAGCGTGGGAAAGCTCGCCATCACGGCGTCGCCCATCGTCTTCACCACACCGCCGCCGTGCTTCTCGATCACGCCTCCCATGAGGCGAAAGTGGTCCTCCACGATCGCGAAGGCCTTGGCGTCGCCGACCCGCTCGTAGAGCGCCGTGGAGCCCGTGAGATCGCTGAAGAGGAGCGCGATGTGGCCCACGCGGAGCTCCACGCCCGAGGCCGGCGCCTCCGTGGCGAAGAGCGTGGAGAACTCGGGCATCGAGGTGACCACGACGCCGAGCACCGCGTCGGCCGACCACGACGTGCGCTCGACGAGCACCGCGACCTCGTCGGTCGTCTCGTTCACGAGGACGACGCGCGTGGGCGCGCCGGGCGCCGCCTCACCCTCGCTCGTGACGCGCATCGCGCCGTCGCTCACGACGATCTCGAGGCGCGCGGGGCGAGCCGCGTGCTCGAGCTCCTGCGAGTGCTTGAGCCACAGCGCGCGCACGAGGATCTGGCCGAGCGGCAGATCGGCGTCGTGCTCCACCCGCCCGCCCTTGTCGACGCGCAGCTGCGCGAACACGTGCGGCAGAAAGGCCGGGCTCGAGGCGCAGTAGAGCTTGGGCGCGACCTTGCGGACACCCGCGCTGACGGGGAACACCGCCTCCACGTGCCTCGCGAAGTCGATCGCGTAGTCGATCTCGCAGGCGCCGCAGTGTTGGCTGTCGGCGAGCTCGCCGAGGTGCTCGGCCACGCGCGCGCCGACGCGACAGACGGGGCAGTTCACCTGCCACACCAGATCCGTCAGGCCGGCCTCGGTCGCGTGGAGGAACGTGCGGAGCACGTCTCGCCGATCGGCGCCCCAGAGGCGCGCGAGCTCGAACGGCTTCATCGACGACACGTCCTCGTCGGCGCGCGTGCGGATGTGCTCGACCAAGCGCTCGGCGACCGAGGCCTCGACGGGCCGCGCACGCAGCGTCCTCGCGCGTGTGTCGAGCGCGCGAAGGTCGGTCTCGGTGCGCGGCCCCGAGGCGAGCGCGCTGTAGCTGCGCAGCAAGATGCGCCGCGCCTGGGTGACGGCGGGCTCGTCGTCGCGCGCCTTCTTCACGTCGAGGCCCGCCGCAGCGGCGGGGGACAAGAGCGCTGCGACCTCGCCGAAGTACGCGGCGAGCGCGCGAGAGAACTTCAGCTTCTGCACGACGCCGATCACCATCGACGCCTCGACCCACGCCACGGCCTTGGCCCGCGTGCGGCCGTCGGCGGTGTCCTCGAGCGTCACACGAAAGCCGCCGCGCTCCACCGGCCCCGCACGAAAGCGTCGCTCTCCCTCGACGTGCCGTCCCTCGATCCACCGATAGGGCGGCTCGATCCACTCGAGCGGCACGCCGAGCTCCTGCGCGCGCGCAACCCGCAGGTTCTTGCCGCCTTCCTTGCGCCACTCGTAGGCAGGCGGGGCGAGGCCCGCGGCGCGGTCCCAGCGGTTCGTGTCGGCCACGATGGCCCACACGAGGGGGCGCGCCGCGTCGAAGACGACCTCGAGCTCGGATTGATAGAGGCCCATGACGCGCGCCGGATGGTACCAGAGGGGCGCGGGCTCGCGCGGCGCCCTGCCATGGCGGCGCTCCTCTCGCTCGTAGCGGCCGCGTGAGCCCGCTGCCCCCCGCGAAAGCCCCTGCGTTGCCCGGAAAAACCGCGCGTGATACGAGCGCCCCCCTCATGGCAGGCACGGCCTCGACTCGCCTCTTCTCGTCCCTTCGCCTGACGATCGCCTGCGCCCTCGCGCTCGCGGGCGGCCCGCTCCTCGTCTCCGCGCCCCTCAGCGCGCAGACCACTGGCGCGACCGCGAGCGAGGAGGAGCCGTCCGGCGAAGAGGGCGACGCCGAAGACGACGCCGCGGCGGAGGACGAGGAGACCCCGCGCCTGCGCGCGCCCGACACCACGTTCACCGCCCCTTCGCAGGAGGCCGAGGCCGACGACGAGGGCGCCAGCGACGAGGAAGCAGGCGACGAGGGCGACGCCGAGGAAGAAGAGGCGCAGGAGCCCGAGCCAGCCGAGGACGAGGAGCTTCCCGATCCCGATCGCACGGCCGAGCGGCTCGAAGGCGCCGGCACCGATCCGACGGTCGCTCCGTGGACCACGCCGCAGACCGTGTTCGAAGCGCACGGCTACATGCGCATGCGCGGCGAGTTCATCGATCAGCTCTTCCTCGGCCGCGACCGCCAGCACTCGACCAACGGCGACAACGACTTCTTCTCGTACTGGCAGCCCCTCGACGACGGCGCGACGCCCGACGGCGGCTGCACGGGCGGCCGCGAGACCAACCCCGGCACGACGGGCGCCTACAGCACGTGCGATCAGAACGCCCTCGCATTCGCGAACATGCGCCTGCGGGTGGAGCCCACGATCCACCTCTCGGACGACGTCCGGGTGCGCATGCAGCTCGACTTCCTCGACAACCTCGTCATGGGCTCGACGCCCGCGGGGCTCGCGATGAATTCCGCGTGGCAGCGCACGTACGGCACGCTCGTGCCCGCGCAGGCGCTCGCGACCACGCAGGACCCGCCCGTCTCGGGCATCAACTCCTTCTCCGACTCGATCGTCGTGCGGCGCGCGTGGGCCGAGGTGCGCAACCGAGGCCTCGGCGAGCTGCGCTTCGGCCGCATGGGCGCCCACTGGGGCCTCGGCATCCTCTTCAACGACGGCCGCGGCATCGATCAGGACTACCAGACCGACGTCGACCGCATCATGGCGATCACGCGGATCCTCGGCATCTACGCGTTCGGCGCGTGGGACTTCGCGTCCGAGGGCATGATGTACGTCGACCCGACGAACCGCGCCTACCAGCGCCCGTCGTTCGATCGCGTGCGCCTCGACGACGTGGACCAGATGGTCTTCGGCGTAGCGCGTCGCCTCTCGCCCGAGGAGCAGCAGCAGACGCTCGAGCGCCACGAGGTGGTGCTCAACGCCGGCGCGCTCTTCATGTACCGCACGCAGAACCTCACGACCGAGGGCACGCTCGATCCGACCACGGGCGGCACGGCCTCCTTCGTGCGCCGCGGCTACGAGAGCTACACGGGCGACCTCTGGGTGCAGTTCCTCTACGAGGATCTCCGCCTCGAGGTCGAGGCCGCGGGCATCTTCGGCACGATCGACAACCTCCCGTTCGATCAGGGCCAGTGCACGGGCAACCCGAGCTGCCTCGAGCGCAACACCTTCGTCGCCAACAACGGCGCCAAGCTGAACCTCCTCCAGATGGGCCTCGCCTTCGAGGGCGAGTACCACCTCCTCAACGATCAGCTCGGCATCTACTTCAACTTCGGCATCGCGAGCGGCGACGCGGACACCGAGGGCCTCTCGCTCCGCAACGGCTCCATCCGTCAGCTCAACCGCCCCGGCGGCGCCGATCGCACCCTGAGCTCGTTCTACTTCCACCCGGCGTACCGCGTGGATCTGCTCATGTACCGAAACCTCCTCGGGCAGATCACCGGCTCGTACTACTTCCGCCCGGGCCTCTCGTACGACTTCATCCGCAACGGCTTCGGCCAGCTGCTCGGCGCACGCGCCGACGTGATCTGGAGCCGCGCCCTCGAGCCCGTGCAGACCTGGGGCAACCAGCCCGACCTCGGCGTCGAGATCGACGCGCAGGTCTACTACCGCAGCGAAGACGGCCCCGATCTCCTCGACGGCTTCAGCGTCTCGCTCATGTACGGCATCCTCTTCCCGCTCGGGGGCTTCGCGTACACCGACGGCCGCACCGGTGGTGGTCAGAACGCCCAGACGCTGCGCCTCATCCTCGGCGTGACGTACTGAGTGCGCGCTCGCGTCTCCACATGACCGTTCGATTCATCCCGCTCGGAGGGCTCGGCGAGATCGGCATGAATTGCATGGCGATCGAGCACGACGGCCGCATCGTCGTGCTCGACTGCGGTGTGATCTTCGACGGCCGCGGGCTGGGCGTCGACGTGGTGCACGCCGACTGGGAGTGGCTCGTCGATCGACAGCGCGACGTGGTCGCGCTCGTCCTCACGCACGGTCACGAAGATCACATCGGCGCCGTCAGCTACTTCCTCCGCGACTTCGACGTGCCCGTGTACGGCCCCGCCTACGCGCTGGCGCTCGTGAAGAACCGCATCGCCGAGCACGCCTGGCACCGCGCGAGCGACATCGACTACCGCGTGATCGGCGAGGGCAGCCGGGTGGATCTCGCGGGCATGACCTTCCGCCCCTGGCAGGTCACGCACTCGATGCCCACCTGCTTCGGCCTCGTGATCGAGACCTCCGAGGGCGTCGTCGTCCACACGGGCGACTTCAAGATCGACGACACCCCCCCGCCCGGCGATCGCTTCGCGCGCGAGGTCGTCGAGCCCTTCGTCGAGAAGGGCATCGCGCTCGTGCTGTCCGACTCGACCAACGCGCTCACCGACGGCCGCTCCGGGGGCGAGCTCGGCGTGAGCGAGGCGCTCCAGGAGATCGTCGCGGCCGCGAAGGGCCGCGTGATCGTGGGCCTCTTCGCCTCGAACGTGCACCGCATGCGGATGCTCTTCGAGGTCGCGCGCAAGACCGAGCGACACGTGGTGCCGCTCGGTCGCTCGATCGACACGCACCTCCGCATCGCGACCGAGCTCGGTATCCTGCCGGATCCGCACGACGTGCTCGTCACGCGCGAGCAGGGCCGCACGCTGCCGCCCTCGCGCACGCTCGTCCTCGCGACCGGCAGCCAGGGCGAGCCCCAGGCCGCGCTCTCGCGCCTCGCCGCAGGAAGCCACCCCGACCTCGTGATCGGCGAGGGCGATCTCGTCGTGCTGAGCTCGCGCGTCATCCCGGGCAACGAGCGTCCCATCCTCGATCTGGTCGAGGGCCTCGAGCGCCGCGGCATCCGCGTCCTTCACAGAAACCTCGATCCACGCGTCCACGTGAGCGGCCACGCCCACAAGGACGAGCAGCGCTCGCTCCTCGAGTGGCTGCGCCCCCGCGCCTTCCTGCCGGTGCACGGCACCTACGTGCACCTGCGAGCGCACGGGCAGATCGCACGCGAGGCCGGCGTGCCCGAGGTGGCGCTCGCGCTGAACGGCGAGGTCGTCCAGCTCGCCGAGGGCAAGCTCCGCGTCGTCGATCGCGTGTGGTCGGGCCGAATCCACATCGACAAGGGCGGCGAGCCGGTCGATGGCCGCGTGCTCGCGGATCGGCGAAGCGTCGCGGAGTGGGGCGAGGCCGTCGTCTCGTTCGCCGTCGACCGCGAGGGCAAGCTCCTCGGCGAGCCGAAGATCACCACGCGCGGCGTGGTGGTGGAGGCCGACGAGCCGGACTTCCTCGTCGACGCGTGCGACGCGGTCGCGCATGCGGTCCGCGAGATCAAGACGCCGAGGCTGGTGATCGACGACGCGCAGCTCGAGGACGCCGCGCGGCGTGGCCTGCGGCGCTTCTTCGGCGCCGAGCTCGGCAAGAAGCCCATCGTCTCGGTGCTGGTCCATCGTGTCGGCTGAGCGCGGGCGCGACACGCACGCCGCACACACCGCGAGCACCGCGCACACCGCGAACACCCTGCGCACGCGCGCACGCGGCGCCTCGGCCCTCGTCCTGGCCGCCTCGATGCTCGCGGGCTGCGGCCCCGCCGCACGGAGCGACGACGAGAGCACCCTCCGCGTCGCGCGTGTCTCGCCCGTCGATCGACGCGATCGCGACGACGACGAGCCTCCGCTCCGCGGCCGCCCCCCCGATCGCGACGAGGAGACCGCGCTCCGCGAGGCCATGCGCATCGCCGAGCGCCTCCGTGCCCTGCGCTTCGTCGAGCCGGTGCCCGTCCGCGTGCAGCGGCGCGACGACATCGTCGCCTTCGTGCGCGACGGCATCGAGGACGACGAGCTCGAGGAGGCGCGCATCTTCTACGTCGCGCTCGGTCTCCTGCCCGAGGACGTCGATCTGCGCGCGCTCCTGATCTCGGTGATGGGCGAGCAGATCGCGGGCTTCTACGATCCGCATCGCCACACGATGGTCGTGCGCGACGACGTGATGGAGGAGATGACGCGCCTCGTCAGCCGCGGCGGCACGATCCTCGGCACGCCGTCGGCCATGGTGCTCGTGCACGAGTACGTGCACGCCCTCCAGGACCAGCGCCTCGGCCTTCGCGAGGACGAACAGCACGAGCGCACCATCGACGAGGCCAACGCGTACGCCGCGCTCGTGGAGGGCGATGCGACGCTCACCATGCTCGGCATCGGGCTCGCAGGCAGCGGGCGCACGCTCGACGATCTGACGCGCACGCGGGGCCTGCTCCGCGCACAGCTCGGCGACGACGTCGAGGCGGGGCCCGCGGGCTCGGAGCTCGCGAGCGCCCCCGCGATCCTCCGCGCGCCCCTCATGTCGCGCTACCTCGACGGCCTCGTGTTCACCGGCGCGCTCCACGGCGCGATCGATCGTCCGCCCCCCGATCGCCCTCCGATCTCGGGCTTCCCGGCGATCGACGCCGCCTTCGCCGATCCCCCGCGCTCGACCGAGGAGGTGCTCCACCCCGAGCGCTACGCGGCCCACGCGCCGCCCGCGCCCATCGCCTTGCCCGCCCTCGCGACCATGGGTGACGAGGGCTTCAGCGCGCTCGACGAAGAGACCCTCGGCGAGCTCGAGCTCTCCGTCTACCTCGCACAGGGCAGCGGCCACGATCGCGATCGCGAGGCCGCCGCCGGCTGGGATGGCGACCGCATCCGCGTCTACCACCGCGACGCGCGGGCGGAGCCCTCGATGGCCTTCGTCTGGCTCACCCGCTGGGACGACGAGCGCGAGGCCCTCGAGGCCGAGGCTGCCGCGCAGCGCGTCGCGGGCACGCTCCGCACCCCTGCGGGCGCCCCCAGCGTCACACGTCGAGGGCGCGCGCTCGCGATCGCCGCGGGCCTGCCCGCCGCGCGCGTCGCCGAGGTGGACGCGGCGCTCGCGACCCTCGCCGGCACGTCCTGAGCGGACCCCCGATCGGACGGGCTCGCCCCGTGCGTTCGGGTCGCGCTCCCGCACGTTCGGGCGGCGCTCTGGCCACGCTTGACCGCCTCTTCGGCCAAGACTACGAACGCGCCTCGCCCGAGCGGTGTCCTCGCTCGCGCCCACCGAACATGCCCGAGAAACGGGCCGAGGAAGCAGGAATGCAGTCGCAGATCTCTCCGATCGATCCGGTCACCGTGGAGCTCCACGTCGAGGTTCCCTGGGACCGCTTCCACAAGGGCGTCGAGACGGAGTACGGCAAGCTCCAGAAGAACGCGCGCATCAAGGGCTTCCGCCAGGGCAAGGCGCCGCGGAACGTGATCGTGCAGCTCTTCTCGAAGTCGGTGCGCGACGAGGTGACCTCCTCCCTCGTGAACGAGAGCGTCGTCGAGGCCGTGCAGAAGCACGAGCTCCCCGTCGTCTCCACGCCGGTCCTCAAGGACGCGCCCAAGGTCGTCGACGGCACGGGCATGACCTTCACCGTCAAGGTCGAGGTGCGGCCGAAGGTCGAGACGCTCGACACGGCGCTCGAGCTCGTCCGCCGCGTCAAGCCCGTGACCGATGCCGACGTCGACGCGGAGATCGAGCGCATGCGCCAGACGCACGCCGTCGTGGAGCCGCTCGAGGCGCCGCGCCCCGCGCAGAAGGGTGATGTGCTCACGGTCGACTACACCGTCAGCGTCGATGGCGTGGCCAAGCCCGACATGGCGGGCAGCGATCGCTCGATCGAGCTCGGCAACGGCCAGCTCCTGCCGGAGATCGAGGCGGGCCTGACGGGCGCCGAGCTCGGCCAGACGCGGAGCATCTCGGTCGCGCGCGGCGCGGACGAGGCGAACAAGGAGCTCGCGGGCAAGACGGTCGTCTTCGAGATGACCGTGAAGGAGATGAAGGAGCGCAAGCTCCCCGCGCTCGACGACGAGCTCGCCAAGGACATCGGCGACTACGCGAGCTTCGCCGAGCTCACGCAGAAGACGCGCGAGCGGCTCGAGGAGAGCGCCAAGGCCCAGGGCGAGCGCGCCCTGCGCGACCTGGCGATCGAGAAGCTCGTCGAGAAGAACGCGATCCCCGTGCCCCCCTCGCTGCTCGACCAGCAGCTCCGCGCGATGCTGCAGGAGTTCATGCAGCTCATGCAGATGATGGGGCAGAAGCCGCAGCTCAACCCGATGATGGTCGAGGAGATGAAGCCCCGCGCCGAGGCGAAGGTCCGAGCGGCGCTCCTGCTCGGCGAGCTCTCGCGCAAGGCGAGCATCGCGATCACCGCCGAGGAAGTGGAGGCCAAGCTCAAGGAGATGGCCGAGAAGAGCGGCAAGCACATCGCCAAGCTCCGCGTGGAGTACACGGGCGAGAAGCGCGAGCAGCTCGAGACCCAGCTCCTCGAGGACAAGCTCATCAAGCACCTGCTCTCGGTCTCGTCGATCAGCGACGGCCCGTGGGAGGAGCCCAACAAGGCCAAGGCCGAGGAAGCGAAGGAGAGCGCATGAGCGACAGCGTCGACCGGTTGTACCGTGAAGCGATGACCTTCATCCCGACGGTCATCGAGACCACGCACCGTGGCGAGCGCGAGATGGGCATCGGCTCGCGCCTCCTGCGCGACCGCATCGTCTTCCTCGGCTCCGAGGTCGACGACGCCGTCTCGAACTACATCGTGGCCCAGCTCCTCATCCTCGAAGGCGAGGATCCGGACAAGGAGATCACGATGTACATCAACAGCCCCGGCGGCGTGATCACCGCGGGCCTCGCGATCTACGACACGATGCAGTACGTCCGCTGCCCGGTCTCGACCGTGTGCATCGGCCAGGCTGCCTCGATGGGCGCCGTGCTCCTTGCCGCTGGCAGCAAGGGCCGCCGCCGCTGCCTCCCCAACAGCCGCGTGATGATCCACCAGCCGCACGGTGGCGCCCGCGGTCAGGCCACCGACATCGAGATCCAGGCTCGCGAGATCGTGCAGATGCGCACGAAGCTCAACGAGATCCTCTCGAAGCACACGGGGCAGACGGTCGACAAGCTCAAGGCCGACACCGAGCGCGATCGCTTCCTCTCGGCGACCGAGGCCAAGGAGTACGGCCTGGTCGACGAGGTCATCGCGTTCCGCAAGGCGTGAGACTGAGGATCGGTCGGGTTTCGACCGATCTCGTCACAGGTGGCTCGTCCTGGGCCACCTGTGGTCGTTTCTGGGCCCCCTTCGGGGGCCGGGGCTGGTTTGCCCTGCGATCCCCCGGGGCCTATCCTCTCTCGTCGCGTGAACGGTCGACCGGCCGACCTTCCGCGCAGGAGCTCGAGAATCGATGGTCGATCGACGTCGCGACGATGGGCACGGGAACCTCCAGTGCTCGTTCTGCGGGAAGTCGCAGAAGGAAGTGAAGAAGCTCATCGCAGGACCGACGGTCTACATCTGCGACGAGTGCATCGCCCTCTGCAACGACATCATCGCGGAGGAGGTCGATCGCGACGACGCCTTCCCGCAGGGCGCGCCGCTGCCCAAGCCCTCCGAGATCAAGGCGGTGCTCGACGAGTACGTGATCGGCCAGGAGCGCGCCAAGAAGGTGCTCTCGGTCGCGGTGCACAACCACTACAAGCGCATCGAGACGCCGCGCACCGGCCACGACGACGTCGAGCTCCAGAAGTCGAACATCCTCCTCATCGGGCCCACGGGCACGGGCAAGACGCTCCTCGCGCAGACGCTCGCGCGCGTGCTCAACGTGCCGTTCGCGATCGCCGACGCCACCACGCTCACCGAGGCCGGCTACGTCGGCGAGGACGTCGAGAACATCATCGTCCAGCTGCTCCAGAACGCCGACCACGACGTCGAGCGCGCGCAGCGCGGCATCGTCTACATCGACGAGATCGACAAGATCGCGCGCAAGGGCGACAACCCCTCCATCACACGCGACGTGAGCGGCGAGGGCGTACAGCAGGCCCTGCTCAAGATCATCGAGGGCACCGTCGCGAACGTCCCGCCCAAGGGCGGCCGCAAGCACCCGCAGCAGGAGTTCCTGCAGGTCGATACCTCGAACATCCTCTTCATCTGCGGCGGCGCCTTCGTGGGCCTCGAGCAGGTGATCGAGCGCCGCGTCGGCGAGAAGACCCTGGGCTTCGGCGCCGAGGTGCCGAGCAAGAAAGAGCGCAAGCTCGGCCAGGTGCTCGAGCAGGTGCAGCCCGAGGATCTCATCCGCGCGGGCCTCATCCCCGAGTTCATCGGCCGCCTTCCGGTCGTCGCGACGCTCCACGAGCTCAACGAGGAGGCGCTGATCGACATCCTCACGCAGCCCAAGAACGCCCTCGTGAAGCAGTACCAGAAGCTGCTCGACCTCGACGGCGTGCGCATGAAGTTCACGCGCGGCGCCCTCGTGGCGGTGGCCAAGGAAGCGCTCAAGCGTCACGCGGGCGCGCGCGGCCTGCGCGCCATCCTCGAGAACGCGATGCTCGACATCATGTACGAGATCCCGGGGCGCTCCGGCGTGAAGGAGGTCCACGTCAACGAGGACGTCATCCTCCGCGGCGAGAAGCCGCTCCTCGTGTTCGAGAAGGAGACCGGCACGGGCTGAGCCACGCGCGGGCGCTCGAGACCGGGCGTCTCGAGGCCGGGCGTCTCCTGGCGTCGGACGCTGTGCTCGCTGACGCTCACGGGGCGAACGGGGACACCGGCGCCCCGCGCTGCCTTTGTCGGGGTGGGCCACGGACCACCTCCCTCTGGTCAGGTGAATCCGCACGCTTGTCGTGCGATAGGTGAAGGCGAGCATGTTCTTCAACCGATCCGACGATCCGAAGCCGCCGGCCGCGCCGCCCAAGACGCGCCCCATCCCCCTCCTGCCGCTGCGGGACATCATCGTCTTCCCGTACATGGTCGTGCCGCTCTTCGTGGGCCGCGAGAAGTCCGTGCGCGCGCTCGAAGAGGCCATGGCGGACGACAAAGAGATCCTCCTCGCCGCGCAGAAGACGGCCAAGACGAACGACCCGAGCCCGGAGGACATCTACACGGTCGGCACGGTCGGGACGATCGTGCGCCTCCTGCGCCTGCCGGACGGCACGGTGAAGGTCCTCGTCGAGGGCAAGCGTCGCGCGCGCATCAAGCGCTTCGTGCCGAACGACGACATGTTCCTCGTCGAGCACGAGAGCATCGACGACGTGAAGGGTCCGGGCGCGGAGCTCGAGGCCATCGCACGCTCGGTGCAGTCCACCTTCGATGGCTACGCGAAGCTCAACAAGCGCGTAGCGCCCGAGGTGATCGTGCAGGTGCAGGGGATCGACGATCCCTCGCGCCTCGCCGACACCGTCGCGGTGCACCTCACGGCGATGAAGCTCCAGGACCGCCAGGAGGTGCTCGAGACCGTCGACGTGAAGAAGCGCCTCGAGCGTCTCTTCGAGCTGATGAACGCGGAGATCGAGATCCTCAACGTCGAGAAGAAGATCCGATCGCGCGTCAAGAAGCAGATGGAGAAGACGCAGAAGGAGTACTACCTCAGCGAGCAGATGTCCGCGATCCAGAAGGAGCTGGGGGAGCGGGACGAGTTCAAGAACGAGATCCAGGAGCTCGAAGAGAAGCTCGCGAAGAAGACGATGAGCGTCGAGGCGCTCGACAAGGTCAAGAAGGAGCTCCGCAAGCTCAAGATGATGCAGCCGATGAGCGCGGAGGCGACGGTCGTCCGCAACTACATCGACTGGGTGCTCGCCCTGCCCTGGGACGAGAAGACCGAAGAGAACTACGACATCCAGCAGGCCGAGACGATCCTCGACGAGGACCACTACGGCCTGAAGAAGATCAAAGAGCGCGTCCTCGAGTACCTCGCGGTGCAGGCGCTCGTCCGCAAGCTCAAGGGCCCGGTGCTCTGCCTCGTGGGTCCCCCCGGCGTCGGCAAGACCTCGCTCGCGCGCAGCATCGCGCGCTCGACCGGGCGCAAGTTCGTGCGCCTCTCGCTCGGCGGCGTGCGCGACGAGGCCGAGATCCGAGGCCATCGCCGCACCTACATCGGCGCCCTCCCCGGTCGCATCATCCAGTCGCTCAAGAAGGCGGGCGCGAACAACCCGGTCTTCCTCCTCGACGAGATCGACAAGATGTCGAGCGACTTCCGCGGCGACCCCGCGGCCGCCCTGCTCGAGGTGCTCGATCCCGAGCAGAACAAGGCGTTCAACGATCACTACCTCGACCTCGACTACGACCTCTCCGACGTGATGTTCATCACCACGGCGAACTCGCTCGGCGGCATCCCCGCGCCGCTCCGCGACCGCATGGAGATCATCGAGCTGAGCGGCTACACGGAGTTCGAGAAGCTCAACATCGCCGTGCGCTACCTCGTGCCGCGACAGCGCGAGGAGGCGGGCCTCGCGAAGCTCGACGTGGACATCACCGAGAACGCGATCCGCACGGTGATCCACCACTACACCAAGGAGAGCGGCGTCCGGAACCTCGAGCGCGAGCTCGGCTCCATCTGCCGCAAGATCGCGCGCCAAGTGCTCGTCGACGCCAAGGACGAGAAGAACCAGGGCAAGCAGTACCGCGTCGCCGCCAAGAACGTCCCGCAGTTCCTCGGCATCCCGAAGTACCACTCGACCAAGACGAGCGATCACGACGAGATCGGCCTCACGAACGGCCTCGCGTACACGCAGTACGGCGGGACGATCCTCGAGTGCGAGGTCACGGTGGTGCCCGGCAAGGGCAAGCTCGTGATCACGGGCCTCCTCGAGAAGGGCATGCAGGAGTCGGCGCAGGCGGCGATGAGCTACATCCGCTCGCGCCAGCAGATGCTCGGGCTCGACGAGGAGTTCCACGCCAAGCTCGACGTGCACGTGCACTTCCCCGAGTTCGTGCCGAAGGACGGCCCGAGCGCGGGCGTGACCATCGCGACGTCGATCGCGAGCGCGCTCATGAAGATCCCCGTGCGCCGCACCGTGGCGATGACGGGCGAGATCACGCTGCGCGGCCGCGTGATGCCCATCGGCGGGCTCAAGGAGAAGATGCTCGCTGCGCACCGGGCGGGCATCACGACGATCCTCGTCCCGAAGGAGAACCGGAAGGACCTGCGCGAGATCCTCGAGCGGGTGCTCGCCGTGACGCGCGTGGTCCTCGTCGAGCACATGGACGAGGTGCTCCGAGAGGCGCTCGTGCTCTCGGATCCGGAGAGCGTCTTCGGCAAGCGCGTGCCTCCGATGGAGGTCGTGAACGGCAAGGTCATCGATCACGCCGCAGTGCACGAGGACGAGGGCGTGCCCGCCACGAGCGTGCCGGCGCCCGGAGCCCAGCAGTAGATCCCGACGCGCAGCGCCGGTGGGCGCTGCTGCGACAGGGCGGATAGCTCAGCGGTAGAGCTGCGCCTTTACACGGCGCTGGTCCTCGGTTCGATCCCGGGTCCGCCCATCCCACGCAGACAGCCACGCAGCAGGCGCGTGGTCCGGTATGCTTCGCGGCGATGTCCTCGCCGTACCTCCGCGCCTCGGTCGCTCTCGTGCTCGCGTCTTCGATGGCGGGCTGTCCGGGGCCCGAGATCCAGCCCGACGCCTCGATCACCCAGGACGCCGGAGGCGACGCAGCCAGCGCGCCGGACGCGTTCGTGGCCGATCCGTACCCCGCGGAGTGCGAGAACCTGAACCCGCTCCACTGCCTCGCGCCGTGGCCGTCGAACCGCTACCTCGTCGACGACGCCTCGACGCGCACCGGCCATCGCATCGAGATCCCCCACGAGGCGCTGCCCCCGAACCGCCGCACCATCCGCGCCGATCCCGCGCAGTGGAACGCGATGGATGGGTTCAGCCCCGCCACGTCCATCGTGACCGTCTTCGACGAGGCGCTCGACACGAGCGTGCTCGCGGACGAGCGTCACATCGAGCAGTCGCTCGCCTCCGACTCGCGGACCGTGCTGCTCGAGATCCCCGCCTCGGGCGATCCCGTGCGCGTCGCGCACTACGCCGAGATCGACACGTGGCCCAGCGTCGCGGCCACGCACGTGCCGTTCTACATCCGCCCTGCGACGCGCCTCAGGCCCGGCACGCGCTACGTCGTGGCGATCCGCGACCTCGAGACCACGGCGGGCGCGCCGGTCGAGCCCTCGCCCTACTTCCGCGCGCTCCGCGACGACATGCCGCTGCCCGAGGCCGAGGATCTCGAGGGCCGACGCGCACACTTCGAGGAGATCTTCACGATCCTCGAGGGCGCGGGCGTCGCGCGCACGGGCCTGCTCGAGGCGTGGGACTTCACGACCGCGAGCGACGAGAGCCTCACCACCGACATGGTGACGATCCGGGACGAGGCGATCCGCTTGAACGACGTGGCGGGGAATTGCCGCATCACCGTGACCTCGATCGAGGAGAGCCCCGACGCCAACGTCTATCGGCGCATGGAGGGCACGATCCGCGTCGCGCTCTTCCTCAACGGCACCGACCCCGGCGGCACGACGATCGAGAGCATCCAGGAGGCGCGCATCCACCGCGACGCGATGGGACGGCCGACGCAGAACCCCGACGTGCCCTTCGCCGAGGTGCCTTTCACGGCGACCATCCCGCAGAGCGTCTACGAGAGCGTCCGCGCGGGCGGGCCGCCGGTGCGCCTGCTCACCTACGGGCACGGCCTCTTCGGCGATCGCGGCGAGACCTCCTCGGGCTGGTTCCGCGACACGATCGAGGAGCTGCAGATGGTGGGCATCGCGGTGGACTGGTGGGGCATGTCCTTCGACGACGTCGTGCGCGTGACGCGCTCGCTCGGCGAGTTCTCGACCTTCGTCGCCACGCCCGAGCGTCTCGAGCAGGGCATCACGAATTTCCTCGTGCTCACGCACTCGTTCATGAACGCGGGCCTGGGGCGCTGCGAGATCGTGGGCACGACCGACGTGCCCCAGCCTCTGCACATCGCGCCCGAGGGCGGGGGCGATCCGGTGCTCTCGTACGATCCGGCCGAGCGCTACTACTACGGCAACAGCCAGGGCGGGATCATGGGCCTCGCGCTCGCGGGCATCTCCACCGACATCGAGCGCTTCGTGAGCGGTGTGAGCGGCATGAGCTACTCGGTGATGATCCCGCGCTCGATCAACTGGGAGAGCTACGGCGCGATCATGGGCAACAGCTATCCGCGGCAGATCGATCGCGCGGTGCTCATGACGATGGCGCAGTCGCAGTGGGACTTCGGCGAGCCCTCCACGTACACGGCCTTCATCCGTGGTGAGACGCTGCCCTGCTCGCTCGGCGAGACGTACTGTCCGGGCGGCCGCACCCCCGAGCACCACGTGCTCATGATGATCGGTCAAGACGACGCGCAGGTCCCGAACATCTCGGCAGACACCGCGGCGCGCACGATCGGGAACATGCCCGTGCTCCTGCCGTCGCCGTACATGCCCTACGACCTCGAGACGACCACGGGCAGCGACGGCAAGAACCTCGTGTTCGACGCGATGGCGATCTTCGCGATCCCCGGGACCCCCGCGCTCCCGCTCGGCACGCGCGATCCGCTCATGGACAACCCCGCGCACGAGGGTGTGCGCCGCAGCGCGGCGGGCCATCGGATGATGGACGCCTTCTGGCACCCGGACGGCCGCATCGTGCAGACCTGCGACGGCGTCTGCGATCCGGACTGACGCCCCTGCTCGTGCTTCTGGCCGCGCGGCGCTCGGGAGCGTTATCCTCGGGCCCTTCGCGCGTTCGCACTGTCGCCGCCGCGCGAGCCGCAGGCAAGCACCGATGACCGGCAAAGTACTCGGGATCGATCTCGGCACGACGAACTCGGTCGTGGCCATCGCCAACGGCCGCGAAGCAAGGGTCCTCGGTGACTCGGAGGGGCGACGGCTCATCCCCTCGGTGGTCTCGTTCCACCCGGATGGCTCCATCCTCGTCGGTCACGAGGCACGCGAGCGACGCCTCGTCGACGCCAAGAACACGGTCTACTCGACCAAGCGCCTCATCGGCCGGCCGTTCTCCAGCTCCGAGGTGCAGAAGGCCAAGGAGCGGTTCGCCTTCGACCTCGAGCCCACCAAGGTGGGCGGCGTGCAGGTGCGCGTGCGTCGCGGGACCTTCGCGCTCCCCGAGATCAGCGCGATGGTGCTGCGTCACCTCCGGCGCGTCGCCGAGGACGCGCTCGGAGAGCCGTGCGGGCGCGCGGTGGTCACGGTGCCCGCGAACTTCAACGAGCTCCAGCGCTCGGCCACGCAGGCCGCGGGCAAGGTGGCGGGGCTCGACGTCCTGCGCATCCTCAACGAGCCCACCGCGGCCACCCTCGCGTACGGCCTCACCAAGGACAAGGCCGAGAAGGTCGCCGTCTACGATCTCGGCGGCGGCACCTTCGACATCACGGTGCTCGATCTCGACAAGGACGTGTTCGAGGTCGTGTCCACCGCGGGCGACACCTTCCTCGGCGGCGACGACATCGATCTGATGATCGCGGAGAAGATGTCGGACGCGTGCCTGCGCGAGCACCGCTTCGACGCGCGCGCCGACTCGCAGGCCTTCGAGCGCATGCGCGCAGCGGGCGAGTGGGCCAAGTGCCAGCTCTCGTCGGTGAAGGAGGTCGACGTCACGCTCGAGGAGCTCTTCAGCGACGGCTCGGGCAAGACGGTCGACTACACGTTCCACTACACGCGGCAGGAGCTCGAGGACCTGATCCGTCCGCTCATCGCACGCACCTTCGACGTGGTGAACGACGCGCTGCGGAGCGCGGGCCGCCGGCCCAAGGAGATCGACTCGGTCGTGCTCGTGGGCGGCTCGACGCGCATCCCGATGGTGCGCGCGATGGTCGACGAGTTCTTCGGCAAGCCTGCGCGCATCGACATCGACCCCGATCTCGTCGTGGCGCAGGGCGCCGCGATCCACGGCTTCACGATCGCGGGCGACAAGCCGGTCGCCGACAAGGGCAAGGCCCTGGCGCGTGTCGCGCTGAAGAAGGTCACCAAGCCGATCAAGGCCGCGGTCAAGGAAGAGCGCGTCCCGCGTCAGCCGGCGTTCGCGCCCGACGACGGCCGCGACGATCGACAGGCGCGTGTGATCGATCAAGGCGGCGAGGTGCAGGGCCTGCCTCCGCTCGCGCGCCCCGGCACCTCGCCCGGCACCAAGGTGCCGCTCTCACCGCTCGCTCGCGCAGCCGCGGACGGCAAGAAGCCGAGCCAGACGGGCCTGCCCCCGGTTCATCCCAACGAGCCCAAGAAGCCGAGCCAGACGGGGCTCTCGCCGATCGAGGCGAAGAAGGCCAGCGCGGTGACGGTGAGCGCGATGCCGTCGCCCGTGTCGGCGACCCTCGCGGACGACTTCGAGCTCGGGAACGAGCCCACCACGGTGGGCACGCGGCCCGACATCCAGAAGATCCTCGCGCGGGAGGCCGAAGAGCGCGCGAAGGAAGCCACCGCGCGCGCCGACAAGCGGCCGGGCCGCGGCGGCACCGCGCCGGGCGCCGGCACGACGCCGCTCTCGAGCCCATTGGTCGGCCCGCCCGTTCCCGAGGAAACCACGGCCGACATCGGCCCCCTCACGGGCAAGCCCGTCCCGGAGGAGACCACGGCCGACATCGGCCCCCTCACGGCGAGACGACCGGCGGTCCCCGAGGAGACCACGGCCGACGTCGCGATCCGAGCGACCGCGCCTCGGGAAGCCCCCTCGCAGCGAGAGGTGCCGTCGGCGCCCGTCGCGGTGATTCGATCCGTCGGCGTCGTGGGCACCACGACCGAAGCGACGACGAGCCCGAAGGCCGAGCACGCCGAGATCCCTGCCGCGGGGGCCAAGAGGAAGCGACAGCCCACGTTGCATGGAGCGCTGCCGAGCTCGGCAGGCGCCTTCGGGGATCGTCCGCCCACGCCCCCGCCGGCCGTGCCCGAGCGACCCCTCGATCTGCCCTCGGCGGCGTTCCGCGTCGACGACATCGATCCCGAGCTCGCCGAGACGCTGCGGGAGGCCGAAGCAGCGCTCTCCAAGCCCGTCGCGCGCAAGCCTCGCGAGGAGACCAAGCCGTTCCGCACCGGCGCGCACGACGACGGGCTGCCGCCGC
>JAIBCE010000567.1 GCA_019694315.1 Sandaracinaceae bacterium
TAGGAGCGATCGCCACGGGCGATCCACGCGAGGAGCACGTCGGCCGCGCGCGGCTCGCCCTCGAAGCGGCCGAGCGCCTGCGCGATCGCGCGTCGCACGCGCGCGTCGGGCTCCGCAGCCTGTGCGGCGGCGGCCTCGGCACGCACGCCCCAGAACGGGTCGCGCGCCATCGCCGTGACGAGCGCCTTGGTCGCGCGGGGCTCGTTGCGACGCGCGAGCGCACGCGCGGCACGCCAGCGAGGCTGCGCGCTCGGCGCGTTCGCGAGCTGCTCGGCGAGGAGCGCCGTGGACAGGCGGTTGTCGACGGTGCCGAGCACGCTCGATCCGGCGTCGACGAGGATCATTCGCGGCGGCTTGGCGCAGCGCAGCGCGAAGGTCTCGCGCGGGCGAGTGACCTCGAGCACCACCGCCTCGGGGCCGTCCTCGGTGACGACCACGACCGGCACGGAGAACGCGAAGAGGCTCGTGGGCGTGTCGCTCCGCGCCTGCGTCTGCGCGAGGGTGAGCTTGAGCAGACCGCTGCTCGTGTCGTGCTCGCTCGACACCTCGAGCGCGACGTGGCCCGCGCGCGCGATCCACTGATCGAAGAAGGCCTCGAGCGAGCGACCGGTCGCCTCCTCGAGGGCGCGGTGGAGATCGCGCGTCTCGGCGCTCTTGCCTCGCATGACCGCGAGGTAGTGCGCGAGGCCGCGGAAGAACGCGTCGTCGCCGAGGTGACGGCGCAGCGTGTGGAGGACGAGCCCGCCCTTCTGGTAGAGGTGCCGATCGAAGATGTCGATCGGCTTGCTCCAGACGTTGGTCACGATCGGCCTCCGATAGCGATCGCGATCCTCGTCGAGATAGACGTCTTGATCGTGCTCGAGGCCGAGGAGGTACTCGTCCTCGCCGCTCTCGTGCTCGCGCCAGAGGTGCTCGCAGTACGTGGCGAAGCCCTCGTTGAGCCACGCGTGGCTCCAGTCGCGACAGGTCACGAGATCGCCGAACCACTGGTGCGCGAGCTCGTGGGCGACGAGCGAGTCCATGTCCACGTCGATCGCGGCGCGCTCGTCGAGGAGCGCACGATCGTAGAGCGTGGTGGCGCTCGTGTTCTCCATGCCCCCGAAGATGAAGTCGTGGACGACGATCTGCGCGTACTTGGCCCACGGATACTTGGTGCCGAGGCGCTGCTCGAAGAGCGCGATCATCTTGGGCGTGCGGCCGAGCGAGCGCGCGATGTCGCCTGCGCGACCAACCGGGACGTAGTAGTCCACGGGCAGCTCGCCGTGCTTGTCGTGCGCCTCGTCGAAGCGGCCACACGCGAGCGTGATGAGGTAGGGCGCGTGGGGCTCGGACTGCCGCCAGCGATAGGTCTCGCGTGCGGGGTCGCTCGCGTGGCTCACGAGCGTACCGTTCGAGAGCGCGAACCAGCCCTTGGGGACGTTCGCGACGATCTCGGTCGTCATGCGCTCGCCGGGGTGATCCGCGAGCGGGAGCCAGCAGCGGTTGTCCTCGTCCTGACCCTGCGACCACACCTCGGTGGGCGCGGCCGCGGGATCGGGGCGCGTGAGCGGGGGCGTGGCCGTGACGAAGTAGAGGCCCCGACGCGGCGTGGCGCGATACCGGATGCGGACCGCGAGGTCGGCCGCGTGGGCGTTGCCGTTGGTGCCGACCTGCACCGCGAGGACGCGACCGTCGTAGCGGTAGGCGGCGCCGTGATCGCCGACGCACACGTCGCTGATCTCGAAGTCCACGGCGTCGAGGAGCAGCTCGGTGGCCGCGGGGTCGATGCGGCGGGCGAGCAGCATGGCCTCGCCGTCGACGGCGCGGGCGCCCAGATCGAGCGTGATGTCGGCGTGCAGGTGCTCGATCGCGAAGGGACGCGGGCGAGACCATCGCGGCGAGTCGCCGGGGAGGTGGAAGCCGCGCGCCCCGTCGGCGAGCGTGGAGGCCCCGAGCCCGGTGTGACCGGTGTGCCCGAGCCCCGCGTGATCCAGCCCAGCGTGCTCGTGCTCGACGTGCTCGTGGTGGGCGTCGGTGGCGTGGAAGAGGGCGAGGTGGCGACAGCAGTGGTGCGACATGCGACGACGCGCCGGAGTAGAGCACGATGGCCCGACGCGCGGACAGCGTCGCGGTGAGCGCGCCCTCACCCCGGTAGGGTGGCCTCCGGGAGGCGCCGAGCGGGCCCTCCGTCACTCTCTCCTATTGCGCGCGACGGAGCGGAGAGGCGACCATGGGGGACCCTGCCCATGGCAAAGACGCCGCGCGAAGTCGCCGTCCGCCAGACCGACGCGGCCGAGCCGCTCGGAGGCGTCGGCGCGTCCGCGAGCAACACGTCGTCGGGGGAGCACAACAAGCTCGACGCGGTGCGGTGCCCGCACTGCACGGAAGCGCACCCACCGACGTACTCGCACTGCCCGCGGACAGGCAAGCCGCTCCAGACGGGCCCCGCCCTCGTGGGTCGCATCATCGCGGGGCGCTATCGCGTCACGGGGATCCTCGGCGAGGGCGGCATGGGCGCGGTGTACATCGCCGAGCACCTGCTCCTCGGGCGCAAGGTCGCGATCAAGCGCCTCCACCCGGAGCTGACCGGCGATGAGAAGGCCGTCGCGCGCTTCCAGCGCGAGGCGCGCGCAGCGGCAGCCACGGGCCACGAGCACATCGTCGAGGTGCTCGATCTCGGCTACGCGGAGGACGGCGCGCCCTACCTCGTCATGGAGTACCTGCGCGGCGTCGCGCTCGCGCAGGTGCTGAAGCAGGAGGGGCGCCTGCCGCTCGCGCGCGCCGCGAACATCATCGGTCAGGTGCTCGCCGCGCTCGCGGCCGTGCACCAGCGCGAGATCGTCCACCGCGATCTCAAGCCCGACAACGTCTTCCTCACGCGGCGCGGCGGCGTGCAGGACTACGTGAAGGTCCTCGACTTCGGCATCTCGAAGATGAAGCAGGACGAGGGCGAGCCCACGAACCTCACGCGCACGGGCGTGACGATGGGGACGCCCTACTACATGAGCCCGGAGCAGGCGCGCGGGATGCGCAAGCTCGATCATCGCGTGGACCTCTACGCGGTCGCGGTGATGATGTACGAGTGCCTCACGGGGCGGCTGCCGCTGATGGGCGACAACTATCACGCGCTCCTGCAGCAGATCCTGCGCGTCGAGCCGCTGCCCCCGTCGTCGATCGTGCCCGGACTGCCGGCCGCGCTCGACGCGGTGCTGTTGAAAGGGCTCGCGAAGGATCCCGCGCAGCGCTTCTCGAGCGCCGCCGAGATGCTCGAGGCGCTCGCGCCGTTCGGGGCGCGCGCGGGCGACCTCGCCGCGATGGTCGCGACGCAGCCGGTCTCCATCGCGAAGCTCGAGGAGGCCGCGCGCGTGGACGTGCGGGCGCCGACGGAAGCGGCCGCGAGCTCTGGCGCGCTGGGCTCTGGCGCGCTGGGCTCTGGCGCGCTGGGCTCTGGCGCGCTGGGCTCTGGCGCGCTGGGCTCTGGCGCGCTGGGCGCTGGCGCGCTGGGCGATGGCGCGCTCGCGGGTCCGCCAGCTCCGAGCGCGCCGATCGCGGCGAGCTCGCCGATCGCCGCGGGCCCGGCGG
>JAIBCE010000568.1 GCA_019694315.1 Sandaracinaceae bacterium
ACGCCGGAGAGCGCGAGCGCGGCGCGGGTCGCGCGCGGGAAGGGCTCGGTCGGCGCGAGGTCCTCGCGCAGACACTCCGACGCGAGGATCGGTCGCGCCGGCGCGCGCGGCGGCTCGGCGATGCGGATGATCACGCTCGGCGGCGCCGTGGGATCGATCGGCGGGACCGAACGGAGCCGAGACGATGGGGGCCTTTGGGGCTCGTCGTCTGTGGCGGACTGCACGCGTTGGGAATCCACGGCGGAGCGATCAGGTTAGCGCGTCGGACGGGAGGGAAGCCAGCCGCGCCACGAACGCACGACAGAGCTTCCGTGTGGTCTGGAGCCCCGGTGTGCGTTGGAGGGTGCTCTCGTCGAGGTAGAGGCGCCGCGCGAGCTCGACCTGGATGGCGTGGCACTTCTGCGCGGGCCGGCCGTAGTGCGAGGTCGAGAACCCCCCACGATAGGGGCGATCGTGCTCGACGGAGCGACCATGTGCGATGGCCACCGAGTCGATCGCGTCGATCACGCGGCGATGGGCCGAGGTTCGACCACGCGAGCCGGGCACCACGTCGGCGCGAGGGACGCCGGCGTCGGCGTGTCCGGCGCGCCCCACGCTCGGCATCGAGTGGGCGCAGAGGAGGATCGCGTACCCGAAGCGCGCGATCTTGCGGTCGAGCACCGCGCGCAAGGTCTCGTGATACGGCCGGTGCACGTGCTGCAGGCGGAAGTGGTACTCGTCCCGGCTGAGCGGACGGAGCAGCGCCGGCTCGTCGTCGGTCGTCGTGCGCCACAAGAGGCCTCGCGCGTGCGGGCGCGCGGGGCGCGGATCGCCGGTGACCACGCCGGAGTCGACGTCGTCCTCGGCGCGGTTGAGGTCGACGACGTAGCGGCTCGTGTGGGCCACGAGCAGCGTCGCGCCCTCGGCCGGCGCGTCTTCGTAGAGCTCGTCGACGAAGAGGTCGGCGTCGCGGGCGATGGCGCGGGCGGGGGCCACGAGGTTCGACAGCACCTCGGCCGGGAGGAAGAGCCCCGCGTGGGGCACCTCGACCACGACGGGAGCCTCTCCCGTCTTCGGCTCGACGAGCTCGAACCACGGACGCTTCATCGCACTGCTTCCTGCACCCCTCGCACGACGTCGACGTCGTGTACGCCGTCGGCCTCTGCACGGTAGGAGAGCACGAGGCGGTGGCGCAAGACCGCGACGGCGAGGTTCAGCACGTCTTCGGGCTCGACGGCGGCCTCGCCGCGCAGGGCGGCGCGCGCCTTGGCCGCCAACACCAGCGCCTGCGAGCCGCGGGGCCCGGCGCCGAAGCGCACGTACTTGGTCACGATGGCGGGCGCGCCCTTCTCTTCGGGGCGGGTGAGCCGCGCGAGGCGGACCGCGAGATCGAGGGCCGCGTCGGTGACGGGCATGCGGGGCACGAGGGCCTGCAGGGCGCGGAGCTCATCGACCGTGAGCGCGCGGGGGACCTCCTCGAGCTTGCCGGAGGTGGTGCGACGCGCGATCTCGCGCTCCTCGTCGACGCTCGGATAGCCGACGTGGACCTCGAGGAGGAAGCGGTCGAGCTGCGCCTCGGGCAGAGGATAGGTGCCCTCTTGCTCGATGGGGTTGCGCGTGGCGAAGACCTGGAACGGGTCGGGCAGGTCGTGGGTGTGCGTGCCGCTCGTCACCCTGCGCTCCTGCATGGCCTGCAGCAGGGCCGCCTGGGTCTTGGGCGGGGTGCGGTTGATCTCGTCGGCGAGGATGAGGTTCGCGAAGATCGGCCCGGGCGCGAAGCGCAGACGACGACGACCGGCCTCGGGATCCTCCTCGAGCACGTCGGTGCCGGTGATGTCGGCGGGCAACAGATCGGGCGTGAACTGCACGCGGCCGAACGAGAGGTCGAGCGCCTGGGCCAGCGTCGCGACGAGCAGGGTCTTGGCGAGGCCGGGCACGCCGACGAGCAACGCGTGCCCGCGCGCGAGCAACGCGACGAGCATCGCGTCGACCACCTCGTCCTGACCGACCACCCGCGTGGCGATCGCCGCGCGGAGCGCCGTTCGTGCCTGGGCTGCTCGTTCGAGGAGCGCGACGTCGTCCTGGGGGATGGAAGCTTCCAAGCGAAAAAACGGGTAGCGCAGTCCGGCGCGGGGGTCACCCGGCAGCTTCGAAGAGGCGCGCCATGGCCGGCCGGAGCGCGCGCATGGCCCAGGGAACAGGCGCGCCGAGGTCGGTCCACGCGCGACGATCGAGCACCCTTCCCTCGACGATCGCGCGCGCCTTCGCGTCGAGCGCGGCGAGCGCGGCGGGGTGCGAGCGCACCCAGCGTTCGAGCGCCCAGGCGACCGCGTCCGACGGCTGGGGCCCGCTCACGTACCGGCGCACGGCCGCCGAGACCTGCTCCGGCGTGGGCTCGGGCGCGTGGGGCAGGTCTTCGCGGAACGACGCTGCGAGCGCGGGATCGAGGGCCAGATCGCGGTCGAGCAGCTCGCACTGCGCCGGGAGGTTCCAGGCGAGCGAGGCGCGGAGCTCGTCGACCAGGGCGACGGCGCGGGGGGAGACCGGCCGCACCATCACCGCCGCCGGCTCGCCGCTCCGACGTCCGCGCGACATCCCGACCCGCACGAGCCGATACCCGAGCGCGCGTCGGAACGAGAGCAGCTCGGGCGTGGCGCCGAAGAGCGTGCCGAACAGATCGGGGTCGTAGGTCGCGTGCACGTGATCGACGAGCGCGCGCGCGATCCCCCGCAGGCGCGCCGCGGGGTGCACGGCGATGCGCACGCTGCGGACCATCTGCAGCGTCCCAGCCTCGGGCCGCCCCGAGTGCGTGATCAAGGTGTCGGGGAGCGCGTGTCCGTGCACCCGCTCCCGGCCGCGCGCGAGCCGGTCGCACAGCGCCTCGGGGAGCCCGCCCTCCCGCGCGATCAGCGAGGCCCCGACCACGCGGCCGGCGATCGTGGCCACGTGGACCGCGAGGTTCGGCGCGTCGAGCATGCGGTGGAGATCGCTGGGCGTGGTCCGATAGTGCGCGTGCACCAGCAGGCCGAACACCTCGCGCAGCCTCGTCTCGTCGAGGGCGTCGCGGTCGAGCAGCTCGCAGCGGAGCTCGAGGCCTTCGGGCGGCTCGGCAGGCTCGGCGTCGAGCGCGAGGACGTCGAGCACGAAACGC
The DNA here is from genome assembly GCA_019694315.1 of Sandaracinaceae bacterium. Lineage (GTDB taxonomy): Bacteria > Myxococcota_A > Polyangia > Polyangiales > Sandaracinaceae > JAFLCL01. The sequence continues at coordinate 3,131 of JAIBCE010000568.1, forward strand.
TCGAGCGGATCGCCCTCGTCCCAACGGATGGGCGCGTGCAGCTCGTGGCAGTGGAGCGGGCGTGGTTGCCTCCGAGCCCACGCGAGGAACCGCAGGACGAACCCACGTCCGGTGCCCTCGTAGCCGCGCGCCGTGGTGGCGAAGGCGATCTTCGCCTGGGGGAACCGCACCGCCAGCCGCTCGAGGACGAACACGGGGATCTGCGCGGCCTCGTCGACGACCAGGACCTCCGGTCGTTCGTCGTGGTGGAGGAGCTCGGAGATCGCGCGAAAGCGACCGCGCCCCTCGGCGAAGCGGAAGATCTCCGCCGCCTGACCCTCGCTCTCGGCGGTGACGACGACGTCGGTCTCGGGCGGCAGACGCGCGAGCGCGAGCCCGAGCGCGCTCGACTTGCCGCGACCACGATCGGCGAGCACGGTGAT
>JAIBCE010000569.1 GCA_019694315.1 Sandaracinaceae bacterium
GGTGTCCCTTCGAGCACGATGACGCTGGAGGCCTCCGGCGCCACCGGCGCGTCGCTCGTGCGCACGAGGGTCGGCACCTCGTGCCCCGCGCGAGCCTCTCGCCGCTGGAGCGCGCGCGCGCCCTCCTCGGCGAGGCGCGCGCGGCCGCTGCCGTCGGGGCCCACGATCACCGCCCAGCCATGCTCGTCGAGCAGGCGCACGAGCTTGTCGATCGCGTCGCCGATGCCCACGGGCCGCGGCGGCGCGAAGCTCGCGAGCGCACCTGCCGCGCGTGGAGGCTCCCCGAGCGCCGTGAGCACGGCCGCCGCGTCGCGCGGCCGATCGGCGACACGCTCGTCGAGCAGTGCGCGCACGAGGCTCGCGAGCGGTGTGGGGAGCCACGAGGGCAGCGGCTGCTCGGGGTGCGGCTCGATCCCCGTGGCCCACGCGAGGAGGGTCGCGCCGAGCGCGTAGAGATCGGTCGCGACGCTGCGCTCGCCCTCCCTCGCCTCGGGCGCGAGGAAGGCGAGCGTGCCGCTCACGCTCTCGAGCCTGCCGAACGGGGCCGCCGCGCCGAGGTCGATGAGCGTCGCGTGGGTCCCCTCGAGGAGCACGTTCTCCGGCTTGACGTCACCATGGCTCAGGCCGTGCGCGTGGAGCGCCGCGAGCCCGCGTGCCACACCCCGCGCAGCGTCCGCGATGCGCTCGGCGCGTCGCTCGAGATCGGTCAGCTCGGCGAGCACGCGATCGGAGCGCTCGCCCGGGGCGCGTGTCTCGACGAGCACCCAGCCGCCCCGAGGGATCGAGAACGGAGCGGGCAGCGCGTCGACCGCGCGGAGGAGCTCCACCGCACGCACGAGGTGGGGGCTCTCGACCGCGAGGAGCGCATCGAGCTCCCACTGGGCACGGGCGCCGGCGTGCGCGTCGAGCAGCTTTGCCACCCGCGCCGCGCCGCCACGATCGGTCAGCGCGAGCACCCGTCCGCTCGCACCGCGACCGAGCTCACCCTCGTACCGGTACCGACCCGCCAGCAGCGTCGAGTCGCCTCGCTCGCGTGGAGGTGGGTTCCGGGGTTGGGCCATCCGCGCCGCCCGGCCGCTGGCTCAGCGGCCTCTCGTCCGTTGCATGAAGAGCACCTCGGGCGCCGCGACCGGCGTGATCGTGGCGCGTCCGTCCATGCTGAATGTCACGCCACCGAACACGAGGAAGCCGCCCTCGGGTGTCGCTGCCATCGCATGCAGCGCACGACGCTGGCGGAGCGTCTGCGCCGTCGCGATGAGCTGCGCCGCGCCACCCACGATCGTGGTGCCGTACATGTCGATCGTGTTGTTCACGTCGAGCGTGAGCTCCGAGACGCCGCCCGAGACGACGATCGTTCCGTCGTCGAGGCGCGTCGAGGCCCCGAACGCGTGCTGGCGCATGGTCGCCGTGCCGGTGGCGCGGTTGCTCGCGACCTCGAACGTGAACGCGCGGTTCACTGCGTACGCGCATCGCACCACGTCGTCGGTCGCGTACGTCGGCGTGTTCGTCCCTGTCGCGCACCACGGCCCGTACCAGCCCAAGACCAGCGCCCCGAGGCCGTTGCCCACCGGCTCGACGATGGGTCGGTAGAGGTTCCACTGCGGCGATCCCGCGGCCGTCATGATGTTGGCCGAGGTCGCCATGCCGAGGCCGCCTCCCGTGCCGATCCATACGTCGGCGAGCTGTCCGTCCGCGTGTGCTTCGCCTCCACCGGCCACGAGCACGCGCTGCATCGCGCCGGTGCCGAGCACGGCCGCACCAGGCGTCGGGCGCGAGACCGGGAGGTTGCCCGTGCCGACCACGCCATAGCCTCCGGCGCGGCGCGGATCCCACACCGTGAAGGTGCTCGCCGAGCCCACGCCGCCCGCGATCACGACGCGACCGTCGTCGAGCGCGGCGGCGCTGTGGAGCACCCGGCCCACGTCGAGGGCGCCCGCGCGCTCCGGCGCATCGGCCGAGCCGAGGAAGCCGCCGCGGCCCGGATCGCCGTCGGCATCGAGGTCTTCGAGCTCGGCGTTCGCCTCGGGCTCGAAGATCTCGTACGTCGCTGGCGTCGTCGTGTCGGTGCCCGGCACGATGGAGAGATCCATCGTGCTCGCCGTGAGCGGATGCGCCACGAGGAGCGCGCGCGTCGCGCCGCCGGCCACGAGCACGCGACCATCGGGCAGGAGCGTCGCCGTGTGACCACCACGCGCGGCGAGCATGGGCGACTGCACGGGATAGAAGCGCCCCGAGCTCGGCTCGAAGATCGACGCGCTGTCGGTCGCCACCAGCTCGTAGCAGCTCGATCCCGTCGGCGCCGAGGCGGGGCACGAGGCCGCCGTGGCGCGCTCGAAGCCGCCCGTGATCAGCACTCGGCCGTCGTGGAGCGAGGTGGCCGTGTGGAGAAAGCGCGCGCTCGGTGTGCCCTGATCGACCGCGTTCGCCTCCGCGAGGCCGTACATGCGGATGTCGACGTAGCGGCGCTCGCCGCGCTCGAGCACGATCGGGCCGACGCTGCCCATGTGCGTCCAGTTGCCGTCGGCCGGCCCACCGAGGAGCACGATGCGGATCGGCTCTCCGAACGGCAGATCGGGGCGCACGAGCTCGAGGCGGCCGTTTCCGTCGAGATCGCCCAGGTTCTCCAGCGTGAAGGCCGAGTCCTGAGGCGTCTCCGACTCGGGCGTGTAGACGAGCAAGAGGAGCGCATCGACGCCCGCGGGAATCGCGGCGGACGGCTCGTCGAGCGCGCCCCAGCGCACACGCATCTGCGGCCCATCCGCGGGCGGCGCCACGCACGACGCGACGAGCGCGCTGAGCGCGATGCCGGAGGGGAGGAGGAACGACTCGAAGAGACGGCGCATCGTGCGTGAGGCTAACACAGCGCGAGGCTTGCTCGCGCGCCCGCCGGACGCGCACGCTCAGCCAGGTTCGCGCGCTGCGAGCACCACGCGGTAGGCCTCGCGACGGGGGATGCCCGTGGCCTGTGCGAGCGCGTCCGCCGCGTCCTTGGCGCCCAGGCCCTCGCCCACGAGCGCTCGCGCTCGCTCGAGGAGCGTCTCCTCGTCGGGGGGCTCCGGTGCGTCGATCTCGGTGGGCGCGATCACGATGGTGATCTCTCCGCGCGCCTCGCCGAAGCGCTGCGCAAGCTCCGCCCCCGTGCCGCGCACGACCTCCTCGTGGAGCTTGGTGAGCTCGCGGCAGACGGCGAGCTCGCGCGTGCCGAGCGCGTGCCCCAGATCCCGCAGCGTCGCCCCGAGACGTGACGGCGCCTCGAAGAGCACCTGCGCGTCTGGATCGGCCGCGATGCGCTCGATCAGCTCTCGCCGCCGCTTGCCGCCGCGCGGAAGGAAGCCGACGAACCGGAAGCGGCTCGCCACGAACCCCGCGCTACAGAGCGCCACGAGCGGCGCGCTCGCCCCGGGCAGGGCCTCCACCGCGATGCCCCGCGCCCGCGCAGCAGCCACGAGCTCCGCGCCCGGATCGCTCACCATGGGCGTGCCGGCATCGGTGACGAGCGCGAGGCGCGCGCCCGCCGCGAGGCGCGCGCAGAGCTCCTCGATCACGCTCGA
>JAIBCE010000152.1 GCA_019694315.1 Sandaracinaceae bacterium
CGCGTAGTGCGCACGGGCGCGCGCGAAGAGGCCGCGCTGGTCGAGCAACTCGCCGAGATCGCGGTGCGCCGCCGCCTCGAGCGCGGCGGCCGCGAGGCGCGTGGCCAGGTCGAGCGCGCGCTCGTAGTGCCGCTGCGCCTCCTCGAGCCGGCCGCGCGCATGCGCCGTGAGGCCGAGCCTCGCTGCGGCCTTCTGCTGGCCCACGAGCGAGCCCGTCGCCTCGGCCTCCGAGAGCGCCTCGCGGAGCGTCGCCTCCGCGTCGTCGAAGGCCCCGCGCGCCAGGCGAGCCTCGCCGAGCTCCGCGCGCACGCTCGGCCGCTGCTCGACGGTCGCGACCTCGAGGGCTCGCGCGAGCTGCGCCTCGCAGGCCTCCATCGCCCCGGCGTCGCGATGCACCCTCGCCCGCGCCACGCGAAGCGGCACCTCGAGCACAGGCGTCGAGGGCGCGGCGAGCCACCGATCGAGCCTCGAGGCATGCATGGAGCCGGGCCCCACGCGCTGCACGATCGCGTCCACCCCGAGGAGCAGCCACGCCGCGCTCTCACGCGCAGCCTCGTCGTGACTCGGAGGCTCGAGGACCTTCGCGTCGACGAGCGCATCGAAGACGCCGAGGAGGTTCTCGAGCTCTGCGCTCAGCCACGCGAGCGCCGCCGGGGCGCGCACCGTGGCCGTCTCTTCGACGGCGCCTCGCGCACGAGCCGCATAGTGGGCCGCGAGCCGTCGCTCCGTGCCAGGCTCGCGCGGCTGCTCCGAGGCGTGCTCGCGGATCGCGGCCAGGAGCGCGAGCCGGCCATCGGCGCGACGCGCCACGAGGGACTTGTCACAGAGCGCCTGGAGCACGTCGAGCGCCTGCGCCTCGGTCGTGGACGTGGGGCGCGCCGCGACGGCATCGTCGGGCGAGAAGGCTCCGCGGAACGACGACAGCGCCGCGAAGAGCGCGCGCTCGTCGGGCGAGAGCAGCGCGTACGACCACGCGATCGCGCTGCGCAGCGTCGAGTGTCGCTCACCCGCGTCGCGTCGACCGTAGGTGAGCAGCTCGAGGGCCTCGCGTCCCTGACCTGCCAGCCGATCGCTCACATCGTCGAGCCCGAGCAGCGCCACGCGCCGCGCGGCGAGCTCGAGGGCGAGCGGGATCCCATCGAGACGACGCACGAGCGCTGCGAGGCGCGGCGCATCCTCGGCCCGCGGCGCGAGCTCGGCGCGACGCACCACGAGCTCGACGGCCTCGCTCGCGAAGATCGCGTCGGCGTCGGCGCCCTCGTCGGGCAGCGACAGCGGCGGCACCGGGACCACGCGCTCACCCGCGATGCGGAGCGCCTCGCGCGAGGTGACCACGACGCGCGCCTTGGCGCGGCCGACCCAGCGACCCACGAGCCACGCCACGTCGTCGATGCACTGCTCGGCGTTGTCGAGCACCACGAGCGTGCGCGCAGCCTCGAGCACGCGGAGCGAGAGCAGCCGATCGACGCTCGCTGCGAGCGCGGCGCGATCCGAGCCCACCGCGCCGTCGTGCCCGAGCCCGGCCCTCAGCGTCTCGGCGAGCGCGCGCAGCACCCCGAGCGCGTCGTAGCTCGCCGACAGATCCACGAAGAGCGAGCTCGACCCGCGAGGACGCGACGCGAGCAGCGCCCGCCCGAGCGTCGTCTTGCCGGCCCCCGGCGGGCCCACGAGCGTCACCACCGCGTGCGTCGCGATCGCCCCGCGCAGCGCCTCGAGCTCGCGAACGCGGCCGATGAGCTCCTGGGTGGTGGGTTTGTCGCGTCGCACGTTCACTGCGCGCGAGCGTAGCGGTCGACACCAGGCTCCGCGCGCGAATTCACCGCACGCGCCCGACGCTCACGGCAGCGGACGATCGTGCGCGCGATCGACGAGCCGCTGGTAGATGACGCCGAGGTAGTTGTGGATGGTCTCGGCGCTCGAGCTCACCGCGTCGAGGTGGTATTGGTACTCCACGACCGTGATCGACGGATCGGACTCGAGCGGATGCGCCACGAGCGAGCCCTCCATCACCGTGAGCGCGCTCGAGCCCCACACCTTCTGCCAGCGCGTCGCCGTGAGCGTGGGCAGGTCGTCGGTGCCCTCGGCCACCTCCATGCGCCAGCAGAGGCGGAAGTCCACGGTGAACGGTGACGGGCCCGCGTTGATCTGGGACTGATAGAGCCCGTCGCACTCCTCGGGCATCGGCGGATCGATCACCATGAACTCGTTCACGGTCGTCTGATCCTTGCCGACCAGCGGATCCTGGATCGCCTCCCACACCACGCTCATCGGCTGGTGGATGCAGCCGCGCGCGTGCACAGCGTTCGCGTGGTACGCGCGGCCAGTCGGCAGCTGGCCGTGGAAGACGAAGTCCTCGCCGAACGACAGCACCTCGGGACACGCGTCGTCGGCCGTCGGCGTGGGCATCGGCGCGGTGTTCTCTTCCCAGGGCTCGAGCCCGGGCGGGAACGCGCTCGCATCGTTTCCATAGCAGCCCGCCGCCGTCGCACACGCCAGCGCGAGCGCCGACGCCACACCCTTGTCTCGCATGTTCATACCGACGCTCCGAAGTCCTCGCGGACGATCGTGTCGAGGCAGCGCTCCGCGTTGGCGCTCACCGTCCAGAACGGGTTCGACAGCGGCGTCACGCCCGGCAAGAGCGAGCCGTCCACCACGTAGAGGTTCGGGTGCCCGTTCACGCGACCGAACATGTCGACGCCCTGTCCGTGCACGCAGCCACCGAGCGGATGGAACGTGATGGACACGTCGAGGCCGAGGCCGATCGGCTCACCGCCGTTGACCTCGTTGAGGTGCGCGATGATGTTCGTGGCCGCCTCCGCCGCCTGCGCGTCGTAGCTCGCCTCCCAGTCCACCGTGACCTTGCCGGTCGTCGCGTCCCAGCGGAAGCGCCCGCGCCCCGACGGAATGCCCTGCCCCGTCCCGATCAGCGTGGCGCCCGAGATCGGCGCGGGGCCGTTCTCCATCGCGATGCGGTTGTCGTGATCGAAGAGCATCGCGCACGCGGGGCCCGCCTGCGTCGAGCCGAAGCCCGCGGCCATCGCGTCGGGCACCACGTTCGTGCGCGCCTTGATGTGCTGGCCGTTGTTGCCGAAGCCGCTGCCGATCTCCTCGGGCAGCTCGGGCAGACCGTTCTCGGCCTTGCTGCGGAGCAGGAGCCCGTTCGTGTTCGCGGTGCCGCACGAGACGAAGAGTCGACGCGCGATGATCTCCTTCTCGGCGATCACGTTCCCCATCTCGTCGATCTGGTGGACGATCACCGAGTAGCCCTCGGCGTGCTGGCGGATCACCTGCGCCCAGTGGAGCGGGCGCACCTCGCACAGGCCCGTGGCCTCGGCCATGCCGAGGTAGCTCTTGTCGAGGGTCGCCTTCGCGCCGGAGTTGAGCCCGAAGATGTAGCTGCCGACCGAGAGCATCTCGGGGATCGCGTTCATCTCCGCGACCTCGCGCGCGGCCGCCTCGAAGTCGAACGCGCAGAGCAGGCGACGCGCCTCGTAGCCCGCGTTCTGCGCTTGCTCGAGGAAGAGGCGCGTGGCGGTCCACTCGGGTCGGTTGATGAGCTCGTCCGGGAGCGTCCCGGGGTTCATCATCGCGCGGACCCGCGGATACCAGGTCGCGTCCATGTCGGCCCAGGTGATCTCGTCGGGGAAGACCTCGTCGAAGTAGTCCTGGGGCGGCTGCACCATCATGCCGCTGTAGACGAGGGAGCCTCCGCCCACGCCCGCCGCGCACACGATGTCGATGCCGTTGCCGTAGATCTTCTCGAGCACGCCCGTGTAGAGCGGCATGCGGCGACTCGGGGGGATGCCGGGCAGCGGCTGCTGCTCCGCGAGCCACGTCGAGCGCATGTCGATGTTGCCCGGGCTCATGTACGAGAAGACGTCCTCTCCCGGCGTGCTCACCGTCCATCGACGGCCGCGCTCGAGCACGACCGTGCGATGCCCAGCCTGCGCGAGGCGATACGCGGTGATCGATCCGCCGAACCCGGAGCCGAGAATGAGCGTGTCGACACGCTCGGAGGCTGGCCCGCCGCATCCGGGCAGACCGAGGCCGCCGAGAGCCGCGGTGCCTACGGCAGCGGTGCGAACGAACATGCGACGCGAGAGGGGCAGGTAGGCGCGCGGAAGCATCGCGCGATGGTGATCGCGGACCGTCCCGTCCGTCAACGGCCGCGCCCGCGGATTCTCCAGGAATCACGGGCTGTTAGCGGCGACAATGGATGTGTGAGAGACCGTTTCTGTCGCAATCAATGTCGACGAAACGGTGGCCTCCGCGCGTGGCGCCACACGAGCGCCGCGAGCACCAACGCCCAAGCGATCCCGAGCGATCGGCGGTGGCCTCCTACGCGGCATCCGCATCCCGACGCGATGGCGCGCGAGCGACCGCCATCGACGTTCCTTGCGTGCGCATCCGTCGTGCCCGCATCCGTGGCGGTCGCGGCGGCATCGAGCCCGCTCGCGTCGAGCTCGATCGCAGCCGCGTCGACGAAGGCCATCGCGGCATCGACTTCGCTCGCGGCGGCATCAGCGTCGCCGCAGCGCGAGGGCGGCGACGCACCCGGATGACGATGCGCGAGGAGGAAGTCGAAGCCCGCACGGATCGACGACGCGGGCCAGGTGGAGTGCGCGTAGCCGGCCTGCACGTCGGTCTCGTGCGGCACGCCGAGGCGATCCCACTGCGACGCGAGCGCGGCCGCGGATCCACCCGTGTAGTTGGGATCCATGTCGCCGTAGTACATGTGGATCGGCGCGGGATACGAAGGCTCGCCGAGCGCGCTCACCATGTAGAAGGGAGCCGACATCGAGAAGACCGCCGCGATGCCCGTGCCGTCGTAGGTGAGGAGGTACGAGAACGCGCCGCCGGCGGAGTGCCCACCGAGATAGCTCCGCGTGTCGTCGACGTTGACCTCGACCCCGATCGCGTCGAGCGCGTCGTTGAGCACCGTCACGTCGGCGTCGCTCCAGCCAGTGCCGGTCGACTGTGGCAAGAGCAGCACGAGTCCGAGCGCCTCGGCGTGCGTGTCGAGCTGAGACTCGTACGCGTCGGGGGTGCCGCCCGCGCCGTGGAGGAACAGGAGGAGCGGCAGCGGATCACACGCGCGTACGCCCGAGGGCAGGAAGCGCACGGCGCGGTGGCCGCCGCCGAGATCGAGCTCGCGCCAGCCGGCCTGCGCCTCCACGCGCACGCTGGCCCACGCACACGCGGTCACGAGGATCACGACGATCCCGAGCGCGCAGCGCCGCACGTCGTGGGCTCGCACGCGCCTCACGACGCCTCCGCGATCGTCACGCGCTCGCACGTGCTCTCGTGCAGCTTGCCGGCGATGGTGAGGTAGAGCCCGCCGCCCGAGACGCTGAGCTCCCAGCGGTTGTTGCGATCGAGCGTGGGGGCGATCCGATCGAGGAACGCGGGATCGAGCGCGCGGACCTCGAGCGCCTCGGCGCGGTGCACCTTCGCCTCGGCGATCTGCTTGGCCAGCTCGCGCGGACGCTGCCACGCGTAGACGGCGACGCGGGCACCGAGCTTGCTCGCGCGATGCAGGCGATCGGTCGAGGGCGCCCCGACCTCGATCCACGCCTCGAGCCGATCGGTGAGATCACGCTGCCAGAGCGCCGGCTCGTCGTCGGCGGCGAGCCCCTTGGTGAACACGAGGCCCTCGGCGTGCTCGAGGCAGCGCGCGATCACCCGCGCGACGAGGTAGCGATCCGACTCCGAGGGATGCTGGGCCACGCGGAGGTCGAGGGTCTCGTACACGCCACGATCGCTGTCGGCGAGCTCGATCTCGAAGCGGCGCACCATGGAGGGCTGGGCCATGCACCCGGGCTATCACGGCCCCGCGAACGAGACGAGCGCGGGATCGCAGCGCACCACGCGCAGGCGCGCGCCCTGTTCCTCGGTGACGACGAGCGTGCGGCCGTCGGCCGTCACGTCGAGCGACTCGGTGTAGCGATCGCTCTCCGCGGCCAGGCCCACGGCGAGCGGACGCGTCGTGCCATCGCGCAGATCGACCGCGAGCAGCGTGCCATCCGCAGGGCGCGTCATGACGAGCAGTCGATCCTCGCCGAGGAACGCGAGGGAGACGGGATCGACCGGCAGAACGATGCTCCGCTCCGCGCCATCGGCCAGGTCGCGCACCCACAGCGTGCGTCGCTCGCCGGCCACGAATGCCACGCGAGCGCCGCTGGGCGAGATCCGCGGCGCGGGAAAGTAGAGCGTGATGCCGCCCTCGTGCGAGCGATCGATCTCCGTCACGGGGTCGCGCGAGACGTCGAGCACCGCGAGCCCGTGACGGGACGAGACGAAGATCGCTCGATCACCGTCCCGCGCGATCTCGAAGTGCGGCACGTTGGTGTCGCTGGGGTCGAGCTCGAAGTGCCGACGCGGCTCGGGGCTCGCCCCGGCCACGTCCTCACTCGTCTGCACGTCGAAGCGCGTCACGTCGAAGCGGCGAACCTCGGCATAGACGCGTGCGCCCTCGAAGAACCCACCGCTCGCGAGGAATTCCTCGCGCGGCTCGCTGCCGAGGACGTACGGCAGGTCGCTCGTGAAGAAGCTGCGCAGCTCGCCGCGCTCCACGTCGGCCGTCACGATGTCGGAGACGCCGATGCCTCCGTGAGCGCGCGAGACGACCTCGGCCGCCGCCGACACGCGATCGCCGCGGCTCGTCACGTGAGGCTCGACGAGCAGCACGTAGAAGCCCGCCTGTCGCGCCAGAGGTGCTTCGATCACGGTCTCGCGACGCCCCATCGCGCACGGCTCGCTCGGCTCGGGCGCGTCGTGCCCAGCGTCGCGGCCGACGATCTCGCCCGCATCGGCGAGCGTCCGCGCATCCGTCTCGAGGCCTGCGTCGGTCCCGCGACCATGGCTGTCGGCGCAGCCAGCCATGAGCACGAGTGGCACGAGCGCCGAGCCGAGCGGGGGCCACGAGAAGCTTCTCGCGTGTCGACCGAAGCTTCTCGCGTGTCGACCGAAGCATCGGGCTGGCCTCGAGAAGCTTCGCATGCGCTCTCCCTATCGCTCGGCCGCGACGGGCACGAATTAAGTCGGATTAGGGCCCGCGTGCAGGGCGCGCCTCGGCGTCGCTGGGCTCCTCGATGCGGAGGGCGCGCACGAGCTCGGACAGCGACGCGCGCGCCTCGGCCTCCTGCGTGGTCAGCGCCGAGAGCTGCTCGGTGAGGCGCGTGGTGCGCTCCGAGGCGTCGCGCAGCTGCGTCTCGAGGCTGCGGCGCAGATCGGGGCTGCGGACGACGCGCAGATCCTCACGGAGCTCGGCCGCGCGCGTGGCCACGTCGGAGAGCTGCTCGCGCAGGGTCGCGAGCTGCTCCTGCGTCTCGGCGAGGCGGGCGCGCCGCTCGACGATCGCGCGCACGCGGTCGGCGATCTCGCCCGAGAGCCCGGACGCCTCGAGGTAAGGCATGAGGGGCAGCGAGAGCTCACCGAGGAGGGTGATCGAGCGACGCACGGGCGAGGTCTCCTCGACGACGAGCGTGCTCCGCGAGCCCGCCACGAGCGGCACCTCGAGGACCACGCGATCCTCGCGCACGTCCGCGCCCGGCGGCAGCTCGCGCGGCGTCGTGTTCGGGGTGCGCACGTGCTCGAGCACGATGCGGCGGGGCGCGTGAGGGCCTGCATCGATCGTGTAGGTCGTGCGCTGCACGCTGCGATCCTCGACCGTCAGCACACCGCGCGCCGCCGCCACGATGCGCACCGGCTCTGCCGCGGGCACGCGCGTGCGCTGCACATCGGTCGTCTCGTCGAGCGCATACGGCAGGAGCGCGCTCTCGCCCTCGTGCAGGTGCTCGACCACGCCCTGCCCCGCGAACGTGTCACCGGCGTACACGGCGACCGGCCCGGGGATCAGCGTGGCGTGCTCGGGCGTCGTGATGCGTGCGGCGCGATACGGGTGCTGATCGCTGCGCGGCGCGCCGGGATCGGGGCGATAGAGGAGCACGGGCAGCCCCGACACCTCTTCGCTCAGCACCGTGACCATCGAGCTCGATCGTGAGGGGATCGAGACGCGGGCGCCGACGCGGTACTCGGTCGCGCCGTCGGACTCGCGCGTCCGAGGCGGCAGCGGGCCCGGTGCCTGTGGAGCACCGCCACGCTGGCGATCCTCGTCTTCGGCCTCGCGGATGTGGAAGGTGACGCGTCGATTCTGCTCGCGTGCGCTCGCATCGGAGCGAGGGTCGATCGGGTGGGTCGCACCGAACGGTACGGCCACCAGGCGCTCGGGCGCCACGCCATGCTCGAGGAGGTACGCGCGCACCGCGCCGGCGCGGGCCGCCGAGAGCCCCCAGGGATCCTCCTCGTTGCTCGCCGCGTGGCCCTCCACGTCGATGCTCGCGATCTGGGGATTGTGCTGCAGCGTGGCCACGACCGCGTCGATCACCGGGTAGGACCGCGCATCGATCGTCGCGCTGTCGTCGGCGAAGTAGATCTGATCGAGGATCGTGATCGCGCTGTCGGTGACCACCACCGTGCCGCGGTCGGGGCAGCCGTCGTCGTCGTCGATCCCGTTGTAGGTCTCGGGATCGTAGGGGCACCGATCGATCGCGTCGGCCAGGCGATCGCCGTCCGAGTCGCCGCCGCGGCCGCCCATGCCCGCCGAGGGCGCCTGGCCCTGCGCGAAGCGCCCGTCGATGTCCATCGACTCGCCGCGCGTCCGCGTCTCGCTCGCCGCGATCACCGCAGTCGGACCATCGGTCCCGTAGAGCGCGCCCACGCTCGGGCGCTCCACGAACGCCGGCGTGCGCATGTCGTACTCGAACGAGAACGGCGCGGTCGTCGCGAGGGTCAGCTCGATGTCGCGCCAGTCCTCGGCCGACTCGTTCTGCACCAGCGCCCAGATCTGGAAGAGCGCGCGGCCCTCGTCCGGCCCCTCGGGGAGCACGACGCGATACGCCGCGCGCCACGCGGGCGCGGGCAGCGCATAGGTGAGCTCGAGCTCGCGCGGACGCGCGTCGGGCAGCGCGAGCTCCACGGTCACCGAGTCACCGCTGCCCTCGTCGTCGCGACGCGCCGGCACCGACGCGGACACGACCGTGCGCTCCGCGGCGCCGCGCTCCTGCACCGTGAGGGTTCCGAGCACGTCGTCGATCTCGCGCGAGGCGAAGCGCAGCTCCATGCGATCGTGGGTGATCGTGCCGCCGCGCTCGAAGTAGCCGAGGCCGTTGCGGTAGAGCACGACGCGCCGGAGCGCGAGCTCGTGTGTGGGGCCCGTGGCTGCACCGCAGCCGATCGCGCCGACCGAGGTGAGGGCGAGCGCCGCGAGAGGGAGGGGACTGCGAAGGACGCGTCGGGGCATGACCCCGAGCGTACGCTGCGCCGGGGCGCGGCCTTCCTGGATCCTGCCCACGGGGCGGAGCCCGCTGCCCTGCATCAGCACGATCGGCCGAAGGGCGACTCAGGGACCGAGAAAGAATCGAGATCCCGCCGAGCGCAGCGTGAGGCGCCAAGCGGGGCTGGGGCCCCGCGCGGAGTCACGAGCGTCAGCGAGTGGAGCGGGAGGGGGCCCCGCCTCGCGGGGGAGGGTCCGCATGGACCCTCCAGCCAACTCAGAGACCGAGAAACAATCGACTCGAGAGCCGAAGGGACGCGGGGGCGGGGGGTCCAGGGCGAGTTACGCAGGCCGAAGGCCGAGTAGGTCTGAGCATCGGACCCCCTCCCCCGCGGCCCGATTCGAAGTCGGAGTTCCTTCTCGCTCTCCCAGCGCGGGCGAAGCCCGCAGCCCAGACGTCCGAATCTTCGCGCCGCGCGAAGATTCTCGGAAGTAGTAGATCAGCGTACGCTGCGGCGCGGCCGCCCTTCTCCGACCACGCGGCGCGCCCTCACCTCTCTCTCACGGGACTTCTTCCCGCGCTCTCCGTGGTTGTCGGCCGCATGGTTCGCATCCATCCTCGCGCCATGCTCGAGCGACCTTCGAACACGACGCGCTTGTTCATCCTCACGATCCTCCTCGGCCTCGCGGCCTGCGGTCCTTCGCCCACGCACCAGACCGACGACGACGGTCAGGGCAGTGGCGGCGACACGACCACCACGGGCAGCGGCGGCACCGGCACGAGCGGCGGCGACGCCACGACGAGCGACGACACCGACGTGGGCACGCTGCTCGTCGACGTCGTGACGCCACGCCTCTGCGGCTCGCTGCGCGGCTCGTTCGTGGGCTTGCCGGGCGAGGGCGGGCACAGCGGCCCTCAGGCCGGCCTCGATCCGAGCGCGGGTCGATGGTGGATCCGCGAGTGCACCGCGACCGAGCACGATGGTCGCCTCGATCTCTCGATCAGCGGCACGGGCTGGACGTGGGTCGATCGCGAGTCGATGGGCTTCCAGGTGCGCCAGTACCTGCGCTTCGACGCGAGCGCGCGCTTCACGGCCACGATGGAGATGGCCTACGACCGCCCCAACCGCATCATCACGATCTGGATGCGGCCGCAGGGCCCCGTCGAGGCCACCGTCACGCCGCGCGGCATGGTCGAGGCGCACGCGACGGGCGTGCTCTCCGGCATGCTCGGCGGCCTGCTCGAGCTCGGCGGCAGCTCGCCCAACGATCAGGCCCGCGCGCAGGTCGCGGAAGAGGGCAGCGCGCGCCTTCGGGATCGCTTCGGCGCGGGCTTCACCGTGACGTACGCGATGGCCCAGGAGCAGATGGACTTCATGGTCGGCGCGCTCGAGCGAGGACAGCTCCCGGAGCGTCCCTTCCCAGCGGAGGCGGGCGCGGTGTGGAGCGTGAACCAGCGCCTCGCGGTGTGGCCCGGTGGTCTCGACGTGCTCGGTCCGATCGATGGCAACCGCGGCGCCCACGTGCTCGACTTCCAGCTCGAAGAAGGCGAGTCCGCGACGATCGACGCGGTCTGCGCGTCGGACTTCGAGGTCTTCTACGACCACGTGCTCCAGGGCGTGGCCGCGAGCCCGCCCACCGGCACGCGCGTGCTCGAGATCACGCAGCTCGGACGCCAGGAGCGCGTGGGCCTTCCGGCGCTCTCGTGCCCGATGCTCTTGCTGGTCACGACCCGACCGAACGCGACGATGGCCCTGCGCGCACGCACGCGGATCTGCGAGGGCAGCGCGCCGACCGCGGTGGCGGGCACGGGCGCCACGGGCACCACGGGCACGGGCACCACGGGCACGACGGGCACGGGCACCGCGAGCAGCGCGCGGCCCATGCGCGTTCGCATCGCGGGCATGGCGGTCGCGACGGCGTCGGCCACCGGCAGCCGCTGGGACATGATCGGCAGCGAGCCCGACCCGTACGTGATCGTGGTGAGCGTGCCCGGCGCGAGAGAGATCGAGCGCACCGCAGTCGTGGCCGATCAGCACGAGATCAACCTCGATCACTGGCTGCCGGGCGCCTACCACGTGGAGGATCTGCCGCTGCGCTTCAGCGTGTACGACGACGACGTCGGCGCCGACGAGCTCATCGGCGTGGCCGAGCTCACGCGCGAGCAGGCGCTCGCAGCGGGCACGACCGAGCAGCGCCTCGAGATCCGCACCACGGGCGACGTGCCGCAGACGCT
This sequence comes from Sandaracinaceae bacterium, assembly GCA_019694315.1. Lineage (GTDB taxonomy): Bacteria > Myxococcota_A > Polyangia > Polyangiales > Sandaracinaceae > JAFLCL01. Next base: position 11,511 of record JAIBCE010000152.1, read on the forward strand.
CGGCATCCTGCGCGTCACGATCCAGCCCGTGCTCTGAACGACGAGGTTCGTCCTCGGCCGAGAACGCGAATTCGCCCTGAATCGTGGGCGGATTCGCGTTCTCCGGTGTCGAGCCTACGCGTTCGCAGCTACGATGGCGCGATGCGTGTGCCCTTCGTCTCGCTTCGCCTCCAGCTCTGCCTGCTCCCCCTCATGCTCGCGCTCGCGGCGGGCTGCGACTGCTCGGGCGCTCCGACCGGCGGCGTAGGGACGCCCTGCTCGTCGTCGGCGGCGTGCCGCGCGGGCCTCACGTGTCGGGACGGAACCTGTCAGGTCGTGGCCGGCATCGACGCAGGCCCGACTCCAGGAGACGACGCAGGCATGACGACGGGGCCCGACAGCCCCGCGTGCCCCACCGCTCGGGTGTGCGCGGGCGGGCGCCTCTGCTGCGCGAGCGGTGAGGAGTGTGTGGACGACTTCGCGTGCGCGCCCGTCTGCGCGAACGAGCGCTGCGGCGACAACCGCCTCACCTGCTGTGACGCCGATCAGCAGTGCCTCGACGGCGTCGTCTGCGCCGCCCGCTGCGGCGCGGGTGAGACCCTCTGCGGCGCCGCGCTCGACGTCTGCTGCACGGCGGACCAGGCCTGCGTGGACGACGCCTGCGTGCCGCTCGGCGACACGTGCATGGACGACTTCGACTGCGTCGAGGAGGGCACGTACTGCGAGTTCACGATCGGCCGCTGCCTGCCGAACCCGCGCCCGCCGCTCTGCGAGATCCGCCCCGAATTCGATCGCGTCGCGCTCGAGGTCGAGTGGCACTGGACGGGCGCGACCTTCGGCGGCACCAGCTACTCGAACGTCGTGATCTCGCCCACCGTCGGCGACGTGTCGGGCGACGGGATCCCCGACGTGGTCGTCGCGGCCTACGCGGGCAGCTCGCTCACCGACTCGATCCTCGTCGCCATCCACGGCCGCACGGGCGAGACGCTCTGGACGATCGGCGCAAGCGCGGGCAGCACCTCGCAGACGGCGTCGGCGGTGGCGAACCTCGATCCGTCCGACGACGGCCTCGAGGTGATCTACATGTCGACCGACGCGGCGCTCGTCGTCGTCGACGGCACCACGAACACCGAGCTCGCGCGTTTGCCGCTCGCGACGAGCACGGCGTACGCGAGCCCGTCGGTGCACGATCTCGATCGCGACGGACACCCCGAGATCATCGTCGGCGCGGGCGCCTACGCGTTCGAAGGCGCGCCGGGCGCCTACAGCCTGCGTCGCCTCTTCTTCGCGGATCTCTGCAACGTCAACGGCAGCCAGTCGGTGGTCGCGAACCTCGATGCGGATCCCGAGCTCGAGATCACCTGCGGCGGCATGACCTACGACACCGACGGCACGCGCCTCTGGCCGGCGACGGGCGGCACCGTGGGCTATGCGGCCGTGGCCGATCTCGATCTCGATGGCCGCCCCGAGGTGATCGAGGTGCGCACCGGCGCGGTCTCGGTGCGCGATGGCGCGACCGGCGCGATGCGCATCGGCACGGGCGGCAGCTGGCTCGACGCGACGGTGGCGATCCCGGGCGGCGGCGTGGGCGGCCCTCCGACCGTGGCGGACTTCGACGCCGATGGCCTGCCGGAGCTCTCGGCCGCGGGCCAGGGCGCGTACGCGCTCTACGATCCCGACTGCGTCGAGCCCCGCATCCCCGGCCGCGAGGCGGGCACCTGCGATCGCATGACGGGCACCACTGGCATCCTGCGCTGGAGCGCGGTCGTGCAGGACCTCTCGAGCTCGCGCACGGGCTCGAGCGTCTTCGACTTCCAGGGCGATGGCGTCTCGGAGGTCATCTACAACGACGAGTGCTTCCTCCACGTCTTCGACGGTCGCAACGGCGACGAGGTGCTCATGGACCCGTGGCCCAACAGCTCGCGCACGGGCCACGAGTATCCGATCGTCGTCGACGTCGATCGCGATGGGAACAGCGAGATCGTCGTGGTCGCGAACAACGACCAGGTGGCACGCGACAACTGCCGCGCCTCGTACCGACGGGTGTTCGGCTACGCCACGGACGCCGACATCCCCGCGGCGTACCGCGACGGCACGAACGGCGTCTTCGCGCTCGGCGATCCGCACGATCGCTGGGTGCGCTCGCGTCCGATCTGGAACCAGTTCGCGTACGCGGTCACGCACGTCGACGATCACGGCAACGTGCCTGCGACGCCTCCCGACAACTGGAGCGTGGCGGGGCTCAACAACTTCCGCGCGAACGTGCAGGGCGCGGGCGTGTTCAACGCCCCCAACCTCGCGGTCGAGCTCGAGGTCGTGCCCGCGTGTGGCCTCGCCGAGATCCGCCTCTCGGCGATCGTGCACAACGTCGGCAGCCGCGGCGTGCCGGCCGGTGTGCCCGTGGAGATCGTGCAGACCGCGCCTGCGCCCGGCGGCACCATCGCGACGCTCGCCACGCTCCACCCGATCCTGCCCGGCGGCAGCGAGCGCCTCACCGCCACGGCCACGATGCAGCCCTACGACACGGAGCTCGCGTTCGCGGTGCGCGTCGACGGCGACGTGGCCACGAGCACGATCGCGGAGTGCAACGAGGACGACAACGGCGCCACGGGCATGACGACCTGCCCCGGCCTCGAGTGAGCGCGCACGACGCTTCCCCCGCACGGCGGGAGGCGCCATGCTCGACGCGATGAGCACCGCGACGAGGCTCGCGACCTACGAGGATCTCCTCGCCCTGCCCTCGGGCGTGAAGGGCGAGGTGATCCGCGGTGTGCTCCGTACGCTCCCCGCCCCGCGACCACGCCATGGAGCTCGGGGTCTTCGACGAGTCCGCACGCGTGCGCATCGCGCCGTTCGAGGCCGTCGAGCTCGCCATCGGTCGGCTCTTCCTCGCCCCGAGCGCGACGCGCGCGGAGTGACCGGCTTCCGAGTGACCGGCTTCCCTCCCCGCGCGGAGACGCGCGCATGGGCGCTCGGGAGCGCGCTGCTACCATCGACGGCCCATGTCGCTCGTCCCTCTTCGACGCTCCGGTGACGGCGGCTCGATCCCGCTCTCGCGCAAGGATCTCACGCGCTTTCTGCCCACGACGCGCGAGGAGATGGACGCGCGCGGCTGGGACGAGCTCGACATCCTGATCGTCAACGGCGACGCGTACGTCGATCACCCCGCGTTCGGCGGCGCGCTGATCGGGCGCTTCCTCGAGGGCCGCGGCTATCGCGTGGGCATGATCGCGCAGCCGCGCTGGGACGGCGTCGAGGATCTGCTGCGCCTGGGCCGCCCTCGCCTCCTCGTGGGCATCACGGCGGGCAACCTCGACTCGATGCTCAACAAGCTCACCGCACAGAAGAAGGTGCGGTCCGAGGATCCGTACACGCCCGGCGGCGCCACGAACGGCCGCCCCAACCGGGCGAGCATCGTGTACGCGAACCTCGTGCGTCAGGCGATGCCCGGCGTGCCCATCGTGCTCGGTGGCATCGAGGCCTCGCTCCGGCGCATCGCGCACTACGACTACTGGAGCGACTCGGTGCGTCGCTCGATCCTCCTCGACAGCAAGGCCGACCTCCTCGTCTTCGGCATGGGTGAGCGGCCCGTGTGGGAGGTCGCGGATCGGCTCGCGCGCGGCGAGAAGGTCGGAGAGCTCCGTGACATCCGGGGCACGGCGCACGTGCGCGGCAAGGGAGAGTGGGAGTCGCTCGAGAAGAGCCGCTTCGTGAAGGACGGACAGACGCTCTGGCTGCCTTCGTTCGAGGAGGTGAGCCCGCCGAACGCCGAGGGAAAGCGCGCGTTCCGCGAGATGTCGCGCGCGTTCCAGCACGAGACGAACCCCGGCAACGGCCGACCGCTCCTGCAGCCTCACGGCGCGCAGGCCGTGTACTTCAATCCCCCCGCGATCCCGCTCGACACCGGGCTCATGGACTCGCTCTACGATCTGCCGTTCACGCGCATCCCGCACCCGTCGTACCGCGAGAAGATCCCCGGCTACGAGACGGTGAAGCACTCGATCGTGACGATGCGAGGCTGCTTCGGCGGCTGCACGTTCTGCTCGATCACCGAGCACGAGGGCCGCGTGATCCAGTCGCGCTCGGCCGAGAGCATCCTCCGCGAGGTGCGCGCGCTGCGGCGCATGGGCGACTTCCACGGTGTCGTCACCGACGTGGGCGGGCCCACCGCGAACATGTACCGGATGCACTGTCGCGAGGAGCGCATCGAGAAGAGCTGCCGACGCCTCTCCTGCGTGCACCCCGGGATCTGCGAGAACCTCGTCACCGATCATGCGCCGCTGCTCGACGTGCTGCGTCGCGTGCGCAGCGAGAACGGCGTGAAGAAGGTCTTCGTCGCGAGCGGCGTCCGCTACGACCTCGCCGCCGAGAGCCCGCAGTTCGTGAAGGAGCTCGCGCGACACCACACCGGCGGACAGCTCTCGGTCGCGCCCGAGCACGTGGACGAGGACGTGCTCGACAAGATGAAGAAGCCGGGCGCCGAGAGCTACGAGCGCTTCGCCGACATGTTCGCGTGCGCGTCGGACGAGGCCGGCAAGGAGCAGCACCTCGTCCCCTACTACATCTCGGGCCACCCGGGCTCGACGCTCGCGTCGATGATCGCGCTCGCGCTCTACCTGAAGAAGCGCGGCATCCGCCCGCGACAGGTGCAGGACTTCATCCCCACGCCCATGTCGATGGCGACGTGCATGTACTACACGGGCGAGGATCCGTTCACGCGCGAGCCCGTCTACACGGCGCGCGATCTGCGCGACAAGCGCAAGCAGAAGGCGCTCCTGCTCTACTGGGATCCGCAGCACCACGACCTCGCGCGCGAGGCGCTGATCGAGGCGGGCCGTCGCGATCTCATCGGCTCGGGCGCGCACTGCCTCGTGCCTCCCGCGAGCGGCAAGGGCGCCCTCTCGATCCACACGAAGAAGGCCTTCGAGCGGCGCGGCGGTCCCGCGCCCAAGGGTCGCCTCGGCAAGCGCGGCGGCGGCGAGGATCGTCGTCGCTGAGACCACACGCGACGAGCCTCGCTCGCCAGGACACACCGCGATTCAGTACGCTGCGCTCCGATGCGACACGGTGATCGCGCGGCGCGCTCGGTGCCCTTCCTCGTCGCGCTCGCTGCGCTCTGGCTCTCGGGCTGCAGCGACGAGCAGTTCCGCGAGCTCATGCTCACGCTGGCGTTCGGCGTGGTGGTGATCGCGGTCGCGTCGATCCTCGTCTCGGTCGTGAACCTCACCGTGCTCGGCGGGGGCATCGCGACGATCGCGATCAACCGCTTCGGTCACCCGACGCATCGCTCACGCACGCTCGGCTTCGTGTTCGGCGGCCTCAACATCGCGACCGGCATCACGGGCATGCTCGGCGCTCTCTCGATGATGTTCGTGTTCCACGATCAGCTGATCGACGCGATGCGCCCCACCGACGGAAGCCTCGGTCCCGCGCCCGATCTCTTCCTCGGCGGCCTCCTCGGGCTCGCGGTCTCCGCGGGCGCGCTCGCGCTCGGCGCCGCGGGCATCTTCGTCGCGGCCAAGTGTGAGCCGGTCGATCTGGTGCCGCGCCCACGCGCGAGCCCGCCGACGTGAGAGAGACACCCATGGCGTGCGAGGATCTCCCCATGCCCGCGGCCCACGGCACGAGGTCCACGCGAGCCGGCTTGGCCCTCGCATCGCTCATCGCGCTCTCGGCGCCTGCGTGTCAGCGCCCGCCCACGAGCTCGCCGCGCGCCGTGCCGCCGGAGAGCGCGGCGCAGCGCAGCGCGCTCAGGGGCACCTGGCACGCACAGCCTCCGCCGCCGCTCATCGAGACACAGCTCAGCCCGGCCTGCCACGAGCTCCTCACGAACATCGCGTCGACGGACGCGACGCTCACGTTCGAGGATCGCGAGGTCGTGTGGCGCGCCGCGAGCCTGGGCGGGCTGGCCTCACACGCCGAGGCGCGCTTCGCGTGGTCGCGCCCGCGCGATCTCGCGCACGTCACGGTCGCGGTCGACGCCTACGATCCGCCGCCGGTCTTCGTGCTCCCGTGTGGCGCGCTTCCAGGCGCGCTCGTGCTCTCGCCCTCGGGCGAGGAGCTCACGAGCAACGTGATCGGCTGCGCACCGTGCGCGCACGAGCCCGCGATCGACGGCCTCGTGGGCCTGCGCTGGCGCCGATAGCTAGGCTCGCGCTAGCTCGGCTGGCGCAGCGTGCGGCGAACGTTGGGCGACCACGGGACATGCCGGAAGCCCACTCGTCGGCGCAGAACGCGAGCCTTGACGCCGACGACGGCCGCAGCCGCTGGAAGCGCACGATGGGAACCTATCGCGGTGACCTGATCAACACGGGAGACCCGCTCGCCCCGTTCATCCAACCCGAGCGGTAACCCAGACCACATGGCGAATGCGCACTACAACCTCTACTTCCTTGATGGCGTAAATCAGCCATCACCATCCGGTGAACGGGACTAGAACGTGTATCTGGACGTGTCACTGCATCACGGTCTCAGCGGCATTGTGCGAGTTGTCGAGCGACCCGCGCAGTCCCTGGAGCTAAGGATCGAGTGGCTTCCTCTGGAGGAGCTCCTGCGACCTTCTCTCTTGTGGCAGGACATGTCCTTGATGGTTCCAGAAATTCTGCGGCGTCCCGTTCCGGAAATTCTGCGGCTCCTCG
>JAIBCE010000570.1 GCA_019694315.1 Sandaracinaceae bacterium
CGGCGCGATCCCCGTCGTCTCTCGCTCTTCCGGGGCTCGAGCGACGCAGCGATGGGCGCTTCAACGTGATCGTCTCTGCAGATCAGGCGGCTCAGCTCGCGAGTCTCTTCGCCGAGCTGAGCCGGACGTGCACGTCGCTGGCGGCGGCATCGCCTCCACCGCTCCGATGTGCGGCCTGACCTCGGCGCCAGGCGCCCGAACGAGGCCGCTCAACGGCGCGCGCGTAGGCTCTCGTACGAGCGCTCGTCGCCTGCGCCGGTGTCGCTCGGCAGCCCCTCGGCCTGCCAGCCCTTGTCGGTGATCTGCCCGAATCCGTCGCGCACACCGCCCCATCCTGCGCGCTGATCGACGAGGCCCGTGTAGCCGCGCGCCTCGAGCGCGTGCAGGGCCTGGAGCGAGCGATTGCCGCCCTGACACGTGAGCACGATCTTGGCGCTCTTGTCGGGCAGGACGCGCTCGAACACCGCCACGAAGTCCTCGTTCGGCGTGCGGCCACGCGCGTCGATGTGCATCCACGGAATGTTGAGCGCGCCCGCAGGGTGACCCGCCTCGAACTCCGTGACGGAGCGGACATCGACGAGGAGGTGCTGTTCGCGGCTCACGAGCTCGTGCGCGTCACGCGCGCTGACACGACGGGGCATGCGCCGGTTCTAACAGAATCGTCGCGCGGCGGCCTCGCTCGCGTCCGCGCCGCGAACGCAGGGACCTGGCGCTACGTCTTCGCGCTCACCCACACCACGAGCGCGCGTCCTCTTCCGGTGATCGTGTGCGCCTCGGCGGGCCCCACCGCCAGCACGTGGTGCTCGAGCGCGATGCCGTCGATCGCGAGCGTGCCCTCGAACACGAACACGTAGAGCTCGTGCGCGTGAGCGGGTGGCGTCAGCCTCGCCTCGGCCTCGACCACGATCGATCGAACGGCCGCGCGCGCCTGCGACCGGTCGATCATCACGTTCAGATCGCGCACGGGGCCGTTCACGAGCGAGCACTCGATGAGCTCGTCTCCCGAGAACGAGAAGGGCACGAACGGGGTGTCGATCGTGATCGAGCGCTCGTCACGGTGGAGCGTGAAGCCGTGCCCCTCGAGCAGCGTGATCCATCGATCCACGCCTGCGAAGCGGCTGAAGGGGCCGGGGCTCTTCACCTCGGCCACCGAGAGGCGCACACGAAAGGCGTCGGCCGGACCGTCGCGATGGATCTCGTGCGTGATCCCGCCTCCGTTGCGCCACGGCTGCGTGATCCACTGCGAAGGGCGGATCAGGCGGAGCGAGCGAGTGGTGCTCTCGGGGCAGCTCATCCCCTCAGAGGCTCGCACGCGCCCAGCTGATCGTAACAGTGGCCTTCCACACAGCCGCCCCCGCAGGGGCAGTCCGTGTCGAGCGCGCACGTGTCGCGCACACAGCCGTGTGGATCGCCCACGCCCGCGGGCTCGCATGTCGTGCCGAGCGGACACGCGAAGCCCGCGTCGCAGGCGATCGGCGCGCAGTGTCCGCTCGCGCCGCAGGTGAATCCCTCGGAGCAGCCCGTCACCGAGCACGGCGCCACGCAGTACGTGCCGAGGCCATCGCCGCTGCACGGACACGGGACCGAGGCTTCTTCGCAGACGTACTGCACGCCATCCATGGACGGGCAGTCCGGATCGGAGACGCAGTCGCGCGGCGGATCCATGCAGATGCCGCAGCCGGGGCGCTCGTCGGGCGCGACGCAGCGCTCCCCCGTGCTCGCGTTGCAGTCGGTGTTGCTACGACACGGCGTGACGCCCTCGGGCGCGGGCGGTGCGCACATGCCCGCATCGAGGGCCGCGTCGCTCGCAGCTGCGTCGCTCGCGCTCGCGTCGTCCATCGGGGCGTCGCTGCCAGCATCGACAGGCAGCATTCCCGCGTCGCATTGCGCCACCACTCGCCTCGTCACGCGCCCCCAACACTCGACGGCCATGCCTGGGCAGACGCTCCCGCAGAGCCCCGAGAAATCACAAGGCTGGCCCGCGGGCAGGAGGAGCGCAGTGGCGCAGTCGCGCACAGGGCCCTCGCTCTGCTCGGGGCAGCCGGCGATCGAGAGACCGAGCAGGGCCAGCGCGAGCGACGAGAAGCGAGAGGTCATGCGCGTGGGGTGACGCGAGACGTCGACGCGCGCAACGAGATGCGCCCTCACCGCGCGTTGACCGTTGACGTCTCGGCCCTCGGGCCCTCCAATCCCGGCACCATGAGCGACGAGCCCAAGCGAGTGATCAAGACCGAGGCGGAGTGGCGAGAGACGCTCACGCCCGAGCAATTCCGCATCGCGCGTCAGGGCGGCACCGAGCGCGCGTTCACCGGCGTCTACTACGACAACCACGACAAGGGCGTGTACCGCTGCGTCTGCTGCGACGCCGAGCTCTTCACGAGCGACGCGAAGTACGACTCGGGCTCGGGCTGGCCGAGCTTCTACGCGCCGTGGGCCAAGGATCGCGTGACCACCAAGGAAGACACCTCGCACGGCATGCGCCGCGTGGAGATCAACTGCGCGCGCTGCGATGCGCACCTCGGTCACGTGTTCGACGACGGCCCGCGGCCCACCGGCCTTCGCTTCTGCGTGAACTCGGCGAGCCTGAGCTTCGAGAAGAAGAAGGAGTCGCCGTGAAGGCGCGCGTCTACCAGTACGCCGCGTGTGGCACGTGCAAGAAGGCGCTCAAGTGGCTCGACGCGCACGGCGTGGCCTACGAGAGCGTGCCGATCGTCGAGTCGCCGCCGAGCCTCGCGGAGCTCACGGCGCTCGTGAAGAAGAGCGGTCTCGCGCCTCGCAAGTGGATCAACACGAGCGGCGGCAGCTACCGCGCGCTCGTCACCGAGCGAGGCAAGGAGGCCGTGGAGGCGCTCTCCGACGAGGAGCTCCTCGGGCTCCTCGCGAAGGACGGGAAGATGATCAAGCGTCCGGTCGTGATCGCGGGCGACGCGGTGCTCGTGGGCTTCGCGGAGGCTGCCTACGAGGCGCGCTTCGCGAGCGCATCGGAGCAGCTCGCGTATCGATCGAAGAGGGCGCGATGAGCGGCAAGCCCATCGCCCTCGTCACGGGCGCCAGCGCGGGCATCGGCCTCGCGACCGCGCTCGATCTCGCGCGGCGCGGCTATGCGCTTCGCATCGTGGGGCGCGATCCGGCCAAGACCGAGAGCGCGACGCAGGCCGTGCGCGCGCTCGATCCCGGCGTGGTGGCGTTTCGCGCGGACTTCTCGTCGCTCGAGAGCGTGCGGGGCCTCGCGAAGGAGCTGCTCGCGCGAGACGAGCCGTTGCACGTGCTCGTCCACAACGCAGGCGTGTGGCACCCCGAGTTCAAGCGCTCGCGCGACGGCTTCGAGGACACGGTCGCGGTGAACCACCTCGCGCCCTTCCTCCTCACGCACCTCCTCCTGCCACGCATGCGCCAGAGCGAGGGCGATCGGCGCATCGTGCACGTGAGCTCGCGCCTCCACACGCAGGCGGGCGAGAGCGCGAGCCTGCGCGCGCGCTTCGTGCACGTGGCCAACGTGGCGGGCCTCCGCGTGCGCGCCGAGGGCGC
>JAIBCE010000571.1 GCA_019694315.1 Sandaracinaceae bacterium
CGGGGCCTCTCGGTGGTCGCCTTCGATCCAGGCGAGCTCGACGCGCAGGTGCGCGACTTCGTGGGCCCGGGCGGCGCGCGCGTGAGCTTTCACGAGCGGCCCGCGGGGAGCGTGAGCAAGGGTGAGCTGCCCGAGGGCGCGCGCCTGCTCGTGTCGGACATGAACCTCGCCCCGCCGGTCGCGCTCCGCTACGTGGCGCGGGTGCGCGCGATGCTGCCCAAGCTCGAGGCGGCGATCCTCACGATCAAGCTCAACGACGACAAGATGATCGAGCAGACCCCGCGCTGGGTGGAGGTCGTGCGGGGGATGCGGTTCTCGGACGTGCGCGCCACGCAGCTGCCGAGCCATCGGCAGGAGATGGTGATCGTCGCGCGAGCCTGATCGACGGATCGCCCAGGATTCAGGGCGATCCAGCGCTCAGGGGGCCGCCTCGAGGGGGCGCGGCAGCGCGATGCGCAGCGCCGCGGGGCGCAGCACGCAGACGTGCTCTTCGTACTCGCAGAAGAGGGCCGCCTCGACGCCGATGCGCCCGTCCGGCAGGCGTCGGCTCCACGCGTAGGTTGGATCCACGCCGGCCATGTCCTTGCGGTCGGTGGGCGGCCGCCACGACGCACCCGCCTGCTCGCTCGAGCGGACCATCTTCTGGAAGCCCGCCATGTCGACGAACGACGAGGCGACGGTGTTGCGACACTGCGGCAGGCCGTTGAGGGCCGCGAGAGGGTCGGCGCCGCGGCCGACCTCGATGGTGTCGGCGTAGGGCATCTTGGCGAGCAGCCGCTCGACGACGTCGACCTCGTCCACCGCGAGGCGCATCTTGCCCCGACCTTCTTTCTCGAGAGTGCCGATCACGAAGAGGCCTTCGCGCATGGCGTCGGCGAGCAGATCCACGTCGCCGTCGGCGAACATCTCGCGCAGCTCCACGCCGATGTCTTCGGGCAAGACGAGGTAGGCGTCGTCGTCGGACACGTGGAACGGGGGCACGAGCGGGATGGACTCGACGTCCGCGCCATCGCCCGCCTCGATGCGCTCGCGGATCGCGGCGAGGACCTCACCATCGGCGAGGACGATCGAGAGCGGCAGACCAGAGACCTCGTGAGCGAGCGAGCGTGCGTGGACGGCGTGCATGAGGCGGGACCGTCCGGGAGGCGCACGACGGACGTCAAGAAAGCGACCGGAGCGTGGTGCGTCGGAACGGCGATCGCGACGAGCCCGCCACGCGGCCCTCTGGTCCTGGGGCCCCGACTTCGGTCGGTGGCCCAGCGGCGTCGCGCGGAGCTCCCCGCGCGAAAGAGGCCCTTTTTCCAAGGCGATGCGGGGGGAATCGCGTACAACGGCGGCACCATGCGCCGTGCGCGCACCGCACTCGTCGTCCTCGCGGCGATGGCCGCCTTCGCGTGGCTCGCGCCTGCGCCGGCGTTCGAGGCGAGCTTCGTCCTCTTCGCCACCGCCGCGTGCGCGCTCCTCGGCGACGCCGGCGATCCGCGCAGCTCTCTCGAGACCACACGCGCGCAGCGCTGGCTCCTCGTGTACGCGCCGCTCGTGGTGCTGGGCGCGATCGTCACGAGCCCCGCGTGGGCCGCAGCACACCCGTTCGTGGGGCTCGACGGGCGCGTGAACGAGGCGATCGTGGGTGAGCTGATCGATCAAGCCCGCCTCGGCCGCCCGCTCCTCTGGCTCACGCGCGCCGCGCCCGGCGATCCCACGCTCGATCTCTACCCGACGCTCGCGCACCGCGCGGTCGCCTTGGTCGCGCGCCTCGTCGGCGCCGAGCACGACACCGCGCGCTTGCTCGTGTCGATCGTCAGCGCGGCGTACGTCGCCGTGGCGGTGGGCATCGCTCGCACCGCGATCCGCGTGGGCGCGCGCTGGCCTGCGGCGCTCGCCGTCGGCGCGCTCGCCCTGCTCGACGTGGGCACCGACTTCACCTGGGGAACGCAGCCCGTCTTCCGCTACGCGTTCCTCCCCTCGACGTTGAGCGTCGCGACCCTGCTCCACACCCTCCCGACGCTCTTCGATCTCGGTCGTCGCCCGAGTCGCGGACGCATGGCGCTCGCGACCCTCGGCGTCGCGATCACCGCGGCCCTCCACCCGCTCGCGCTCGTGATCGCGCGCGCGCTCGCCGCCGTGCTGGGCCTCGGCGTCGCGCTCTCGCGCCCCGCCGCGCGACGACCTCTCGTCGGACCGCTCGCGGCGGTGAGCCTCGGCCTCGGCGCCAGCGCGTGGCTCTGGCTGCCCGCCGCGCTCCGCGTGATGCAGCACGCCGTGCACTACGGAACGCCTCAGATCCCGGCCGATCTCGCGCTGCTCCGCCTGAGCCTCGGCGCCCTGCCCGATGGCGGGTGGATGATCCTCGTGGCCCTCGCGTGGCTCGTGACGATCGGGGTGATCACTCGCCGCGGGCACCGCGAGGCGCGGGTGCTGGGGTGGCTCTCGCTCGTGCTCGTGGCGAGCTACGTGGAGACGCCGTTCCTCGAGCTCGGCCTCGCGCCGTCGAGCACGAGCGTGCGATGGCAGGCCTTCCGGATCGGCGCGGCCATCAAGCCGTTCTCGTACGTGCTCGGCGCCCTGGCGATCGGGGCCGGCGCGGAGCTCCATGCGCTCACCGTGGCCCGACCTGCTCGCGCCCGTGCGCTCCGCGCGCTGGCCGCCATCGCGCTCCTCGCCCTCGCAGCGCACGGACATCGGAGCTGGAGCGCAGGCCTGGCAGATCTCTCGCGCGAGCGGCACGAGGACTTCGTGGGCCCGCCGTCGATGAGCCCCGCGACGCTCGCCGCGCTCCGCTACCGGATCGCACGCGACCAGCGCGAGCGCCCCGGAGGTCGGCTGCTCATGATCTGCGGGCTCGAGTGCGTGTGGGAGCTCTACGCGTTCGCGCGCGTGGGACGCGGCGGTGAGCCTGGCGTCGAGCTGGCCCTCTCGCAGCCGGCGCCAGCGGGCTGGCTGCTCCGCGATCAGTTCCGCACGACCACGGACGAGAACCTCCGCCGCTTCGGGATCCGCTGGGCCGTGGCGCCCGATCGCGCGCTCCTTCCGGGCCGCGACGAGGGCCGCGACGAGGCGTTCGGCCGCGTGTGGCTGCGGCCCGTGACCACCTGGGACGGCGCCTACGCGCACGTCACGCGCGGCGCAGGCACGGTCGAGGCGCGTGTGATCCCGGGAGAGGGCTTCGAGCTCCAGCTGCGCGACACGACCGAGCCCGCGCTCGTGGAGCTCGGCACGCCCTGGTATCCGCGCCTTCGCGCGAGCCGCGACGACGGCACCGACGTGCCCGTGTACGCGATGCCCGTCGGCGCGCCCGAGATCGACGATCCGAACCCGACGTTCGAGCACGCGGTCGCGCTCTGGCTCGCGCCGGGCACCACGCGCGTGCGTGCCGACGGCGCCCTCGCCGCGGCCCGCGCCGGCCTGCCGCTCAGCCTGCTCGCGCTGCTGCTCGGCGCCGCCCTCGCATGGCCACCCACACGCGCTCTCCTCACCTCGCTCGCGCGCCCTTTCCTCGAGGCCCGCGCGCTCGGGCCCCTCGTCGCG
>JAIBCE010000153.1 GCA_019694315.1 Sandaracinaceae bacterium
CTCGGCCTCGATGCGCTCACGCGCGTCCTCTGCACCGCGGCGCTCGATCTCCATCGCCTCGCGGGTGTGGCGCACGGCGTCGTGCTCGCCCTCGAGCTTGCGCACGAGCGCATCGAAGGTGCGCGCTTGCTCGGGCAGGAGCTCGCGCGCTCGCTCGATCACGAGCGGATCGAGGCCGAAGCGCGCCGCGACGGCGAGCGCCGACGAGGCGCCCGGCACGTCCATGCGCACATGGAACGTGGGCGACATGGTCGCGACGTCGAAGCCCACCGATGCGTTGCGAAAGCGCGCATCCGAGAGGGCCATCGCCTTGAGCGGCTCGTAGTGCGTCGTCACGCCGACGGCCGCGCCGCGGCGACAGAGCGAGTCGACGATCGCGCACGCGAGCGCCGCACCCTCGCCTGGATCGGTGCCGGTCGCGACCTCGTCGAGGAGCACGAGACTGTGCGGTCCCGCGAGATCGAGCGTGCGCGCCATCGAGCGCACGTGCGCAGAGAACGTCGAGAGGTTCTTCTGCATCGACTGCTCGTCGCCGACGTCGGAGAGCACGGTCTCGAAGAAGCCGACCTTCGCCCCCTCCTGCGCCGGGGTGGGCAGGCCCGCGCGCGCCATGAGCGCGACCATGCCGAGGAGCTTGAGCGCGACGGTCTTGCCGCCCGCGTTCGGGCCCGAGAGCACGAGCGCGCGGCCTCCCTCGATCGCCACGTCGTTCGCGACGACGGCCACGCCGTCGAGGAGCAGGAGCGGATGACGCCCGTCGCAGAGGGCGATCCGGGGCTCCTCGACGATCTCGGGCGGCCAGGCCCGGAGATCGTCGGCGAGCTTGGCGCTCGCGTCGCGGAGGTCGGCGAGGTCGAGCGCGTCGAGCGCCGCCGAGAGCTCCGGCGCGCGCTCGCGCACGAGCTCGGAGAGCTGCGCGAGGATGCGCTGCTCCTCCCGCTCCATCTCGGCGATCGCGAGCGTGAGCCGGTTCTGTTGCTCGACGATCGCGCGCGGCTCGACGAACGCCGTGGCGCCGCTCGAGCTCGTGCCGTGCACGATGCCGGGGATCTTGTCGTGCGCGTCCGTGCGCACCGGGATGACGTAGCGGCCCTCTCGCTGCGTGAGGAAGCGATCGGAGACCACGGCCTCGTGCTCGAGGAGCATCTGCTCGAGGCGCGCGACGATGCGGGCGCGGAGGTTGGCGACCTCGGTGCGGAGCCTCCGGAGCTCGGGGCTCGCATGGTCGGCGATGGTGCCGCCCGGCTCGATGCACGCTGCGATCTCCTGCTCCAGGGCATCGAGCGACGGATCGAGCGCGCAGCGCGCGAAGAGCCGCGGAAAGCGCTGCTTCCGCGCCGCGAGGTGCCGGCGCAGCACGCGCGCGGAGCCCAGCGTGCTCCGGACGTGCGCGAGCTCGGGGCCGTCGAGGACGCCGAGCAGCACGACGCGCGCGAGCGCGCCGCGGACGTCGCGGATGCCGTCGAGCGGCAGCGGCTCTCCGTCGCGTCGTGCGCGGAGCGCCTCTTCGGTCTCGCTCATCCACGCGCGCGCCTCGTCCACGCTGGCGGCGAGCGGCAAGGCCTCTTCGACGCCGAGGCGGGTGGAGAGCGGTCCCCGACAGCGCGAGGCGACCGCGCGTACGAGGCGCTCCCACTCGAGGTCGCGAAGGGTCTTGTCGACCGCGGCAGCGCGCGCGGCGGCGAGGGAGTGGTCGTCGTGGTGGGCAGGTTCCATGGCCGTGGACCAGAGGAGGCGTGAGGACGCGGGGCGGGCGTGGACCTGACGCTCAGGCAGCGTCGTCGGGGCGGGCGCGATCGGGGCCCCTCGGACCAGGGGCCCGCGGAGCGCGCACCTCGAGGGTCTCGACCGTGTGCGAGGGCTCGGAGCCTGCGGCGCGACCGCGGCGCGCGACTGCATAGAGGAACAGCGCGCTCCCGAAGAAGATCGCGCCGAACACGGCGCAGCCGAGGATGGCCCAGATGTAGCCGAGGTACCCGAAGGTCATGCGGGGCCGACTCTGTCACGCCCCGTCCGAGGCGCATGTCGAGCCGTTTCCCCGACCGGGGGAGGGGTTTGGTACCATCGGCGGGTGACCGCATCACCTCCTTGCCCTTCGCGTCGTCTGGTCCGTCCGACCGCGTCCGTTGCGCGCCTCGCCGCGATCGCAGCGCTCTGGCTCGCCAGCCTCGTCGTGGGCTGCCAGCAGCAGGAGCACGTGATCCTGCTCGAGGTGGTTTCGCCCGAGGACGTGGGCGATCTGCGCATCCTGGTCCTGCCACTCGACGGACGGGGCAATCCGTCCGAGACGCTCCGGACGGTGGACCAGACGGCCGCCGAGATCCGCGAGACCCCGCTCCACATCGCGATCAGCCTGAGCGAGCCGCGCGAGGTGATGGTGATGCTCGTGGCGGATGGCGCGACGCCGGACGAGCACCTCGTCGCGCAGCGCTGCGTCGTGGTCGATGGCGTGGTCCGCGACTCGGTGTGGCTGGCCGCCGTGTCGAGCAGCGACGACAGCGACGGTGACACCTTCCCGAGCCGCGCGGCGGCGACCTGCGCGAGGCCTTCGGAAGACCGCATGACGGCCCTGCCGTGCGCGGGCACCGATCCTTTCCTCTGCACGATGCGCAGCGAGCTCGACTGCGACGACTCGGACGAGACCGTGCACCCGGGCGCGGCGGAGATGTGCGAGGACGGGACGGATCAGGACTGCGACGGCGCCGACGCCCCGTGCGAGGACGCCGACGGTGATCACTTCAGCGGCTGCCGACCTGGCGCGGTCTGCATGATGGACTCCGAGTGCGGGAGCCAGCCGTGCGTCGATGGACGGTGTCAGCCCGACCCCACCACCTGCGACTGCAACGATCACGACGCCGAGACCTATCCGGGCGCCGCAGACGCCTGCGAGGACATGGCGGACAACGACTGCGACGGCGCCAACGATCTCTGCGACGCGGACTGCGACGGCTACCCCGAGAACACGGGCACCTCGAGCGCGCCGTACTTCGACTGCAACGACGCGGACCCCGAGTCTCATCCCAACGAGACGCTCCGCGGCTACTACGACCTCGCCGACGGCGACCGCGTCGCGCGCGGCTGCGATGCCATCCCTCCGACCAGCGCGGCGTCGGACATGTGCAGCCTCGTCGGCGGAGAGCCCGTCGGCGACGGCGCCGATCAGGACTGCAACGGCTTCGTCGACGACGGCCCCGGCTGCACGGACACGAACGACCGTGATCGCGACGGCTCCGAGGCGTGCATGGGCGGCGCCACGACGGGCTGCGACACGAACGACTGCGATCCCGGCATCGCGCCCACGCGCGAGGAGATCTGTGGCAACTCGTTCGACGAGGACGGCGACGGAACGGCGCAGATGTGCGCCGCGGGCGACAACGATCACGACGGTCACGTCGCGACGGCCTCGGGCGGAGACGACTGCGACGACACGCAGCCGCATACCTACCCCGGCGCACCGGAAGACTGCCGGACGCCCGTGTCCGAGAGCTGCACCGAGAACATCCCGTGCACGGAGTTCGGGGGCGATCCCGACAACGACGGCTACGTGTCCGGGCTGCCCGCGGGAGCGGCCGGTGACTGTGAGGATCGCGAGACGTTCATGGTCGGGACCGCCACCTTCCGCGGCGCCGACATCCATCCCTGGACCACCGAGGACCCTTGCGACGGCGTCGACAACGACTGCGACGGCATCGTCGACGAGGTGCTCCGTCCGATCGATGCAACGCCCGACGCCGCGGACGGCTGCGTGCGCACCGGCGGCGGAGCGACGTCGGTCGACTACAACCTCTCGGCCCAGTACTCGGAGTACTGCGGCGGCTGCGGCGTCACGACCGCGATGAACCAGGACTGCTGCGCGGGCGTGCCGACGGCGATCGATCAGCCGTCGTCGTGTGGCACGTGCGGCTACGACTGCGGCCCCCACACCGCGTGCCCGCGCGGCGGGACGGACGCGGGCGGTGACATGCACACCTGCGCGTGTGCGCCGGACATGGCGGGCAACTGGGACGACTGCAACAATTCGCTCCTCGGCGGCTCTGGCGGCGACGGCTGCGAGATCGACCTCGACACCGACGAGAACCACTGCGGCATGTGCGGCAACCGCTGTGGCGCGCACCAGACCTGCCTGTCGGGCACGTGCACGTGCGACGCGCCGTACCTCGACTGCGACGGCTCGCAGGCCAACGGCTGCGAGATCAACGGCTCGAACGACGTCGACCACTGCAATCGCTGCGACATCCGCTGCACCTTCATGAGCGGCAGCCCCGTGTGCTCGGGAGGTACGTGCCGCCTCGGAGGATGTGATCCG
Organism: Sandaracinaceae bacterium; assembly: GCA_019694315.1. Lineage (GTDB taxonomy): Bacteria > Myxococcota_A > Polyangia > Polyangiales > Sandaracinaceae > JAFLCL01. Next base: position 4,307 of record JAIBCE010000153.1, read on the forward strand.
GGCTACGACAACTGCGATGGCCGCGACGACAACGGCTGTGAGACCCCGCTCAACACGCTGAGCAACTGCGGTCGTTGCGGCGAGACCTGCTCGGGCACGACGAACGCCACCGAGATCTGCAACGCCTCGCTCACCTGCGACTACTCGTCGTGCGACGGCGGCTTCCTCGACTGCGGAGGTGGTCGCGTGAACGGCTGCGAGACCGCCTTCAGCACCTCGAATTGCGGCACGTGCGGGACGGTCTGCGGGCCGCGCGAGTCCTGCAACGGCACGGGAGACTGTCAGTGCGGCACGGGCCCGAGCGCGGGCAGCGGCGAGGCCTGCACGGGTGGCACACCCGACTGCTGCACGAACGCGTGCGTCAACCTCCAGACCGACGTCAACAACTGTGGCGGCTGCGGCGTCCGCTGCGGCGCGGGCGAGACGTGCATGGCAGGGAGCTGCCGCTGTGGAGCGTCCGCGAGCTCGGTGGGCGGCGGCGAGGCGTGCGCGGGCGGCGGCAACGAGTGCTGCAGCAACACGTGCGTGGTCGTGGCCACCAGCACCAGCCACTGCGGCGTGTGCGGCAACGTGTGCGGCCCGTCGGAGACCTGCTCGGGCGGTCACTGCGCCTGCGGAGGCAGCGTGGCGCCCGCCACCGGCGAGGCGTGCTCGGGCACGGGCAACGAGTGCTGCAGCGGCACCTGCACCGACATCCGCAGCACCGCCTCGAGCTGCGGCATGTGCGGCCGCAACTGCGCGACCATCGCGGTGAACGCCGTCGAGACCTGTGTCTCCTCCACCTGCGACTACTCGAGCTGCGATCCCAACTTCTTCGACTGCGACGGAATGCACCCGAACGGTTGCGAGGTGGATCTCCGCCTCCTCCCGAATTGCGGTGGGTGCGGCAACACCTGCAGCGGCGTGGCGCACGCGACCGCCATCTGCTTGGCGAGCACGTGCGACTACTCGGCGTGCGCGAGCGGCTTCCTCGACTGCTCGGGCGGACACGGGGACGGCTGCGAGACCCCGAGCAACACCTCGAACTGCGGTGCGTGCGGCAACGTCTGCGGCACGAACGAGTCGTGCAACGGCTCGGGCGACTGCCAGTGCGGCACGGGCCCCTCGGCGGCGAGCGGCGAGGCGTGCACGGGCGGAACGCCCGACTGCTGCGGCAACGCGTGCGTGAACCTGACCAACAACGTCAACAACTGCGGCGCGTGCGGCAATCGATGCGGCGCGGGCGAGACCTGCTCGGGGGGTCGCTGCACGTGCGGTGGCACGATGGGCACGATGGGCTCGGGCGAGGCCTGCACCGGCGCCAGCAACGAGTGCTGTGGCTCGAGCTGCGTGGTGACGAGCGGCAGCACGAGCAACTGCGGCGCGTGTGGCAACGTGTGCGGTGCGGGCGAGACCTGCTCGAGCGGCCGATGCACGTGCGGCGGCACGATGGGCACGATGGGCTCCGGCGAGGCCTGCACGGGCGCGAGCAACGAGTGCTGCGGCACGAGCTGCGTGGTCACGAACACCAGCACGAGCAACTGCGGAGCGTGTGGGAACGTCTGCGGTGCAGGAGAGACCTGCTCCAGTGGGCGCTGCGCATGCGGCGGCACCTTGGGCACGATGGGCTCGGGCGAGGCGTGCGTCGGCGGCACGAACGAGTGCTGCTCGGGCAGCTGCGCCAACACGACCACGAGCACCACGCACTGCGGCGCGTGTGGCAACGCCTGCGGCACGGGCGAGACCTGCAGCTCGGGCGACTGCGCCTGCGGCTCCACCACCGCGATGACGGGACAGGCCTGCCCGGGCGCGAGCAACGAGTGCTGCTCGGGCGCGTGCGAGGACGTGACAACGAGCACCACCGACTGCGGCGTGTGCGGCCACGCCTGCGGCCCGATGGAGACGTGCAACGGCTCGGGCCGCTGTCAGTGCGGCATGGGTGGTCCCACGAGCGCCGTGAACTCCGGCGAGGCATGCGCGCCCCCCAACCCCAACTGCGACGCGTCGATGATGATGTGCACGATGTGATCGGGCGCGGTCCGAGCGACGGTCCGGAACGTTTCGGGCCGATCCGTCGTTCGCCCCCTTGTCGTTCGCCCCACACGGGCCGTCGGCGCCGTACTACATAGGAGCGTCGCCATCCGCTCTCGTTCGAGCGGGCTCTCGCAGGCTCGCTCCGCCACTCGGCCCAGCCACGCTCGGTGGCTGTCTCGCCGCGCGAGGTCCGTCCCCCATGTCCGAGTCGCACACCTTCGGCGCGCACGTACCGCTCTTCGCCGTGGCGCCGTTCGCGCTGCTCCTGGCCGCGATCGCGATCCTCCCGCTGGCCGCGCCCCACTTCTGGGAGAGCCATCGCAACAAGGGGATCGTGGCCGGTCTCCTGGCCGCGCCGATCGCCCTCTACCTCGGCGTGGCGTACCCCGAGGGCCTGCTCCATAGCGCGCGTGAGTACCTCTCGTTCCTCGCGCTCCTGGGCTCGCTCTTCGTCATCGCTGGCGGCATCCACCTCGAGGGCGATCTCGAGGGACGCCCGTCGATCAACACCGGCATCCTCGCGGTCGGCGCGCTGCTCGCCAACGTCGTGGGCACCACGGGCGCGAGCATGCTGCTCATCCGCACGCTGCTCCGCACGAACACGCAGCGGCGCAGGCGGGCCCACATCCCGTTCTTCTTCATCCTCGTCGTGTCGAATTGCGGAGGGCTCCTCACGCCGCTCGGCGACCCACCGCTCTTCCTGGGCTATCTGCGCGGCGTGCCGTTCGACTGGACGTTCGGCCTCCTGCCGTACTGGGCCCTCGCGAACGCGTACCTCCTCGCGCTGTTCTACGTGGTGGATCGCCGCGCGTATCGCTCGGAGGCAGCCTCGGACATCGCGCGCGACAAGACCCAGGTGAAGCCGCTCCGCGTCACCGGCCTCGGCAACGCTGGCCTCTTGGCGTGCGTCGTCGGCGCCGTGTTCCTCGACACGCCCTGGCGCGAGGCGGCGATGATCGCGCTCGCGCTCGCGTCCGTGTTCGGTCCCCCGAAGGGGCCGCGCCTCGCCAACGGCTTCTCCTACGGACCGATCATCGAGGTGGCCGTGCTCTTCGCAGGCATCTTCGTGACGATGGTGCCCGCCCTCGCGCTGCTCGAGGCGCGCGGCGCGGAGCTGGGCCTCACCGCCCCCGCGCACTATTTCTTCGTGACGGGCGCGCTCTCGAGCGTGCTCGACAATGCGCCCACCTACCTCACGTTCCTGGCCGCCGCGCAGGGCCTGAGCGAGTCGCGTGCGTTGGCCGTCGACGTGGTGGGCGTGCCCTCGGCCTTCCTGGTCGCCATCAGCGTGGGCGCGGTCTTCATGGGCGCGAACACCTACATCGGAAACGGGCCGAATTTCATGGTGAAGGCCATCGCCGAGGAGGCGAAGTACGAGATGCCCTCGTTCTTCGGCTACGCGGGCCGCGCGCTCCTCGTGCTCAGCCCCGTCTACGTCGCGATCGGACTCTCCCTCTGGCTCGGGTGAGAGAGGCGAGCTCGCGAGCACGAGATCGCGCTCAGCGCGCGCGTCCGAGCGCGTCGAGCGTCTCGCCCACGAGGGCCTCGCGCGCGCGGTGCACCCGATCGCGGAGCGCGTAGAGCTCGACGAGGAGCGACGCGTGGTGCTCGTCGGGCACCGACAGCCGCGGCCGCCCCGCGAGGATCCGTACGAGCACCTCCTGCACGAATTCCGGCTCGCGGTAGCGATGCGGCGGTCCGTGCGTCGCCAGGCGTGCGTGCATGCGGCGGAAGCGCGCGTGCCCCTCTTCCTCGCGGAACCGGATCGCGCTGGCGATCTCGTCGTGCGCCGCGGACGCGATGGCTCGCACGTAGTCGCCCGCCGAGGGCTCGTCCTCGGTGAGCTCCCCATCGAGGAAGAGCTCGGTGCCCACGTGCGCGATCGCGCGTGCCGCGCCCCACGGTAGGCCCGCCGCGTCGAGGCGCGTGCCCATGTCGCTCGCGAGCGCGATGAACGTGGGCGTGGCGTGGAACGCGTCGTCGGTGCGGTGGTGCTCTGCGATGCCCGCGCCGAGCACTGGATGCGCCGTCGCGGCGAGGCGTGCGCCGCTCATCGTGGCGAAGTCGGGCAGCATCGCGCCGAGCAAGAAGGCGGGATCTCGCTCGACCCGGCGCGCGACGACGAGATGCGCGAAGAAGTTCACGCGCCCTCGCCTCTCGAGGCGCCGCCCGCGCTCGGATCCTCGAGGTGCCTCGCTGCGCGCTCGACGAGCGCCGCCACGTCGAGCGCGGCTGCGTCGAGGTGGAGATCGATGCCCGGCTCGCTCCGAAACCACGTGCGCTGACGGCGCGTGTAGACCCACGTGGACCGCACGATCGACGTGCGCGTCGTGGCCAGCTCCACCCCCTCGCGCAGGTGCGCCACGATCTCGCGATAGCCGACGCTCCCGAAGGCCCTCGCGTCCGCGGGCCAGCGGGCAAGGAGGGCCTCGACCTCGGCGACCCAGCCTCGGGCGAGCATCGCGTCGACGCGCGCCTCGATGCGCGCGCGCAGGGCCTCGCGCTCGCGATCGAGCGACACGAAGAGCGTGCGGTAGCGGGGCGCGCCGAGGCCGTGCTCGTACCTCAGCTCGCCGAGCGGGCGGCCGGTCTGCGCATGCACCTCGAGGGCGCGCACGATGCGCAGCGCGTCGTTGGGGTGGATCGCCGCTGCGGCGCGCGGATCGAGCGACGCGAGGCGCGCGTGGAGGCGGGGCGCTCCGTCTCTCTCGACCTCCCGCTCGAGCGCAGCGCGCACCTCGGGATCCGGTGTCGGGAGCACCACGAGGCCTCGCACGAGCGCGCGCAGCCAGAGCCCCGTGCCCCCCACGACGATGGCGCGCTTGCCGCGCGCGACGATCTCCGCGATGGCACGATCTGCGAGCGCCGCGAACCTCGCCGCGTCGATGGCCTCGTCGGGATCGATCACGTCGATGAGGTGGTGACGCACACCGCCGAGCTCGTCCGGCGTGGGCTTGGCCGAGCCCACGTCGAAGCCCCGATAGACCTGCACGGAGTCGGCGCCCACGAGCTCGCCGTCGAGGGCGCGCGCGAGCTGGAGCGCGAGCTCGGTCTTGCCGCTCGCGGTCGTGCCCGCGATCACCACCAGCGCACCGCGCTCCTCCGTGCTCGGGGTGCTCGGGGTGCTCGCAGCTCCGGTGCCTCGCGTGTCGTGGCTCACGTGCGCCCCACCCTCCGCGCGAGCTCGTCGAGCGAGACCGCGTGGAGGATCGGTCGCCCGTGCGGGCAGTGCCCCGCGAAGCTCGCGACGGAGGCGAGCGAGGTGAGGAGCGCGCGCTGCTCCGCGGGCGAGAGCACATCGCCTGCGCGGATCGCGCCGTGACAGGCCATCGTCGCGAGCGCGGTGTCGATGGCGTCTCCGAACGCACGCGAGCCCTGGCTCGAGAGCTCCGCGAGCGCGTCGCGCAAGAGGCGCTCGGGAGCGCTCCGACCGAGCAGCGCGGGCGTGCCCGAGACGAGCGCCGTGCGCTCGCCGAAGAGCCTGGCCTCGAGGCCGAGCGAGAGGAGCAGGCGCTCCTGCTCGCTCAAGATCGCGGCCTCGCGCTCCGAGAGCTCCACGCGCTCGGGGATGAGCAGCCGCTGGATCTCGACCACACCGTCGCGATGGGCCGTCGCGAGCCGCGCGAACTTCACACGCTCGTCGGCGGCGTGTTGGTCGATGACCACGAGGCCTCGAGGGCCCTCGCACACGAGGTACGTGCGGGCGAGCTGACCGAGGACGCGCAGACCGAGATAGGCATCGGCGGCGTGCTCGGCGCGAGGCGATCCGAGGGCGCCCTCGGCGACCATGCCCTCGGTCGGCTCCATGCTCGGCACATACGGTGACGCGGCGCTCTCGCGCGTCGTCCAGCTCCCCTCGCGCGCCGCGACCTCGTCGGGTGCGGGCGGAGGCTCGCTCGCGTCCGGCTCGAGCGGCTCGATCGGCTCGAGCGGATCGAGCAGCGGCGCCGCCTGCGCGCGCGGCGACTCGCGGCGACGGAACGGCGACTGCCCCAGGCCCGCCGCGAGGATGCGCGTGATCCCGTCGAGCACGACCCTCGCGTCGGCGAAACGAACCTCCGCCTTCTGCGGGTGCACGTTCACGTCGACGCGCTCGGGATCGAGCTCGACCCACACGACGCCCGCCGGGAAACGGCCCGGCGGCAGCGTGCTGCCGAAGGAGAAGGCGACGGCGCGCGCGAGCGTGCGATCGCGGACCACGCGCCCGTTGACCGACACGTAGAGCTGCCCCGCGCCGGTGCGCGCGCGCTCGGCGGCCGAGAGCATCGCCCGCACGCGCACTCCGTCTCGCTCGCCCTCGACCGCCGCGAGCTTCTCGTCCGCGAAGAGCTGGAGCGCGCGCTGGTAGCCATCGCGAGCGCTCGCCCACTCCCGCACGCGGCGGCCATCGCGCGTCCACGACAGACGCAGCGCCGGGCGCGACAGCGCGAGCCGCGCGAGGGTCTCCCCCACGTGGGCCGACTCCGTCGCCAGGCCCTTCAAGAATTTCCGACGCGCGGGCACGTTGTAGAAGAGGTCGTCGACGCGCACCGTCGTGCCGGGGCTGCCTCCGGCCACGCTGGTCCCGTGCGGCGTGCCGCCCTCGATGCGGATCTCGACGCCCTCGACCGCGTCGTGGGGACGGGTGCGGAGCGAGAAGCGACTGACCGACGCGATCGAGGGAAGCGCCTCGCCCCGGAAGCCCAGCGTGCCGATCGCCTGGAGGTCCGCGAGCGTCGCGATCTTGCTCGTGGCGTGGCGCGACACCGCGAGCTCGGCGTCGTCGCGGTCCATGCCGTGCCCGTCGTCGCTCACCACGATGCGCGCGATGCCGCCCTGCTCCGTCTCCACCCGGATCTCGCGGGCCCCGGCGTCGATCGCGTTCTCGACCAGCTCCTTCACGACGCTGGCCGGACGCTCCACCACCTCGCCCGCCGCGATCTGGTCGACGAGCGCGCTCGGCAGCGCCCGGACGCGGGGACGGCTCGTGGGCTCGGGGTCGGCGGGCGCCATGCCGCGCGAAGGCTCGCACGCTCGCGGGCAGCGCGCGACTCGAACCGCCCTAGATCCGGGGCCAATTCCCGATCCCGGCGCTGCGGCGACGTTGACCCCATTCTCGGGCCGATGCTAGCGTGCGCGTGCTTCCGGACTGCGTTCGGCGGGCGCGTTCGACCGCGTCGGTCACCCCTTCCCGAGGATCCGTGCTCGCCAAGATCTGCCCCGTCTGCAAGACCGAGTACGGCGCCGGAGAGGTCTTCTGTCCGAACGACGGGACGCGCCTGTCCTCGGGATCGCAGGCGGCCGCACCTCCGCCCAAGGTGGACAAGGGAGACCCGCTGCTCGGCGCCGTCATCGACGAGCGCTACCGCATCGTCCGCCGCATCGGCGAGGGCGGCATGGGCATCGTGTACGAGGTCGAGCACGTCGTCATCGAGAAGCACCTCGCCCTCAAGGTGCTGAGAGACGACTACTCGAGCCGGCCCGAGGTCGTCGCGCGCTTCCGTCAGGAGGCCAAGAGCGCCTCGCGCATCGGCAACGAGCACATCGTCGACATCTCCGACTTCGGCGAGACGCCCAACGGCGCGAGCTACTTCGTGATGGAGCTGCTCGATGGCGAGGACCTCGCCAACGTGCTCGCGCGCGAGGGGACGCTGCCGCTCTCGCGCGCCGCCGACATCCTTACGCAGTGCGGGCGCGCGCTCGCGGCTGCGCACGCCAAGGGCATCGTCCACCGCGACATGAAGCCCGAGAACATCTTCCTCACCAAGCGGGACGGGCGCCCCGACTTCGTGAAGATCGTGGACTTCGGCATCGCGAAGATGAGCGACATCGAGACCGAGGGACAGCCCGGTCGCAAGCTCACCAAGACCGGCATGATCTTCGGCACGCCCGAGTACATGTCGCCCGAGCAAGCGGCCGGAAAGTCGCTCGATCACCGCGTCGACATCTACGCGCTCGGCGTCATCTTCTTCGAGCTGATCACGGGACGGGTGCCGTTCTCGGGCGACACGTTCATGGGCGTGCTCACGCAGCACATGTTCGAGGCACCTCCGTCGCTCCTGCAGGCCAACCCCGCGATCCAGGTGCCGGACTCGATCGAGGTCTTCATGCACCGCGCGCTCGCCAAGGATCCCGGCGAGCGCTTCCAGACCTGCGAAGAGCTGATCGCGGCGCTCGACAAGGCGGTGCGCGGGGTCTCGCTCTCGACGCCTCCGCCCGTCGACGGGAGATCGCCCGCCACCGGCAAGTCGACGAAGATGGGCTACGGCGAGACCTTCCGGCCGGCCGCGCCCACCTCGCCGCAGACACTCCCCATCGACGAGGGCGCCGACGCGAGCTCGCCGAGCAAGCCGTCGAATGCCCTCCTCTTCGTGGGCCTGGGCCTCGTCACGGTCGCGCTCGCAGGAGGCGGTTGGTACTTCCTCCAGCACGGCGCGACGCCCGTGGGCACGAGCCCCGATCCCACGACCACCACCTCCGCGCCGCCCGACGCCTACGTCGCCATCCCCGACGCCTTCGTGGCGCCGCCCGATGCCGCGACCCCCGAAGACGCAGGGCCCGAGATGGTGAGCGTGGGCGTGGTCACGACTCCGTCCGGCGCGCGCGTCGAGATGCTCGGCTCCGAGGGCATCGCGTGCGAGTCCACGCCTTGCAACCTCTCGCTCCCGCTCGGGCAGCACGTCCAGCTCCAGGCGCACCTGCGCAACCGCAGTCAGGTGGTCGAGGTCGACGTCGTGCGCGACATGGCGCCCATCAGCATCCGCATCCGCACGACCACGAGCTCCGGCACCGACGGCCAGGTCACCGATCCCGGCGACGGCATGCTCGGGCCGCTCAAGATCCCCGACGCCCTCCAGGGCGGCACGATGATGTGAGCACGAGCGGCCTTGGGAACGTCATCTGGAACGTCACCGGGGCCGCCACGCGTTGACACGCGCACGAAGGGTCATGCCATACTCGCTCGGGTTGGTGACCGTTCGCGCGACACGGTCCGTCGCGTCTCTGTGTCGTTGGTTCGAGAGGGCATCGTGAAAGGTAGGCCATGAGCTCGGCGCCCGCGGGACAGCCCCGCGTCTCGCAGCCGCCCCCCGTTCCTTCGCGTCCCGGCACGCCCGCTCCGAGCGCGCCCGCGGCTGGCTCGCCCGCCGACGCGGAGCAGATGCCGCGCCGGTTCGGCAAGTACACGCTCATGCGCAAGCTCGCGGTGGGCGGCATGGCCGAGCTCTTCCTCGCCCTCCAGCGCTCCGTCGCGGGCTTCGAGAAGCTCATCGTCGTCAAGCGGATCCTCCCGCACCTCGCCAAGGATCGCGCGTTCATCGAGCTGATCCTCCAGGAAGCGAAGATCTCGGCGACGCTGAACCACCCCAACATCTGCCACATCTACGACGTCGGCGAGGCCGAGGGTCAGTTCTACATCGCCATGGAGCACATCCACGGCGAGGACCTGCGCTCGATCGTGCGACAGATGAAGAAGGTCAACGAGACGACCTTCCCCGTGGAGCACGCGCTCGCGATCGTGCTCGGCTGCTGCGCGGGCCTCGCGCACGCGCACGAGAAGACGACGCTCGACGGCGAGCCGATGAACATCGTGCACCGCGATGTCTCGCCGCAGAACATCCTCGTGACGTTCAACGGGGACGTGAAGCTCGTCGACTTCGGCATCGCCAAGGCAGGCCGCAGCTCGATGGAGGACACGGGCTCGGGACAGCTCAAGGGCAAGGTCCCCTACATGAGCCCCGAGCAGGCACAGGGGCAGATGCTCGATGGCCGGAGCGACATCTTCTCGCTCGGGATCATCCTCTTCGAGCTCACCACGGGGCGACGCCTCTTCCGCGGCCAGAACGAGATGGACACGCTGCGGATGATCGTCGACGGCGAGTACCCCAAGCCGCGCGATCTGAACCCCGGCATCCCCGAGCCGCTCGAGAAGATCATCCTCAAGTCGCTCGAGAAGGACCCCGACAAGCGCTACCAGAACGCGCGCCAGATGCAGGCGGAGCTCGAGGACTTCATCCGCCAGGCGCAGCTCAAGGTGAGCCCGCTCTCTGCGGGCGAGTGGATGCAGCGCCTCTTCGCCGAGAAGCTCTCGCAGCAGAAGGAGATGCTCGCCGAGGGCCGGCAGCTCGCGGACGTCATCGCCGCACAGGCGGCCGCCGAGGAAGAGGCCGCCGCGCGCGAAGCGACGATGTCGGGCGTGCGCGCGCGGCAGTCGAGCCGCCTGCCGTGGATCGTGGCCGCGGTGATCACGCTCGCTGCCGTGGCCGCGATCGCGGTGATCGTGTCGATGCAGCCGAGCGGCCCGCCCGTGGGCCCCGGTGTGCTCGTGATCTCGAGCGCGCCCGCGGGCGCAGCGATCTCGATCGACGGCGCCCGGCGCCCCGAGCGCACACCGGCCACGCTGCGAGAGCTCCCGCTGGCTCACTACGCCGTGCAGGTGTCGGCCGAGGGCTACGTGCCTGTGACGCGCGAGGTCGATCTCACCGACGCTGCGCCGCAGGCCAGCATCGAGGTGACGCTCGAGCGGCCGTCGGCGGCGAGCGTCGCGGTGGCCAACGTCACGAGCACGCCCGCCGGCGCGCAGATCCTCGTCGACGGCGCCGACACGAGCCAGACCACGCCGTTCCGCGTGCAGGAGCTCGCGCCGGGCGTCGAGCACACGATCGCCGTGTCGCTCGATGGCTGGGTCTCGCAGACGCGCACGCTCGTGCTCCGCGCAGGACAGGTCGAGGACGTGGCGTTCTCGCTCGAGCGCACACCGCTCGGTCCCGACGAGGCGCTGCTCGTGCTCACCACCGATCCGCCCGACTCGCGCGTGCAGCTCGACTCGACCTGGTACGAGACCGGGAGCCCGCTCGAGATCCGCACGAGCGCGCGTACGCATCGACTGCGCGTGACGCACGAAGGCCACCACATGCACGAGCGCGAGCTGCGCCTCGCGGGCGGCCAGCAGACCGAGCTCCGCGTCGACCTCGAGCGCGAGCGCGAGCGTCCTGTCGGCACGGGCGGCGGCACGCCTCCGAGCACGGGTGGCGGCCCCCCGACGCCCTCCGGGCCGGGCGCGGTGACGATCGCCGCCACGCCGTGGTGCAACGTGTCGATCGACGGTCGCGCCGTGGGCGAGACGCCCGTCGTGAACCACTCGCTGCCCTCGGGCCGTCACTCCATCACGTGCACCAACCCCGAGCTCAACGTCACGCGGACCCGATCCGTCGAGATCCGCCCCGGTGAAACCGAGCGTGTACGCATCGAACTGCAGTGAGCCCGCGTCTCGGCCGTTGCCCCGCATGAAGGGCGTCCCTTGAGCGAGCCCTCGCCGAGCCCGTCGAACGAGCCGCCCGCGATGACCGCATCCGCCGTGCGACGAAAGCGGACGATGCTCGCGCTCCGTGTGGGCACGACGCTCGCTGCGTTCGCCTACGTGGCCGCGCGCGTCGATCTGCGCGCCGTCGGGAGCGCGCTCGTGCGCGTGAGCCCGCTCGCCTTCCTCGTGGCGTGCGTGTCCACGGCGCTCAACCTCGTGGTGGGGAGCGTGCGCTGGCGCATCCTCCTCCAGGCCTACGGCGCGCCGCATGTCCCCACGCTCGGCTCGCTCGTGCGGCTCAACTACATCGGCTTCTTCTACAACACGTGCCTGCCCGGCGGCGTGGGTGGCGACGTGGTCCGCGGCTATGCCTCGCGCGCCGCGTTCGGCGACGAGGGCGTGACGGGCGCAGGCGCCGTGGTGCTCGTCGATCGCGTGCTCGGGCTCGTGGGTCTGCTCCTCGTGGTGGCGTTCACCGCGACGGCCTTCCCGCTGCCGGTCGCCGAGTCCAACCACGTGACCGCGATCTCGCTCGCGGGCATCGCCGTGAGCGCGGGCGCGATCGTCGCGATCGCGATCGGCCGCAGCCTCGCGCCGCGCCTTCCGGCCTTCGCGCGCAAGTACGCCGAGAACCTGCCGGCCATCAAGCACTGGGGCCCGTTCGGCGTCGCGATCCTGCTCTCGCTCGTCACGCAGTCGGTCGTCGCGTGGACCGGCCACGTGATCGTCGCCTCCCTCGCGCCGACCGTCGCGCTCACGGACTCGCTCGTGGTCGTGCCGCTCGCGATGGCCACCGCATTCCTGCCCTTCCTCGTGGGCGGCACCGGTGCACGCGAGGAAGTCTTCGCGCGGCTCTATGGCCCGCTCGGCGTTCCAGGATCGGACGCCGTGGCCGCGAGCCTCCTCGTGTGGTTCACGCAGATCGTCGTGGCGCTCGTCGGAGGGCTCTTGCCGCTGCCCCACGCGGCCGCCGCCAAGCCCGAGACCAACAAAGCCAACGGCTGAGGTCGCTGGTCAGAACAGGCCGAGCATGTACGCGCCAGCGGCGCCCAGGACCGTGAGCGTCACGAGCCCGAACGCGGCCAGGCCCGCCCACACCATCCAGCGATTCGACGACGGCGGAGCGAGGCTCGGCGGCGCGGCGCCCGTGGGCGTGTAGGGAGCAGGGCCGGGGGCGGGCGTCGCCGCTGGTGTGGGAGCGGCCGGAGCCGGCGCGCCGAAGGCCTGCGCTGCGCGCGGGGTCGCGGTCGCGAGCGCCGCCTCGAGCTCGGGGATCGTCTTCTTGCCCCACGCCTCGACGGTGGCGCGATCCTGCGGAGCCCCGACCGGCAAGAGGCCGATCGCGCCCAGCACGTCGGCGGCGAACATGACCGTGCCGTCGTGCCGCTTCTTCTTGTCCTTCGCGATCGCCTTCTCGATGACGTCGTCGAGCGAGAGCGGCATCCCGCGCCGGACGCCCGAGAGCGGCGGGGGCATGTCGTTCACGATCTTCATCAGGATCTGCGCGACCGCGGGACCATCGAACGCGATCTTGCCGGTCAGCATCTCGTACGTGATCGCCGAGAGCGCGAAGAGATCGGTGCGGTTGTCGACGTCGGCCTTCCCCATCGCCTGCTCGGGCGACATGTAGTACGGCGAGCCGAGGGTGGTGCCGAACGCGGTGAGCTTCGGCCCCGTCTCCATCTGGAGCTTCACCGAGCCGAAGTCGAGGATGCGCACCTCGTCGCCCGCTGGCGTCTTCACGAGGAAGAGGTTGTCGGGCTTGAGATCGCGGTGGATGACGCCGAACGAGTGCGCGTCGTCGAGACCACACGCGACCTGACAGAGGATCCTCAGCGCGCGCGCCACGGGCTGCGCGCCCTCGCGTCGCAGGAGCGTGCCGAGCTCCTCGCCGTGGAGGTACTCCATCGTGAGGTAGAACGAGCCGTCGCCCGTGTCGCCGAAGTCGATGACGCGCACGACGAAGGGCGAGTCGATCTCCTTGGCCGTCTCGTACTCGCGCTTGAATCGCTCGACGGCGATGCGGTCCTTGGCGACGTCGGGGTGCAGGACCTTGATCGCGACCTTCTGACGGCTGCTCGCGTGACGCCCCTCGTACACGCGTCCCATCGCGCCATCGGCCACGCGCTGCACGACGACGTACTCGCCGAAGTGCTTGCCGAGCCGGCGATCGGGCTCCTCGTCCGCCGCCTGGACGTGGACCGTGACGGTGCCGTCGTTGCCACAGAAGGCGATGGCATCCTCGTACTCGGTCCCGCAGCTCGGGCAACGGCGGCTCACGGGGCGATGCTAGCTGGCCCGCGATCCCCCATCAACGAAGCTGCGTGAGGTCATGGAGGAGTCACGAGCCGGCCGAGGGGGGCCGTGTCGGCCTGGATCGCCGCGAGCCGGTCCTCGCTCGTGCGGATGTCGATCGAGGCGGCGCTGACGCACGCCACTGCACGAATGCTCACCGTGGCCGCGGCCTCGGGGAGCACGGGGGCGATCGACACCAGCCGGT
>JAIBCE010000572.1 GCA_019694315.1 Sandaracinaceae bacterium
CACCCAGCTTCGCGACCAAGAGGCAGAGCCCGCCCACGACGCCGATCACGAGCGCGGGCCACTCGAGGCTCGCCAAGGTGGGCACGAGCACACGCAGCGGGCCCACGTGCGACTCGTTTACCTCGCGAAAGAGCACGTGGAGCGCGAACCAGATCGAGAGGTTCAGGATCACGCCGACCACCGCCGCGGTGATCGCGGAGAGCGCAGCCGCGAGCACGCGCTGGTTGCGGAGCGCCTCCACGAACGGCGCGCCGAGGAAGATCCAGAGAAAGCACGGGACGAACGTCACCCACAGCGTCACGAGCGCGCCGAGCACGCCGGCCAGGGCGGGCGGGAGCACGCCGGGGGCCCCGAACGCGCCCTGGAATCCGACGAATTCGACGACGAGGATGAGCGGGCCGGGCGTGGTCTCCGCGAGACCCAGGCCCTGCACCATCGCCTCCGGCCCGAGCCAGCCGAAGTCTCCCACGGCGCGCTGCGCCACGTACGCGAGCACGGCGTACGCACCGCCGAAGGTCACCATCGCGACCTCGGAGAAGAACGTCGCCTCGTCGAGGTACACGCTCTGCGGTCCCGCGAGCGCCGTCGCGAGCACGAACGGCAGCGCCCAGAGCGCACCGCACACCACGAGGACCCGCAGCGCGCGCGACCACGAGGGCGCGGCATGCGCGAGCTCGCCACGCGCCTCCATGCGATCGAGGAGCGACTCGTCCGCCGCACGCGCCTCTCCGTGCGCGCCCGACGGAAACGCCGAGGGCGCGACGCGCGTGCCGATCGCGCCGATCAGGGCCGCGCCTGCGATCACCCACGGAAAGGGCACCTCCAGCACGAACAGCGCGAGAAACGCGGCCGCCGCGAGCGCCACGAGCGCGCGGGTCCGGAGCGCCCGCTTGCCGATGCGGACGAGGGCCTCGATCACGATCGCGAGCACCACGGCCTCGAGCCCGTCGAAGATCCCCGCGATCCACGTGACGTCGCGACACGTCGCGTAGAGCGCCGAGAGCACCAGCATGAGGAGCGCCCCGGGCAGGATGAAGAGCGTGCCCGCCGCGATGCCTCCCTGCGTGCGGTGCATGAGCCAGCCGAGGTACGTCGCGAGCTGCTGCGCCTCGGGCCCCGGCAGCAACGTGCAGTAGCTCAGCGCATGGAGGAAGCGCCGCTCGTCGATCCATCGACGCTTCTCGACGAGCTCCTCGTGCATGAGCGCGATCTGGCCCGCGGGCCCTCCGAACGAGAGCAGCCCGATGCGGGCCCACACACGCACGGCCTCGCGAAAGCTCACCGCATCCGGCGGCTCCACGCGGGGCGCGGCTTCCCGAGGAGGCGAGTCGCTCACCGGGCGCGCATAGCCGATGCGAGCGCGCGCGTCATCGCTCGGATGCGGATCGTGGCTGCGACGGTCGGATCACCGCGGCGTGCGCGTGCGGCCGCGGCTGCCGGTGCGTCCGCGACTCCGACCGCGTCCGCGCGAGGGCGTCGCCTCCGGTGCGGGCTCGGGCGCAGGCTCGGGTGCGACCTCGGGCTCTGGTGCCGGCGCCTGCTCGACGGTCTGCGCGTCCGCGCCCGAGCCCTGCTGGTACCAAGGCCGATTGGGATCGACGGGCGTCGCGTCGGTCGGCGTCGCAGCGTCGGTCGGTGTGCTCTCGGTGCCCTCGGTGCCCTCTGGCTCCGCAGCCGCCACCGCTCCAGGCGACCAGTCCGGCATCACGCGCAGACCGACACCGAAGAACGGCGCCGTCATGTTGTAGTCGCCGTTGCCCACGTAGACCTGATCGGCGGGCGCCGGACGGATCGGGTTGGGCTGCGGTACGGCGCTGTTGCGCACGCTGCGCGGAAAGAGGTGCGCGTAGCCCACCATCGCGTCGAGCCACACTCCGTCGAACGCGCGGATGCTGCCGCCCACCGCGAACACGAGCTTGTCGCTGTCGATCGTGAGCGCCTGTAGGTACTGGTCCGAGAACGAGCTGTTCTCGAAGTAGCCGCCGCCGCGGATCTGGATGAAGTCGTCGATCGTGTACTCGGCGCCGAGGCGCACGCTCACGGTGTCGTTCATCCGACGCGGGATGTTGAGGGGCCCCACCTGGTAGTCGAGGAAGCCGAGCGAATCGACGATCCACACGTCGCGCGGACGGATCATCGCCTCCTGCTGCACCGACCACGTCTCCCACACCACCGCCAGCTCGAGCGCGAGGTTGTCGATCATGTCGAGCTGCACGCCGAGCCGCACGATCCACGGGAAATCGAGCCGGAAGTCGGCGAGCGTCTGCTCGCAGCGATGCGTGCCGCCGGCCGCGCGCGTGTCGGCGATCTCTTGATCGGTCACCGTCGCGCAGTCGCCCTCGCGCGTGCGCGTGAAGGCGCCCTGGAACGCCGTGGCCGCAGGCGGGCGCACGCGGATGTCGGCGCCACCGGAGAACACGAAGGGCGTCATCACCGAGAAGCCCAGGCGCACGGGTCCCGGATCCCACACCACGCCGGCCGTTCCGATGCCGGTGAAGATCGGGTTGAACGTGAGCTGCGCGACCGCGTCGTACTCCGGGTCCTCGGGGAAGCTGCAGATCGCGCCCTCGCACGCCGAGAGGGTCGTGCGCGCCGCGAACGAGCCGTAGATGAGCGCGCCACCGAGGCCGAGCGACAGCTCGGGGATCGGCCGCCACGCGCCGCCGATCGCGAAGCCCGCGATGAGGCTGCCCTCCATCGAGAGCAGCGAGTAGCGCTGCGGCGCGGCCCGCTGCGTGCCGTCCACCTGGATCGACTCGGGCCACTGCAGGAGCGAGGCGTTGGGCGCGTACACGCCCACACCGAACGTGAAGTCGGGCAGCCCGAAGTCGAACGTGCCGGCGACCGTCGGGATCGGCAGCGGCATGCCGTTGCCCGTGACGGTCGGCAGCGTCTGACCGCCGCTGTCGATGCGCGTGTACTGCGTCTCGAGCAGCGTGAGCGTGCCATCCACGAGGAACTGCTCGCGACGGCGCATGTCGCCGCTGCCGCCGCCCGCGAAGCCGAGGCCCGCGGGGTTGAACCACAGCGCGCCCGGATCATCGGCGCCCGCCACGAACGCGCCGCCTCGACCGAGGCCGCGCGTACCGCGCTCGAGCAGATAGAAGCCGCCCGCGTGCGCCGTCGAAGGCGCGAGCGCTCCGACGCCCACCACGAGCGCACACCAGACGAGCAGGGAGGCGCCGACTCTCGACATCACGGCATTCACGGGCCCACCTCCGGCGGGCAGCTCATGTCGACACAGCGGTTCTGCACCACGTCGTAGAGGCGCTCGAGGCCGTGCGTCTCGTCCGTCATGAAGTCGTGCGAGATGCCCAGCGCGTGCACGAAGTCGTCGGGCTCGTAGGGGCCTCCCACGCCCGGCGCGCTGCGATTCACCTCGCTCATCACGTCGAGGATCGTCTCGAGCGGCGTGTTCTCGTCGGCGTCGAGCACGACCATGTTCTGCAGGATCCGCACGAGCACGCGATCCGTGTCGAGCCCCTGCACGGTCTGCACGAGATCGAGCGCGTCGTTGGCGAC
>JAIBCE010000573.1 GCA_019694315.1 Sandaracinaceae bacterium
GCCATCCTCCACCGCGAGCGGCTCCGTCAGCAGGCGCTGCGCCACCAGATCGAGCGCCTGGCCTCGCCTTGGGTGCTCGACGCGGCGCTGGGCGAGCGCGCCACGTCGCGCACCGTGGCCGCCCTCGGCGGCGACGTGGGCGATCTCGCGCGGTGGGTCGATCCGGGCCTCGACGCCGAGGAGCTCATGACGCTGGTCCGTCACGCGACGACCGTGGCCCTGAGCGCGTTGATGGGCGAGGGCGCCACCGTGCAGCTCTCGCACGCCGAGATGATCATCGCGCTCTTCGCCTCCGAGCAGGGGCTCGCCGCCGCGGCCGACGCCGCGGTCCGCGCGTCGACCCGCATCGCCCGCGCCCTCGATCGCCGCTTCGGAGGCTTCGTCGAGCGGAGCCCGGGGATCGCCGTGACCCACGCGGAGCTCGGCGACAGCGATCCGACCGACGCGTTCTTCGCCGCGGTGGGCGCCGCGGCCTCGCTGCAGGGGCACGCCGAGGGCCGCATCCTCGTCGATCGGCGCATTGCCGAGGTCCTCCCGGCCCACCTACGCTCGATGTCCGAATTGGCCGGCGAGCTCGCCGGCGTCTACGAGGTACGCGCGTGAGCAAGACCATCCTCATCGTCGACGACGAGCCGCACATCCGCCTCCTCCTCGAGCAGACGCTCGACGAGCTCGACGCCCACGGGGTCGAGATCCTCACCGCGACCAACGGCGGCGACGCCCTCTCGACCATCCGCGAGGACCGGCCGTCGCTCGTCCTCCTCGACGTCATGATGCCGGTGATGAACGGCTTCGAGGTGTGCAAGGCCGTCAAATCCGACCCGGCGACGCGCGACACGTACATCGTGCTGCTCACCGCCAAGGGCCAGGAGCTCGATCGCGCGACCGGCGCCGAGGTGGGCGCCGATCTCTACCTGACCAAACCCTTCGATCCCGACGACGTGCTCTCGCGCGTCGCCAAGGTGCTGGGTGTCGACCTCGGCTGACGACACCTCGCCCGACGCGCCCAGCGGGGAGCGAGCGAGCGCACCGCCCACCGACCGCGACGCGATCCGGCCGAGCGGCGCGCCCACGCTGGCCGGCGTGGCCGCCACGCTCCTCGCCGTCCCGTCACCGCAGGTGACCCTCGGCGGCGCGACCCCGACCTCGGGCATCACCACGATCCGCGAGGCTCCTCCGCGACGGCTCGTCCCCGGCGTGCTCCTCGGCGCCGGCGGGATGGGCGAGGTCTTCCGCGTGCGCGATCACTCGCTGCACCGCGTGCTCGCGATGAAGGCCCTCCTGCCCGATCTGATGGAGCAGACCGCGCTGCGCGATCGCTTCATCGAGGAGGCGCAGGTCACCGCGCAGCTCGCCCACCCGGGCATCCCGCCGGTGCACGAGATCGGCGAGCTCGACGACGGACGACCGTACTTCACGATGAAGGAGGTCCACGGCGTCACCCTCGCGCAGGTGATCGACGAGGCCCACCGCGATCCACTGGCCGGCCAGCGCTGGAGCGAGCAGCGTCGCCTCGAGATCTTCCAGAAGGTCTGCGAGGCGGTGGCCTACGCGCACGCGCGCGGCGTCGCCCACTGCGATCTCAAGCCGCTCAACGTGATGGTCGGCGCGTTCGGCGAGGTGCTGGTCATGGACTGGGGCGTGGCGCGCCTCGTCGACGCCTCGGGCTCGGCGCCCACGGGCGAGCCTCCGGTGATGACCGGCGGCCTCGCGGCGATGGAGAGCATCGTGGCCGGCACGCCCGCGTACATGGCGCCCGAGCAGGCCGCGGGTCGGATCGATCTGCTCGGTCCTCCTGCCGACGTGTACGCGCTCGGCGTCATCCTCTTCGAGCTCCTCTCGGGCGAGCGCCCTTACAAGGGCACGCCCCGCGAGATGGTCGACAAGGCCAAGGCCGGCGAGATCCCCGCGCTCCCGCGCCGCGCCGGCAGCGGCGCCGACGACGCGCTCTTCAGCATCATCCACCGCGCGATGCAGCCCGATCCGGCGCTGCGCTTCTCCGACGCCAAGGCCATGGCCGACGAGCTCGCGCGCTGGCGCGAGGGCGCCATCCGTCGCGAGCGCGCGCAGGCCCTGTTCCGCGAGGCGCAGGCCCTCACGCCCGACGTCGAGGCCACGTTCCTTCGCGCGAGGGAGCTCCGCGAGCGCGCGGCCCGCGAGCTCGCGCGCCTGTCACCCGACGCGCCGGTCGAGGCCAAGGAGCCGATCTGGCGTCTGCAGGACGAGGCCACGCTGCTCGCGCGCGACGCGCTCCTCAAGAACGTCGAGGCCGAGCAGCTGTGCTTCACCGCCCTCGCGCACGCGCCCGAGTTCGAGCAGGCCAAGGCGATGATCGCCGAGATGCGCTACGAGCGGCACCGCGACGCCGAGCGGAGGCGCGCGTGGGACGAGGCGGCGCGGCACGAGATCGTGCTCCGCAAGAACGACACCGGCGCGTTTCGCGACTACCTCGCGGGCACCGCGCCGCTCTCGCTCGCGACCGAGGTGCCGTGTCAGGTGCGCCTGCACCGCTTCGTCGAGCGTGGCCGCCGCCTGGTCCCCGAGCTCGATCGCGAGCTCGGTCGCACGTCGATCGCGGAGCTGGTGCTGCCGATCGGCAGCTACCTCCTCGAGCTCGTCGCCGACGCGCGCCCCACCGTCTTCTATCCGGTCGTCCTGCGTCGCCGCGAGGGCTGGTCGAGCGAGACGCCGGTCACCCTCCCGCGCGAGGGCGCGCTCCACGCCGGCGAGATCTTCGTGCCGGGCGGCCGGTGCGATCTCGGCGGAGACGAGCAGGCCCACCACGCGCGTCACGCCGAACGACCGTGGGTCGACGACTTCGTCATCCGCGAGCACCCGGTCACCTTCCAGGAGATCTCGCTCTTCCTCTCCGATCGCGAGGGCGCGGCGTTCCGGCGCAGCGTCTTCCGCGACGCGCTCGACGTGTGGCGCCACGACTGGCCCGCCATCGGCCTCTCCTTCGAGGCGGCGCAGGCCTACGCGCGCTGGCTCGCTCGCTCGACGGGGCTCTCGTGGCGCCTCCCGACCGAGAACGAGTGGGAGAAGGCGGCGCGCGGCGTCGACGGTCGCTTCTTTCCCTGGGGCGACTTCGTCGATCCCTCGTTCTGTCACTCGCGCACCGTCGAGCGCACGCCGCGCTCACCCGTCGCCATCTCGTCGTTCCCCCTCGATCGTTCGCCCTATGGCGTTCGTGGCGTGGGCGGCAACGTCCGCGATTGGTGTGAGGGCGGCGCGGTGCGCGGAGGCTCGTGGCGTCAGTCCCCCGAGGCCTGCCGCGTCGCCAGCCGCAGCGCGCTCGACACGTCGCAGGGGTACCCGGACGTGGGGCTGCGGCTGGTGCGCGCGCTGTAACTCTCGCCGCTGCTGCGCTTCGCCCAGGTCGAAGTCGAAAGTCGAAAGTCGAACGAGAGCGAGCGAGGGACGTCTCGCGAGTCTGGGCGCCGCTTCTCTTCGCGCTTCTGAGGCTGCAGACGTGCGTCCGGTGGTGTCTCGGTCTCGACTTTTGACTTTCGACTTTCG
>JAIBCE010000574.1 GCA_019694315.1 Sandaracinaceae bacterium
CGCCTGGACGGCCCCTCGATGCGAACGAAGCACATCGCTGCTGACATCAGCGGCGACCAAGATCAGGATGGACCCGGAGACCGCAAAGTTTCCGGAACCAACACCGCAGAGTTTCCGGAACCAACAGCGTGAGCCTCGGCATCCTCGCGTCTGCTCTGCCCCTCGAATCCGCAGGGTCGGTCACTGCGGGAAGAGCTCGTCGATGCGGCGCAGGAGGCGGATCGCCTTGCGGCGCGCGAGGCGGTTGGCGAGGCGCACGTGCGGATCGGGATCGCCCCCATCGACGATCTCGCGCAGGAGCGTGATGAAGAGGTTTCGGTCCCCCACGCTCACCGCGTAGCTCAGCGCGTACTGGAGCTGCACCGCGAAGAAGCGTCGCTCGGTGCGCGCGAGCGCGTCCTCGAAGTGCGCGCGGCCTCGCTCGGGATCGCCGCCGAGCTCGCTCGGGATCGCCGCGTCCATCGCTCCGAGGGCCATGATCGCCGAGGCGTGGAAGAAGTCGGGATCGAGCGCGGTCGAGCGCTCGAGCAGCGCGCGCACGAACGGCAGGTCTGCCACCAGCTCCGGATCTGCGTTCGAGGCCTGGATCGCGCCGCCCCACGCGTACGCGGTCCAGAACAGGATCGCCGCCTGGTCACGCGCGCCGTAGTGCTCGCGGAGGTACGTGGCGAAGGCCTCGGGCCCCGCCGCGATCGCCGCATCGAGACCCGCGTCGCGACGCCGCATGTGATGGAGGCCGATGTTGCGGCCGCGCAGGTAGAGCAGGCGCGCGCGTAGCGACATCGCCTCCTGCTGCTCGAGATCGCCGCGCGCGAGCGCGTCCTCGGCCCCCTCTTCCACCCAGCCCCATGCGTACGAGCCGTAGGCGCGCATCACCTCCATGCCCATCGCCTCGTCCTCGGGGATCACGGCGTAGATGCCCTCGAGCTGAAGGATGCTCGCCGGCAGGCCCTCCCCCACGAGGTCCACGTCCCAGTGCTCCTCGAGCGAGCGCGTGGCCCGCTGGAGCACCGCAGCGGTCTCGTTGGCGGCGATGCGCGTCGTGAGATCGCAGCCGCCGAGCAGGGCGATGGCGATGCAGGCGGCGGCGAGGGTTCGCATGAGTCTCTCCGTGTACCGCCGTTCCGATCGCATGGTCAAAATCGGATCGCGTCCGTCGACGATGGAGCGCGTTGCCGAAGAGCGGGCACCGCATGGGCCACACGAGGTCGTATCGACCGAGCCTGCGCCGCTTCGCGAGCGCCCCGTGCGCGACGATCTCGGTGTCGATGCCGCCCCAAGGAGCGGTGCCACCTCCGCCGCCAGTTTTTGGTACAAAACGGCGGCGATGGTCTCGCGGCCTCGTGGCCATCGAGGTGAAGCGTTCCAGCACGTACCGCGAGGCTGACCTCGCGACGCTGCGGCTCTTCCAGGGCGACTACCCGATGGCGCGCTGTTTCCTCTTCTACGGCGGGTCTCGTGCCTACGAGATCGACGGCATCCGCGTGCTCCCCCTCGCGACGGCCCTGCCTGAGCTCGAGGCGCTACTCTGACGCGAGCCGCGGCCTCGGCGTGCGGCCGTCAGGCACCTCTGCGTGAGGCCGTCAGGGCACGAGCACGATCGAGCCCGTGGTCTCGCGCGCCTCGAGCGCACGGTGCGCCTCGGCGGCGTCCGCCAGCGCGTAGCGGTGCCGCACCTCGGGCCGCACCCAGCCACGCCCGATCGCGTCGAAGAGAGTGGTCGCGCTCGCCACGAGCTCCTCGCGGCTCGCCACGTACGTCATGAGCGAGGGCCGCGTGACGTAGAGCGAGCCCTTCTGTCCGAGCGTCAGGAGCTCGAGCGGCTCGGGCTTGCCCGATGCGTTGCCGAACGACACGAGCAGGCCGCGCGGGGCGAGACAGTCGAGCGAGCGGTGCACCGTGTCCTTGCCGACCGAGTCGTAGACGACGGGCAGCTTGCCCGGCGCGAGCTCCTTCACGCGCAGGACGAAGTCCTCGCGCGTCGTCACGATCGGGTGCGCGCAGCCGTGCGCCTTCGCGAGCGCGGCCTTGTCGTCGGTGCTGACCGTGCCGATCACCGTGACGCCCATCGCCGAGAGCCACTGGCACGCGAGCAGGCCCACGCCGCCGGCCGCCGCGTGCCAGAGCACCGTCATGCCCTCGGTCACGCGAAAGCAGCGCTGGACGAGGAATTCCACCGTCATGCCCTTGAGCATCGAGGCCGCGGCGAGCTCGTCGCTCACGTGGTCCGGCAGGGGCACGAGCTTCGAGGCGCTCACGTTGCGGCGCGTCGCATACGCGCCCGGGCCCGCGCTGCAGTAGCCCACGCGCGCGCCCACCGCGAGCTCGTGCACGCCCTCTCCGAGCGCCTCGATCACACCCGCTGCCTCCGAGCCGAGCACCGCCGGGAGCGGCAGCGGGTAGAGGCCGCTCCGGTGATAGGTGTCGATGAAATTCACGCCGATCGCGGTGTGGCGCACGCGCACCTCGCCGCGGCCGGGAGGTGGCAGGGGCACGTCCTCGAGGCGCAGCCGCTCCGGCCCGCCGTGCGCGTGCACGCGGATGGCGCGGGTCGTTCCGCTCATGTCAGCGACAGAACTGGAGCTCGGTGGGGCTGCGGCCGCTCTGGAGCAGCTGCACCGCGCACTGCGCCTGCACGCCCTGACAGAACATGAGGTTCGTGGGCGGGTGGCCCATGCGGAGCAGCGTGTCCGCGCAGTAGGGCTCGGCGTTGTCGCAGAACATGAGGTTCGTGGCCGGGTGGCCCATCTGGAGCAGCGTCGAGCGACAGTCGGGCGCCTGCGGATAGGCCGGCTGCGGCTGCGGATACACCGGCTGCGGCTGCACCTGCTGCGCGCCCCAGTACTGGTCGTAGGGGCTCACCTGGGGCGCCCACTGACCCTGGGCGCTCTGGAGGATGTAGGTGCCCGTGCCGGCGGGGCCACCGCGCGTGGAGATGCGCAGCGTGTAGATCGCCGCACGCGGCGCGGTGAACGTGAGCTGTGCGTCGTTGGGCCCCGTGAGCGAGCCGGTCGCGATGGGGCGACCATCGAGGAGGAGCGTCATCGACACGTCCACGCGTCGACCGGCGAAGCGGTCGCTCGGCCCACCCGACACGAGGAACGTCGCCATCTCCTGCACGTTCATCCACACCGAGTAGTCCTGATACGGGCTACCCGAGGCATCGCGGGGATCGTTCGCGGTGAGCGCGCCCGAGGTGTACGAGCCCACCTGATACGCCATGCCCACGACCTGCGGCGCCTGTTGATACACGGTCGCCATGGTCCAGTAGCCCGGCACCCAGCCGCTTCCATCCCACTGCGGCGCGACCCAGATCGCGCCCGCCTGCGGCGGGAGCTCCCAGTGTCCGTCGATCCACTGCCACGAGCTGCCGGTCCAGCCCCAGTACGGCTCGACCCACACCTCGCCGTGGCGCGTGGGCGCGGGGCGTACGGTGATCACGCGCGGCGCGGGCGGCGGGCCCGCGACGACCACGCGTCCAGGTGCGCTGCGGACGACGCCGAGATCG
>JAIBCE010000154.1 GCA_019694315.1 Sandaracinaceae bacterium
TCGCGGGCCGCGCGCGCCTGGGCCTCGGCCACCGCGGGATCGACGTAGCGCGGGTTGGGGCGCTCGCCCGTGCGCGCGAACGCGTGACCGTCCCAGCGGTAGCTGCGCTCGAGCGCAGGGCCCCACGGAAGGAGCATCGGCTCCACGTCCGTCGGTGGCGCCTCGCGCAGCGTGCTCGCGTCGAGGCCGTGGGCCTCGCCCACGCGCACCGTGATCGTCGCGGCCTGCCCGCGCCGTCCGCGCTCGACGCGCACGGTGCTCTCCACCGAGCCCGCGCTCGTCTCCTTGCGGGTCTCGATCGCCCAGAGGGGCCGGATCGACTGCTCGTCGATGCGCAGGAGCTGCCAGAGATCGCGCGAGCCGCCTCCGCCGCGCTGACGGATCGTGACGACGAGCTCGCTCTTGCCGTCGCCGGTCAGATCCTCGAGCCGGGCCTCGCGCAGATCGGCGGCCACGTCGATGCCGAGCTGCACGAAGACGAAGCCGCGCCCGCCCTGGATCGCAGGGCCGAACGCGACGACGAAGCGATCGACGAGCACCACGCGCTCGGCCTGCGCATCGCCCGTCACGTCGCCGCGGAGATCGAAGCGGGGCGCGGCTCCGTCGAGCTCGTGCTCGTGGAGGAAGCGATCGAGGAGCGCGTTCTGTCCGCCCTCGGCGCGAAGCGGTGGAAGGCGATCGAGGTGCGCGCGATCGACGGGCGCGAAGCTCGGCTCGGCCTCGGGCTCGGGGTGCGCGAGCGAGTCGACGTCGTGGAGGCGGATCGAGCCGCGGCCCTCTTGCCATCGGGCTGCGCCGTCGATGGCCGAGAAGGGAATGAAGGCCTCGAGCGTGTAGCCGGCGCCGCCGGCGCGAGGCGCCTCCACGATGCTCGCGCCTCGGATCGCGCTGCGACGTCGCGCTCCCGGCGCGCCGCTCGTCGCTGCCGCAGGAGAGCGACCGCTCTCGCCTGCGTGGAGCCAGAGCTCGGTCGCCACGAGCCCGCTCCGCCCCGGCATCGCGAGCGTCACGATGACCGCGTCGTCGCCGTCGCCTGCCTGTGCGCTGCGGATGAGGCGCTCGTCCGAGACCTCGCACGCCACGTAGAGACCACGCGAGTCGTAGCCGAGCGCGTAGCGCATGGAGGCGTCGCTGCCCTCGCCGAGGCTCGACATGTGCGCGCCGCTCCAGTCGCGGAGCATGCCGTCCACGTGGATCGCGTCGTCGTCGAGCTGCACGACGGGCAGCGCGACCTGCGCGTGCGCCGCCGAAGGGCAGACAATTGCGAGCGCAGCGGCACCGAGGGCACCGAGGCACAGCGTGGTCGAGACGAGCGTGGCGAGCGTGGACGAAGAGCGCCGAGGCCGCATGAGGCTTCGACGTTATCACGCGCGTTTCGTTCCAACGTGCCGGCGATCAGTCGCGGAGCTGCGGGAGCGCGACCCGAATCCTCTTGGGCTCGTTGCGGAGCGCGAGCTGGCCGCACGCGGCAGCGATGTCGTCGCCCTTGCGGCGACGCACGAAGTTCGCGACGCCGCGCTCGCGGAGCACTGCCTGGAACGCGTCGACGTCGTCCCAGCTGGGCGGCTCGAGCGGGTTTCCCTCCACGCGGTTGAGCGGGATGAGGTTCACCTTGCTCGGCAGCCCGCGCAGGAGCTCGGCGAGCTTCTTCGCGTCGCTGAGGCTCGCGTTGAAGCCGCGGATGAGCGTGTACTCGATGGTGATCCGTCGGCGCTTGGGGAGCGGGTAGCGCCGCAGCGCCTCCATGAGCTCGGGCAGCGGGTGCTTCTTGTTGATCGGCATGATCTCGCTGCGCTGCGCGTCGGTGGGCGCGTGGAGCGAGACGGCGAGCTGCACCTCGCCGCCGAAGTCGCGGCCGAGCCGCTCGATCTCGGGCACGAGGCCCGACGTGGAGATGGTCACGCGCCTCTTGCTGAGCGCGATGCCCTCCGGATGCGTCAGCAGCGTGAGCGCGCGCGCGACGGCGGCGTAGTTGTGGAGCGGCTCGCCCATCCCCATGAAGACGACGTTGCGCAGACGATGGCCCGCCGCGGTGTGCGCGCGGCCCTGGATCACCTGGCCCACGATCTCGCCCGCGCTCATGTGGCGCTTGAGCCCGGCGAGGCCCGACGCGCAGAACACGCAGCCCATCGCGCACCCGATCTGCGTCGAGATGCACTCGGTCACCGGCACCGCGGGCGCGGCCTCGGCCTCGTCGTCGCCGCTCGGATCCTCGGCGGCGTAGAGGTCCCCGCGCTCGGCCGAGGGCATGGGGATGAGCACGGCCTCGCTCGTGCGCCCGTCGTGCGTGGCGAGCAGGAGCTTCTTCGTGCCGTCGCCCGAGTCGTGCACCGAGCTGACCTGGATCGCCGCGTCGATGACGAGGTCCTGAGCGAGCCGCTCTCGCAGCGACTTCGGGAGGTTCGTCATCGCCGCGGGATCGAGCACGCCCTTCTTGTGGAGCCACTCGAAGACCTGCTTGCCGCGGTACTTCGGCTCGCCCCACGCCTCGAGCTGCGCGCTCCACTCCTCGGGCAAGCGCTCGAGCGCGGTCTGGGGCGGCGCGAGATCGGGCAGGACCTTGTACACGCGAGGAGGATAGCGCGCGTCCCATCGAGGGCACTTGCGATGCGCTCCCCTCTTCGGGCAGCGTCGCCTCGATGCACGAGCTCCGAGAGGGCGACGGGATCCTCCGCGACGGCACCCGTCCGCGCGAGGTGATCTGCGAGCTCGCGCGGCGCTTCTACGCGCTCGGCTGGGTGAGCGGCACGGGCGGCGGGATCTCCTTGAAGGACGGCGAGCGCATCCTCATGGCACCGAGCGGTGTGCAGAAAGAGCTGCTCGCGCCCGAGGACCTCTTCGTCCTCGACGCCCACGGCGCGATCCTCGAGCGACCGCGCGACGCGACGCTCGCGCTCAGCGCGTGCGCGCCGCTCTTCCTCCACGCGTTCCACAAGCGCCGCGCCGGCGCCGTGCTCCACAGCCACTCGCTGAGCGCCGTGTGCGCGACGCTGCTCTCCGACGAGCCGGTGTTCCGCGCGACCCACCTCGAGATGATCAAGGGCGTGCCCGGCCACGGCTATCACGACGCGCTCGTCGTCCCGATCCTCGAGAACACACCGAACGAGTGCGACCTCGCGGATGCGCTCGCCGCGGCCATGGACACCCACCCGGCGACGAGCGCCGTGCTCGTGCGTCGCCACGGGGTCTACGTCTGGGGCGAGAGCTGGCAGAAGGCCAAGACCACGGCCGAGTGCCTGGACTACGTGTTCGCCGCCGCCGTCGAGCTCCGCAAGCTCGGCGTCGACGTGGCGCGCACGCCCACGGGCTGAGCGACGCACACGGACGCAGAGCGCAGGGGCTCAGGGAGACGAGACGGCATGCGGGCGAGCTGGCTGATCGAGGACGAGAGCGGGGCGCGCGAGGGCGAGGCGATCGGTCGCGAGCGCCTGGTCGCCGAGGGCGTGTTCCACGCGAGCATCCGCCCGGAGGGCTGGGAGGCTCCGATCGAGGAGATCATGCGCATGCGCGGCTACCGCACGCGCGACGAGGTGAACCTCTCACCGACCACCGAGGGGCTCGACGTGATCCTCGGCAAGTTCGATCGCGAGCATCTCCACACGGACGACGAGGTCCGGTACGTGCTCGAGGGGGAGGGCGTCTTCGACATCCGCGCGCGCGACGATCGGTGGATGCGCGTGGTCGTCGGTCCGGGCGATCTCATCGTGGTGCCCAAGGCGCGGCACCACCGCTTCATGCTGACGGCGTCGCGGACCATCCGGGCGATCCGGCTCTTCGAGGATCGCGCGGGCTGGGTGCCGCACTACCGTCAGTGAGGCGGCTCGAGCCGAGCTCGCTCAGCGGTCGCCGCGGCCCACGCCTCGGAACGAGAAGCCGTGCGCCTGCGCGACGTGCGGCTCGACCGCGAAGCGCGCGTCGACGAGCGCGGCCGTCCGCACGAGGCTCCGCATGTGCGCCCAGTCGAGGGCGCTGTACGCGCGATGGGCGACGGCGATCACGACGGCGTCCGCCTCGCGCACGACGTCGTCGATCGGCCCGGAGAAGCGGGCACACCTGCGCCCGGAGCGCGACACCGCGCCCGGCACTACGATCGCCGGATGGATCCCACCACATCCGAGGAGCGAGCGCCGAGTGACCTCTCGAGCTTGGTCGGCTGGGCCGTCCAGAGGACCCGCCCGACGGCGACGGCGAGCAGCCTGACCTGCGAGCAAGCCCTCCGCATCGGAGTGACGCTGACAATTGCGCTCCTGCCGCACTGGAGCGACCCCGATCCGCGCGTCGAGGCGGCGCTCCGCGGCGCGACCCACGCCCTCACGACCCGCATCGAGCCTGCGCTGGAAGCCGTCAGCGCCAGGGCCTTCGACGTCGAGGACGAGCAGAGCTCACCCGTGCGCCGCAGGATCGCCAGCGCGGCTGGTCACTGCGCTGCGATCGCGGCGGGCTTCGTCGGCGAGCTCTCGGACGTCCTCGAAGACGCCGTGGCCGTCGCGATGGAGCGCGACGGCGTGAGCGAGGTCGAGGCCGTCGCGCGGACCTGGGCAGTGGTGCAGCAGGCCCTCCGAGAGTAGAAACATCCCCGTCGTTGACGTGGCGGCCTTCGGCCTGCGGAACGCACCTCCCACGTCCCTACACGCCTCGAGTCGGTGGTCTCTCGTTCTCTCGGTCAGACGCCGGCCATCGCGCCTCCGCGTGCGCTCCGTGCGGCGTCGCGAGGATCGCGAGGAAGCGGCGCTTGCGAGCCTCGACGACGCGTGCCCCTTCGAGTTCGCCGCCGCGCTCGAGGAGGATGCGGACCTCGGCTTGCCCGCGTGGCCGACTGGCGGCGGCTCGGCCTGCGGCCCATCGCAGACGGGCGTCTCGTCCGTGAGCGCGCCGACGGGGATGTCGACGAAGACCTGCGGATCGCGCTCGCGCTTCGGATCGATCGGGTCGTAGCCGGGCGTGGCCGTGCACACGAAGCGGGCCGTGTCGGTGACCTTGCCGACCACGGCGCGTTCGATGTCCCACTTCTCGCATATCGCGATCACCTCGGCCTCGCGGCCGGGCTTGGCGACCATGATCATCCGCTCCTGCGACTGGCTCAGCGCCGTCCGCGGCCCACGCCTCGGAACGAGAAGCCGTGCGCCTGCGCGACGTGCGGCTCGACCACGAAGCGCGCGTCGACGAGCGCGGCCGTCCGCACGAGGCTCCGCATGTGCGCCCAGTCGAGGGCCCTGTACGCGCGATGGGCGACGGCGATCACGACGGCGTCTGCGTCGCGCACGACGTCGTCGATCGGCGCGGAGAAGCGCGCGACGAAGGGATCGTGGATGCGCACCTCGGCCCCACACGCGCGGAGCGCGGTGACGAGGGCCTCGCTCGGGCTGTTGCGCTCGTCGTCGCTCTCCTCGAGTACGCGTAGCCGAGGACCGCCACGCAGGCGCCGGCGAGCGCGCGCTTCTGCGCGGCGAGCGCCTCCTCCACCAGCTCCGACACGTGGAGCGGCATCTGCTCGTTCGCGGCCCGCGCGGCCGGCACGAGCGAGAGCGCGTGCTCGGGCGAGGCGCGCTCGTGCATGGCCGCCGCGAAGAGCCACGGATCCTTGGGGATGCAGTGCCCTCCCACACCCAGCCCCGCGACGAGCACGTTGCGACCCGGCGACTTGTTCACGAGGCTCCGCACCTCGAGGAAGTCGGCGCCCACGGCCTCGCAGACGCGCGCGAGCTCGTTGGCAAACGCGATGTTCACGTCGCGGTAGGTGTTCTCGGCTGTCTTGGTGAGCTCGGCCACCACGCACGAGGCCTCGTCGAGCTCCGCTTGCACGATGGTCGCGTAGAGCGCGCGCATCGCCGCGGCCGTGCGCGGCGTGTCGCCGCCACAGACACGGCTCATGGTGCGGAGGTTCGCGAGCAGGCGCCCGGGCATCACGCGCTCGGGGCAGTGACCCATGGCGAGCGTGACGCCGACCTTCTTGCCGGCCTCCTCGAGCCAGTGCCGCACGCGTCGCTCCATGGTCCCGGGCGAGAGCGTCGACTCGACGATCACGAGCGCGCCCTCGCGCGCGAGCCCACCGATGGTTCGCGTGGCTGCCTCGAGCGCGCGGTAGGCAGGGCGATGATGGTCGGCCTCGACCGGCGTCTCCACGCACACGATCACCACGTCGGCCTCGTGGAGGAGCCGCGCGTCGGTGGTGGCGGTGAGGCGATCCTGGAGGACCTGCTCGACGAGGAGCGGAGCCAGGCCCGGCTCGTCGCCTCCGATCGGGCACTCGCCGCGCGCGATCGCGTGGGCCCGCGGCTCGTCGCGCTCGAGGCCGACGACCCGGAAGCCGGCGCTGGCGAAGGTCACCGCCACCGGCAGGCCCACGTACCCGAGACCCACGACACACACACGAAGCGAGCGATCGGCGACGCGCGCCTCGAAGCCCTCGAGGCGCGCGCTCACGCGCCGCTCCCCAGGCGTCCCACGATCACGGGGCGCGCCTCGGAGGCCGCGATCGTCACGGCGGTGGCGAGCTCGAGGGCGCGGGTGCCATCCGCGGGCGAGACGATGCGGCTCGCGTCCCCTCCGCTCGCTGCTGCGAGGAAGGTCTCGAGCTCCGTGCGGAGCGGCTCGACCTTGCGCACGAGGAGCTTGGTCATCGAGCCCTCGCTCACGCCGCGCAGCACGCTCATCTCCTGCCAGCCGATCGGCGCCGCGTCAGCGTTCTCGTAGAAGTAGAGATCCTGCG
Source organism: Sandaracinaceae bacterium (assembly GCA_019694315.1). Lineage (GTDB taxonomy): Bacteria > Myxococcota_A > Polyangia > Polyangiales > Sandaracinaceae > JAFLCL01. Next base: position 6,710 of record JAIBCE010000154.1, read on the forward strand.
TGAGGTAGTCGACATGGAACATGCCGCGCTCGCCCGTGACGGTGAGCTCGCGGGCCTTCGTGGGCGTGAGCCAGTTCACCTCGAGCACGCCGACCACGTCGTTCTCGAAGCGCAATAGCGCCGAGACGAGGTCCTCGCGCGAGGTGTGGATCTCGCGCTTGGTCTCCGCGTACACGCGCGCGATCTCGGCGCCGACCACGAAGCGCATCACGTCGAGGTCGTGCGTGCCCAGATCGAGCGCGACGCCCACGTCGCGGATGCGCGCGGGGAAGGGACCGACACGGCGCGCCCGCACCTCGAACACGCGGCCGAGCGCGCCCTCGGCGAGCTTCTTGGCGAGCAGCTGGATCGCAGGGTTGAAGCGCTCCACGTGGCCCACGGCGAGCACGCGCTTCTCGCGCTCCGCGATCGCGCCGAGCTCGCGCGCCTCCTCCACCGTCGCGGCGATGGGCTTCTCGACGAGCACGTGCACGCCCGCCGCGAGCAGCGCCTTGGTCGTGTCGAAGTGGTGCTGCGTCGGCACCGCCACGATCGCCGCGTCGAGCGGGCTCATGAGCGCGTCCTCGAGGCGATCGAAGGCCTTGCCGCCGTGGAGGCGGGTCACGGCGCGTGCGGTCGCGAGGTCCGCGTCGACCACCGCCACGAGCTCGGCCGAGGGGAGGGTCTGGAGCACGCGCGCGTGGTTCTTCCCCATCGAGCCCGCGCCGACGACGGCGACCTTGAGGGTCACGAGCGGCTCTCCGAGCCCGGCCCCTGATCGCTGCCTCGTTCTGTGCCGCCGGCGCCCGGCGTGGGCGCGTGGCTCGCGGCGCGGTTGGCGCGCTCGACGTCCGAGCGCGACGAGACGCGCTCGCCGGAGGCCGTGACCCAGCCGTGCACGCGCGCGGGGTTGCCGAACACGAGCTGGTAGTCGTCGACGTCGCGCGTGACGACCGCGCCTGCGCCGACCATCGCGAAGCGACCGATCGTGACGCCGCTGATGATGACGGCGCCGGCCCCGATCGAGGCCCCCTCGTGCACGTGGGTCTTGCCCACGATCCAGTCGTCGGCGCCCTTGAGCGAGCCGTCGGGGTTGATCGCGCGCGGCACGCGATCGTTGGTGAAGATCGCGCCCGGGCCCACGAACACGCCGTTTCCGAGCGTCACGCCGTGATAGAGCAGCGCGCCGTTCTGCACCTTGCAGCGGTCGCCCACGACGACGTCGAAGTCGATGTACGCGTCCTTGCCGACGATGCAGTCGGCGCCGATGCGCGCGCGCTCACGGACCTGCGCCTGGTTCCAGATCGAGGTGCGCTCTCCGATCACCGCGGCAGCGGAGACGTCGGCGGTGGGGTGGATGCGGACCGAGGGATGACTCGACATGCGGGCCGGTCGTACGCGACGGGCCCGCCCCGCGCAAAGGACGCAGGGCGAGCAGGACGCGTTCGATCACGACACCGTCTGACAGCCGCTCGGCGTACACGCCTCACCTGCGGCGCAGCACTGACACGCGAGGAGGCACACCGACTCGCCGGGGGCACAGGTGAGCGGCTCGCACGAGCCCGCGACACACGCCTGACAGAGTCCGCACGAGGGCACGCAGCTGCTGACCTCGCACTGGTAGTCGCCGCGCGGGGCCGGAGGCGGGCGCTCGGCGCAGAGGAAGCCCGGATCACACGTCCCGGGGCACTCGCCGCCGCAGCCATCGGACTCACCGCAGCGACGGCCCTCGCACGACGGGCGACACTCGCACCGCGCGGGCGAGCCCGTGCACACCTCGGCCGCAGTGGCGCAGCCGGTGCCCGGCGCGCAGAGCCCACCGCACCCATCCGCAGGCTGATCGCCGCAGGGACGCGACGACGGCGGCGTGCACGTGGGCGCGCAGCAGCCGCCCGCGCCGCAGCGCACGCCGGCCGCGCAGCGCGTGCCGTTGGGGCATGCCGGGCAGCCCGGTGCTTCCACTGGGTCGACACCGCACGCGAGCGTGCTCGCGGCCTCGCAGGCGCCGCAGCAGACGCCGCCTGCGCAGGTCGATCCCGCCCCGCACACCGAGCCCACGCCGCACACGCGACAGACCGCGCCGCTCGCGTCTCGCTGATCGGGGATGTCGACGCCACACGCGACCGTCGAGGGAGAAGGGCACTGCGGGCAGCAGCTGCCGTCCACGCACGAGGCGCCCGCGGGGCACATCGTCCCCGTGCCGCAGTTGCGACACGGGAGTCCATCGGCGCCCACGGGATCGGCGATCGGCTCGCCGCACGCGACGCTCGAGGCCAGCGGGCAAGGCCCACAGCAGGTCCGCGCGTCGGGGCCGCTCGTGCCCGGCGGGTTGGCGCAGGTGAGGCCCGGATCGCAGTGCGTGCCGAAGCCGGTGCACGCGCGGCAGTCGGGCGAGGGGATCGGCTCGCCGCAGCTCACCGCGGTCGCGGCATCACACGGCGCGCAGCACACACCCTCGGCACCGCCGGTGCACGTGGTCCCGGCGCCGCAGCCTGCCGTGCCGTAGCCGCCGCACGTGCGGCAGACCTCTCCGTCGGCGTCGAGGACGTCGGGGATCCGCGTGCCGCACGCCACGCTCGAGGCAGGGGCGCACGGCGCGCAGCAGACGCGGTCGGTCGGCGCAGTGCTGTCGGGCGGCGACACGCACACCGTGCCGCGCTCGCACAGCGTTCCCACTCCGTCGCAGGTGCGACACGCGCGCCCCATCGAGTCCATCGCCGGCGGGATCAGCACGCCGCAGGGGATCGTGCGCGAGCTGTCGCAGCGGGGGCAGCACGCGTCCTCGAGGCACTCCGAGCCCGCCTCGCACAGCGTGCCGCGGCCCGAGCACGGTGAGCCCGTGCTGCACGTCGCGGGGATGTCCACGCCGCACGCAACCTCGGCCGGAGCGAGGCACTCGTCGCCGCACTCGCAGCTGCCCGACACACACGTGCGCCCGCTCGGGCAGCTGCCGTCACAGTGGCCGCCGCAGCCGTCCGGTGCGCCGCACGCACCATCCGCGGGGCAGTGCGGCACGCACTCGCAGGTGCCCGTGTCGGGGTTGCACTCCTCGCCAGGCGTCGGGCAGGGGCCCGTGCAGAAGCCGCCGCAGCCGTCGGGCGCGCCGCAGACTGCATCGGCAGGGCAGCGACGCACGCACGTGCACATGCCGGCCACGCAGCGATCGGGTGCGACACACGCGGGATCACAGCCGCACGTCCCCGTGCAGAGCCCGTCGTGGCAGACCTCGCCGGGCGCGCAGGTCACGCCCGCGCACGGGTTCGGGATGCACGCGCCGGCGCGGCAGAATTCGCCGTCGGCACAGGTCACGCCCTCGCAGGCCGAGCGGGGCGAGCAGCTCACATGGCAGGTCGATCCCTCGCCGCAGGCCGCGTCACACGGCTGGATGGGCACACACGTGCCTCTGGCAGGATCGCAGTAGTGACCCGCGCGGCAGCTCACGCCTTCGCACGCGACCGGCAGGCAGCCCGGAAAGCACTCCCCTCCGACGCAGGTCTCCTCGGGCCCGCACACGACGCCCTCGCAGGGATCGCTCGTGGGGACACACGCCGCGCGACATCGGTCGTTGGGCGCGGCGCAGGGGTTGTCGGTGGCGCACGGATCGGCCTGACAGAGGCCTCCGAGGCACAGCTGGCCCGGCCCGCAGTCGAGGTCGCGCTCGCACGGCGCGGGGCCGGCGTCGCGCGAGGACGCGTCGCGCTCGGGCACGACCACCGGGGCGTCCATCCCCGCATCGTCTCCTTCGAGGTTCTGTTGGTTGCTCGAGGGATCGCAGCCCGCGGCGAGCGCGAGCGCAGACAGGAGGAGCAGAACGGTGACGCGCATGACGAGACCTCGTCGTCGTCATCGTGCGAGCCGGCAGGCGACTTGAGAGGCGGGGATCACTCGCGAGCCAGCACGCGCTCGATCGCCCACCGCGCCGCGTCGCGGACCGTCTCGCTGGCGTGCGTCGCGGCCGCCTCGCGCAGCACCGGCAGGTGCCGGCGATCGCCCCGATTCCCCAGCACGTACGCAGCGTTGCGTGCCGCGCCCTCGAGGCCGGGCCGCCGCACCGGTGAGCCCAGCGAGAAGGCGTCGAAGTCCTGCTCGCTCATCCCCAGGATCGAGGTCGCGTCGTGGGCCTGCCAGCGTGGATCGGGCGCGAGCTCGCGCGCGAGCGGGCCCGGCTGCGTGTGGCCGCGGTTGAACGGGCACACGTCCTGACATGCGTCGCAGCCGAGGAACCACGCGCCGAGCGGCTCCCGCAGCGCGGGATCGATCGCGCCTTCGTGCTCGATGGTCAGGTACGAGAGGCACGCGCGCGCATCGATCACCCGATCGGCCACGATCGCACGCGTCGGACAGCCCTCGAGGCAGCGCGTGCAGGCGCCACATCGCTCGTCCATCGGCTCGTCGGCGCGCAGCGCTGCGGTGGTCACGACGGTCGCGAGCATCACGTGCGAGCCGAGCCCCGGCACGATCAACATCGCGTTCTTGCCCACGAAGCCGACGCCCGCGCGCTGCGCCCACGCGCGCTCGAGCAAGGGCATCGTGTCGATCGTCGCGCGCGACGGATGCCCCTGCTTGCGCAGGAACGCGGCCAGCTTCTTGGCCCGCGTGCCGAGCACGTTGTGATAGTCGCGTCCTCGCGCGTAGCGCGCGACCACGCCGGGGCTCGGGCCGACGGGCTCCTCGCCCGGTCGCAGCACGGAGGCCGCCAGCACCATGACGGTGCGCGCGTGTGGCAAGAGCTCGTCGTGATCGGGCGCCACGCGCACCTCGACGCCGCGCTCCATCCACGTCATCGACGCGTGATGTCCCTCGGCCAGCCAGCGTCGCAGCGCAGCGGCCTCGCGATCGAGGGGCGCGACGCGCGCGAAGCCCACGCGATCGAAGCCGTGCCCGCGCGCCTGCGCTTCGAGCTCCTCGCGCAGGGCGTCGAGGTCGCGGATCGGGTCGCGAACGGAACGGCTCATGGTCGCTCGCCGATCAGCCGGGGCGGCCCTCGGCGGGGAGCGCGGGGCCGAGCTGGAAGCCGTCGCCGCTGCTCGAGGGCGTGGGCAGCTCGTCCTCGGGGGGCTCGCCGCGATCGACGGGGCCGGTGCCGTTGGCGAGCATGTAGGGCTCGGCGTTCCACGTGCCGCAGTGCCGCGGGCCGCGATCGAAGTGCCAGCGCAGCCACGCGCGTCCGTCGCCCGAGAGGATCACGCCCGGGGGCCGCGGGAACGGCTGGGCGCGCCACACCGACGAGAACGCCGCGAAGTCGAAGAGCGTGTTGCCGCTAGTGCTCACGATGCCCACGCGGTTGAGCGAGCCGTCCTCGTTCACCGAGATCTCGAGCGTGGTGCGGAGTGTCGGATCGTTCTGCCCCTCCGCCGCGTCGGGCCCGAGGCTCGCGATGTAGCGATCGGCGAATTCGCGATGGATGCGGCGGTGCATGTCGGAGAGGAACGTCGCGAAGGGCGAGGCCGCTGCATTGAGCGCGGTCTGGTTCCCCGGCCGCACCTCGGGTGTGTAGTTCTCGATCGCCGCGCGGAACGCGTTCCACTCGGCCGCGCGCGCGTGGCCCCGCGACCGGCTGCGGCGCTCCTCGAGGCGCGCCTCGCGCTCGCGCCGGAGCTCGTCCTCGCCGAAGACCGACTCGAATTCGGAGTACGAGAGCCCGAGCTGCTGACCGCCGCGCGTGCCCGACCGCGCCTCTGCGCCGCCCCCTCGCTCGCCGCTCCTGCCCGCGAGGCGACCGAGGCCGCTCGCGCCCTGTCCAGGTCCCTCGACGTGCGCTCCACCGCCCGCGCCCGGGGCCGCGCCGCTCTGCGCGTCGGGCACACGCACCACGTAGCTGCCGAAGCGATCGGTCACGAGCACGTCGTGGCCCGGAGGCGCGCCGCCGCCCCGCGCCTGTGCGCCACCTTCTTGCCCGCGCGAGGGCGTCCCTGCCTGTGACTGCGTCCCACCGCTCGTCGAGGTCGCCGAGCCCTGATCGCTCGGTCGTCGGCTCGTGGAGGCCACCGTGTCGCGCGCCGGATCCTGCTCGGCCTCGTGCTCGGTCACGCGGCGGCGATCGTCGCCCTCGACCTCCCGCAGATCCGCGCTCTCGTCCTCGCGATCGTTGCCCTCGACCTCGGCCTCGGGATCGGCCTGTTCCGTGGCCGATGCCACGGGATCGGGATCGTCGCGGAGCGTGTTGCGGAGGCTCGCGATCGTCTCTTGCTCGACGATGCGCGCTTGATCCGCTAGGAAGCGCGCGTCCGGGTTGTCCACGCTCGGATCGTCGGAGCGCTGCACGATCGATCGTCGATCGTCGGGCGGCGGTGGTGCGGGCGGCGGTGGCGTGGGCGCGGCAGGCACGGGGAGCGCGACCTCCGGCGGCGGGGCAGGGGGCGGAGGCTCGGGCGGTGGCGCGAGGGGACGCGGTCGCTCGCGCGGCGGTGCGATCTGCGGCCGAGCGCGGTCACGCTCTTCGGGGGCGGGCGTCGGCGGTGTCGCGCTGGGATCGGTGACCACGCTCGGCGTCGGAGGCGCCTCCTCGTCGGGTGGCGTGACCGCGCCCGGATCGATCACGACGAAGTCGATCTCGGCGGGCGCGGGAACCGGTCGCGCGCGATCGATGAGCGTCCCGAGCACCGCCAGGCCCTCGTACACGTTCACGTGGAGGCCGATCGACACGAGCAACGCGGCGCCGAGCACGAACGCCGAGGGGATGAGCGCGCGCGGCATCGCGCGAGCCTCCTCGGGAGGGCGCGAAGACGGAGCCTCTCGGGGCGCGGGCGGCACGTTCGGGAGATTCTGTCGGTTTCTCTGGCCTTCGGCCATCGAGCAGCCTGCCTCGACGGATGGACGTCGCGCGTAAGTGGTTCCATGGGCCCCGACGCGCGAGAGGCCACTCTCGGCTCGGGTCTGCCCGGCGACGAGGTCTCGTGTACGCTCCACGGATCCGGAGGCTTCCATGGCCAAGGTCGATTTCCGTGCGGCGCGCACCCTCTGCTCCACCGTCGCGCTCGCGTCGGTCCTCGTCTCCCTCGCCGGCTGCGACTGCGAAGGTGGCAGCGTCGACCGCCGCCGGGACACGGGCACGAGCGCGGGCAACGACGCAGGACCTCCCGGCCTCGTGGACATCGGCGTCTACGAGCGGCCCGACGCGCCGCTCACCATCGACACCGGCCCGCCGCCCGTCGAGCCCAACCCCGAGGCCTTCTGGGCGGATGATCCGCCGCCCGTGCAGTGTCTCGAGGACGGCTCGATGTCGCCGCCGCCCGATCCTCCGGGCGGCACGCCCGAGTGCCCCGACGACAAGAACCGGGAGGGCTGCCGCTGCGACACCGTCGGCGAGATGGCGCCGTGCTGGCCCGGCCGCCGCGTGAACCGCAACCGCGGCATCTGCCACGACGGCACGACCACGTGCGTGCCCTACGACGAGTTCACCGGCGTGTGGGGCCCGTGCATGGGCGCGGTCCTGCCCGTCGAGGGCGCGCGCCTCGGACCGCAGGCGTGTCAGTGCTTCTCCGAGGGACGCTGGGCCATCGAGAACCTCTCGCCCTGCTTCGTCGACTACGGCGCGGGACGCGGGACCTACGCTGTCTCCACCTACGTGAGCGGTGGTGCGGCGCACTGCCCCACGCTGCCCTCGGACGACACGCCGCCCGCCGAGCCCATGGCCGGCACGGTGTGGAGCGGTGATTCGCTGACCGTCGACTGCGCCGGCCGCTTCAACCTCTGCTACACGCTGCGCGCGGGCAACGCAGCCTCGCCTTCGCCGAGCGACTGCATGCTGGCGCGCGTGTGCACCGGCGACGTCTGGTATCCCGAGCCGGGCGTCGCGATGCGGTTGCCGGATCTGCCCTCGTGGTCGAGCTCCGACTCCGCGTGCGCGACGCAGTTCGCGACCAGCGGCGGCTACGGCGAGATGAGCGTCGTGGGCCTCTCGCTCGAGTGCGAGCCCATCGACGACGGCACGGCCGCGCACGGTGAGTACGTCTTCAACCGCGTGAATTACTGCCCGCTCTCGTGCGCCACCGATCCCACCGGGCCGGGCTGCACGGGCTGCATGATGGGTGGCTCCGGCAGCTTCTGAACGCTTCTGACGCCCTCGCGGCGCCTCGTCGACACGCTCGTCCTCTTCGCTCTTTCTCTCGCGTCACGGAGTGAACATGTCGCATCGATCCACGCGCCTCGTCCGGCTCGGGCTCTGCTCTCTCGCGCTCGTCCTCGTGCCGGCCGCGGGCTGTGATCAAGGGACAGGACTGGGCCGGCGCCCCGACTCCGGGGGCGGAGGCGGGGACCTCGATGCCTTCGTCGCGCCCACGGACGATGCCTTCGTCGCGCCCGGCGAGGACGCGGCGCTGCCGCCGGGGCCCCACGAGAACTGCGCGAATTCGATCGACGACACGGGCGATGGCTTCGTCGACGAGGGCTGCACATGCCCGGCCGTCGACGAGTGGCAGTACTGCTGGCCTGGCGAGCCCGGGCGCCGCAACGTCGGCGCGTGTCGCGACGGCGTGCAGTACTGCGTGGCGTTCGGCGAATTCCTCTCGTGGGACGTGTGCAACGGCGCGGTGCTCCCGCGTCCCGAGATCGAGGGCAACGGCATCGACGAGGACTGTGACGGAATCGATCCGGGCGGCTCGAGCTGCGGTGAGTTCGAGGACTGCGGGCCCAACGGCGTCGACGAGGACTGCGATGGCCTCGCCGACTGCGCGGACCCCGACTGCGCGATGCGCACCGAGTGCGCGAGCCACTGCACGCCGACCGAGACGAGCTGTGCCGATGGCCTCGACGACGACTGCGATGGCTTCGTCGACTGCGCCGACAACCAGTGCAGCAGCACCGACACGTGCATGCCGCCGCCGCCGCCGCCACCTGGCTGCACGCGCGAATTCCCCTTCTTCGTCGAGATCCGCTGCGGCGATGGGCGCGACAACGACTGTGATCGGCTGATCGACTGCGACGATCCCGACTGTCACTCGCCCGGCAATTGCGGCTGCGACACGCGCGAGACCGCGTGCAGCGATGGAAACGACAACGACTGCGATCACTCCACCGACTGCGCCGACACCGAGTGCCAGCACTGCACGCCGGGAGAGAGCCGCTGGTGTGACGATCCGACCTACTGCCACTGGGGCATCCAGGACTGCAATTCCGACGGAACGTGGGGCACGTGCGTCGAGACGACGGAGCGCCCCGGCAGCTGCTCGACCACCATCTACAACCGCGACTGCTGCGTCGACGCGGGCGGGTGCTGCGAGAACTACCCGACCGATCGCACCTCGGTGGGCGCGTGCACGGGCATCGTCGAGTGTCGCTGACGAGGGTCGTCGACGAACGTGTCGCTTGATGCGTGAGCGGGTCGTGAGCACGCGCGCGGGGCTCGCCGTCGTGTCCCTCGCGGCCCTCCTCGGGTGCGAGCGTCCGGCTCCGCTCGCGGCGCGGCCTCTGCGCGGAAGCGACTTCGAGTGCACGAGCGAGCGCTGCGTGCAGCGCTTCCCCGCGATGCCCGACGACGGCGAGTGGGAGTGTCTCGAGCACGTCGGCGTCGTGATCTGTCGCGGCGGGGCGCGGGTGGCGGGGGTCGTCGCGGGCCCGTCGTCGGAGGGCTTCGTGTGCGGTCCCCTCTCCGACGACGAGGAGCGGCGACGCGTCTGCGTCGACGCCGCGCCCGACTTGCCGTCCGCCGAGGGCTGGGGCTGCGACTTCCTCGAGGAGGGCCCGCTGCACGAGGGCGCGGCGTATGTTCGACGCTGCGCGCGCGACACGATGATGCGCCTCGGCAGCCCCTGTGCCGACGTCGCGTGCCCCGAGGGGCTCGCGTGCGTCCACGGTCGCTGCGCGCTCGCGCGCGAGGCGCCGCCCGACTGCTGGCTCGACGGCGACTGCCCGGAGGGAGCGCGATGCGTGCTCGCACGCTGCACGGACTGATCGCGCTCGTCGTCGTCGTGACGACCCTCGGCTGCGAGGAGCCTCCGCCCGCGATCGACGAGGTGATCCTCACGCTGCGGAGCGCGAGCCCGCTCGTGACGCTGCCGGCGGTCGAGCCCTCGCGCCTCGCGCCCGAGGCGCGCGCGCTCGGGCCTCGCCGCTTCGTCCTGCCTCGCCGCGCGATGCCCCACGAGATCACGCTCGACGGCTTCTGTCCCGTCACGCCGAGCGTCACGGAGGGGCCGGTGCTCGACGTCGCGCTCACGCCGCTCGTCGAGCTCGTGGCGCCCGCGCCCGTGGGCCACGACGCGGCCTTCACCGTCGAGGTCCGCCCGGGCTGTCGCGAGGCGCTCGCTGGCAGCGTGACGTGGCAGCTCCTCGACGGCGCGAGCACGCCGCTCACGATCGAGCGCCGCGGCTTCGTCGTGCGCGGTCGCACCGCGCCCTGGGATCCACCGTCCGCCCCGCGCTGGGGCATCGTGCCCGTCTCGGCTGCGCGCGCCGCCGCGATCACGCTCGCGATGCACTACACGCGGCCCGATCAGCCTCCGATCGTGCGCGAGGTGATCGTGCTCGCGGCGGCGCGCGCCACGGGCGTTCCGTCCGTGCCGCTCGGCGCCGGTGTGCTCCTCCGCGGCGGGCCGTTCCGTGTGGTCGAGAGGCCACGCGGATCGCAGAGCGCGCCGCTGCCGGTCGATCACGAGCTCGAGCGCCTCGTGCCCGACGCGTCGGGCCGCTGGGTCCTGGAGGACGCGTCGGGTCGCCCGCTCTCGCTCCGCAGCGGCGAGCACGTGGCCACGCCCCTCGACTGCGGTCGGGGCCCCTGTCATGCGCGCGAGACCGAGCTCGTCCTCGCGAGCCCGATGACCTCGTCGCTGGCGCGTCGATCGAGCGAGCCGTGCGCCCTCCGCTGCCACGCCGTGGGCGAGCCGGGCTTGCCCGACGGAGGCTTCGCGCACGTCGCGCTACGCGTGGGCTGGCCCACGGGTGTGCGGGGTGAGGTCATGCCACGCGCGCTGCGTCGCCTCGCGGGCGTGGGCTGCACGGCGTGCCACGGGCCCGGCGCGATCCCCGAGGCGAGCGCGCGCTGGGCCATCCTCCGCACCGACGTCTGCGCGAGCTGTCACGACGCTCCGCCTCGCTACGGCCACGTGGCCGCGTGGGCGAGCACGCGCATGGCCACGAGCGATCGCGCGCCCGAGACGCGCGAGCCCGGCTGCGCCGACTGCCACACGACGGCGGGGTTCCTCGCAGCGATCGGCGCGCGCGCCGCCACGAGCGTGCCCGAGGAGGCCGGGCCGGCCGGCATCGGCTGCGCCGCGTGCCATGCGCCGCACGCCGAGGCGCGCCTGCCGCGCGCGCTCG
>JAIBCE010000155.1 GCA_019694315.1 Sandaracinaceae bacterium
GTTCGACGCGATGGCGTGGAAGGCAATGCGCCGAGATGCATGACGCGCCGAGCACCGTCTCCGAGCACTCTCTCCTCACTGCTCGCAGCGACGTCTCCGCGAATGCGCCCGGCAGGCCCGAGGGGAGTCGCGAGCACGACGACCGTGCCGTCCACGAGCGGGCTTCTCGAGCACCTACACCCACCTGTCTCCAGCCCACCGACTGAAAGTCGGAGGCACACGACATCAAGCCCGCTGAGCGGGCTTCTCACGCAACTCTCGTTTGCTGCGATGGCGTGAATGGCAATGCCCCGAGAGGCGCGAGGCAGCGAGCACAGTCTCCGAGCACACGGCCCTCACTCCTACCAATCACGTCTCCGCGAATGCGCCCGGCAGGGTCGAGGGGAGACGCGAGCACGACGACCGTGCCGTCCACGAGCGGGCTTCTCGAGCACCTACACCCAACTGTCTCCAGCCCACCGACTGAAAGTCGGGGGCACACGACATCAAGCCCGCTGAGCGGGCTTCTCACGCAACTCTCGATCGATGCGATGGCATGAATGGCAATGCCCCGAGAGGCGTGAGGCAGCGAGCACCGTCTCCGAGCACACGGCCCTCACTCCTACCGATCACGTCTCCGCGAATGCGCCCGGCAGGCCCGAGGGGAGTCGCGAGCACGGCGACAAGGCAGTTCGACGAGAGGCCCTGTCTTCTTCGGCTCTGGGACCTCCACCCCGCAGACCGTCGGCGCCGCTGGCCCGGTCGGCGCGCTCGACGGGCCGTCTCAGGCCGTGGGGTCTCACACGATGGCTCGCGGGCGCGGCCTGCGCGGCGGTCACCAATTGCCTCGTCGGCGCTCGTTCACCATGTCGGTGTCGAGGAAGAAATCGACCTGCGCCATGCAGCGCGCGCAGAGCGTGAGCCAGCCGCAGCGCTCGTCGCCCTGCGTCCACGAAGCGTCGCTCGTGCCGATCGAGACCCACACGAGGGACGCGGGCGCGCATCCGCACGTGGGGCAGGCGCGCGCCTCGCTCTCGTGCTCGACTCGCGCGACGTCGGCCGCCAGGTGAGCGACGTGTGGGTCCGCGGACTCGTGCGCGGAGCGCACCTCGGGCCACGCGAAGTGGCTGGCTGCCCGCGCCTGCGCGCGCGCCCAGTCGAGCTGCGTGGGGGATCGTGTCATCCGCCCTCTGCGAGGATCTTCTTGCGGATGCGCTCGTCGCGGTCCTGGCCTCGGGCCTTGGCGCGCTGCTTCTCGGTCTCGCGATCGCGAGGCGGCCCCTTGGCCACGAGCTCGGTGAGGAGCAGGCGCTCGGTGATCGCGGTGATCTCCGCGACCGCGCGATCGAACGCCTCCTTGTTCGCAGCGGTCGGCTGCCCGGGCCCGGACACCTTGCGCACGTACTGCAAGGCCGACGCGTGGATCTCGTCCTTGGTCGCGGGCGGCTGGAAGTGGAAGAGCAGCTTGATGTTGCGGCACATCGTGCGACGACGATGCCACGGCTCGGGCGCCCGGTGGAACGAGCGCCGGGGGCACGCTGCCGAGCGACGACCCCTGTTCCGCGGCTGGAATTCGGACTACGCCTCCTGGGTATGAAGGCGGTGGAGCTACGTGTCGGAGAAGGCCGCTCGACCCTCGAGGCTCGAGACGGCTACCTCCTCGTGACCGAGCTCGCCGACGTTCGTACGCCCGAGGACATGCGCCGCTGGCTCGGCGAGATCGATCGCTTCGCGAGCGCCCGAAACCTCGAGCGCGTGGTCTTCGACGCGCGTCACGACAGCTCCGAGCCCATGCCCGGCGTGCGCGAGGCGCGCTGGGAGCACTCGGATCGCGCGCCCGTCCTCAAGATCATCGCGGTGGTGCTCCCGAACGAGCTCGCGTCCGCACGCGTGAACATGACGGTGCTCGCGCGCAAGACGGCGGCGCGCCTCCGCGCGTTCGCGACGATCGAAGACGCCGCCGCCTGGGCGCTGAGCGTCCAGCCCCGTCGCTGACGTCACTCGTCGGCTCGCTCACAGGCCTCGCGCGTCGCGGCATCGGCGGCCTGCGTGGGCCAGCGAAAGGTCAGCGCGAGGCCATGAACGCGAACGGGACGCGGCCGTGGGCTGCGTCCCGTTGTCCTCGTGCGCGAGCCGTGGGCTCGCGGTCCGCGTCAGCGGCGGATCGTGTAGCTGTTCTGCGCGTTCGAGTAGCCGATGACCCGCACGAAGAACGTGCCCGTGGCCGACACGCGCTCCTCGTCGCTCGTGCCCGCGCTCTCGGTGATCACGGTGCCATCCTCGCGGACCGCCTGGAGGTCGAGATCGCCCGCGCTGTGGCGGAACGAGAGGATCACCGTGGCCGTGCTCGTGCCGGCCTCCACGCGGTAGACGTCCACGTCGCCCGTGCAGATGCGCGCGTTGATCGGCGTGCCGGTGGCGAGCGTCGTCGCCCGTGCGGTCGTGTCGTTGCCGCCCGCGGGATCGCAGTCGCTCGCGACCGGGCCCGTGGCCGAGCAGAACGCCGTCTCGAGGCCGCGGCCCGTGCTGTGATCACCCACCACCGCGCGGCCCGCGCAGGTCTCGTCCTCGCTCCACGCGCGCCACTCCGCGCCGCGACCGATGCTCGTCGCGAAGGTGCGCCAGCGGCCGTAGCCATCGCCGCCCGCCATGAGATCCGAGGCCTCGGCGCGGAAGATCGTGGGCTCCACACACATGCTGCGCGCGGCCGCGTCGGCCTGCTCGCGCTCGGCGTACTGCACCACGATGCTCTGCATCGCGGCCGTGGAGCTGTTCCAGCAGCAGGTGCGCGCCTCTTCGTACGTGAGCTCCGCGAACACACGATCCGCGAGCGTGCGGTAGCGCGCGTCGACCTCGGCGCGGTCGGTGCCGAAGTACTCGCTCATCACCGAGTAGAGATCGGCGAACGCGTCCTCGCGGCGCGTGCGGGCCGAGCAGCTCGCGGGGTACATCGAGAGGTGCGTGCGCGCGTTGGTGATGCGCTCGATCGCGGCGTCGCGGCGCATCTCGGGGCTCACCTGCGCGAGCAGCTCCTCGAAGCGGGCCAGGCGCGCGCCGATGGCCGCGGTGTCGCCGTCGGCGAGGGCGTTCGTGCGATCGGTCGTGCGGATCTGGTTGCGCCAGCGGCCGCTCGAGAGCACCGGCGTGCGCCAGCGACGAAGACCGCCGCCGAGCGTCGCGTACACGCTGCCGTCCCACGCGGTGCCGGGGCCGCCCGCGTCGTCGCTCAGGAACTCCTCGCGTGCGCTCGAGCCCTCCTCCCAGAGCGGCTGACGGCGCGGCATCGAGCCCGAGGCGACCGCGACCTCGAAGTGCGTGTCGTCGACGTTCGTGCGGCGGAGCACGGGGATCACGTGGCCGATGCCCTGGCGCTGCCAGCGGTGAAGGAGCAGGTCACCCGCGCGGAGCGACTCGGGGCTCGCGTGGTACATGTTCGCGCTGTCGGCGAGGTTCACGCTGCCGAAGTAGAGCAGCAGGAGGCGCATGAAGTAGCCGACGCGCTTGTTGAGGAACATCTCGTCGAAGTAGGCGCCCGCGCCGCGCGTGGTGCCGTCGGTGGAGAGGAACTGCACCGCGTCGTCGGTGCCGAGGCGCAGGCCGCGCAGGCGCGAGTCGCTGGGCCACGCCTGACCCTCGCGCCAGCGCGAGGTGTAGTCGGTGTACGCAGTGCGGAACGCGGGGAAGCGCGCGATGGTCTCGCCGCGACGGTTCACGAAGCCGAAGTGGCCGGCGAACATCGTCTGGCGGCCCGTCGCGTCCCAGCCCGTGAGGAAGAACGGCAGGCCGTACCACGAGGCGAAGGTGGCGCGGAGGAACATGCCGAACTCCGCGCACTCGAGCGTGGGCGAGTCGAACGTGCGCGTGCCGAACGGCGTGCGGATGCGGACGGTCTGCCCGTAGCCCGCGCGCGGGATCACCTCGAGCGAGCCGACCCAGCGCTCGTACTTCTGCTCCCAGTCGAGGCCGCTGTTCGCAGACCAGGCCACGCCCGCGAGGCGCGCCTCGGCGGTGGTCGTGTCGGTCCACTGGTTGCGCACCGCCCACACCTCGGTCGCCGCGCCGTTGCCGATCGTCGGGCCGAGCGCCTCGACGCCGTCGGCCTTGCCTTCTTCCGGCACGGCCTCGGCGGGCTGATCGAGGCCCGTCTCGGCGGCGGCCTCGTCGAACGCGGACGGCG
The DNA here is from genome assembly GCA_019694315.1 of Sandaracinaceae bacterium. GTDB lineage: Bacteria > Myxococcota_A > Polyangia > Polyangiales > Sandaracinaceae > JAFLCL01. Next base: position 4,157 of record JAIBCE010000155.1, read on the forward strand.
CCTCGCCCGCGCAGGCCGCGACCAGCGTCGAGGACAGGGCGAGGAGGAGGGGGAGGATGCGGCGGGGGGTCATGCCCTCCGTAGAGCGAGCCCCGTGCCATCGCGGGAACCGCCGGAAACGTGGGCAATTCGATGCATGAGTCTGGCCCTGGCGGATCGATCAGCCGGGGTCTCGCGAGGCGGTGGTCACTCGGGCTGCCAGGCGCGGCCGGGCCTCGGCGACGTCATGGGGCGGGTCTGTGCCGGGTCAGCCGGCGGTCTTGCGGAAGCGCAGGATCGCGACGGTGGCGAGCACGAAGCCACACACCGCGAGGGCTCCGAGCGGACCGAGGATCTCGTCGAGGGTGGCCCCGCGGATCATCACCGCGCGCACGATCTGCGAGAACCACCGCAGCGGGTTCAGGTAGGTCACCGGCTGGAGCCAGCTCGGCATGCTCTCGATGGGCGTCATGATGCCGCTCAAGAGGATGCCCGGCATCATCACGAAGAGGCCGGCGAGGAAGGCCTGCTGCTGCGTCTGGCTCACGGTCGAGATCAACAGGCCGAGCCCGAGCGTGGTGAGCAGGTAGACGAACGTCACGCCGAAGAGCAGCGGGATCGAGCCACGGATCGGTACGTCGAAGACGTAGGTGCCGACCACGAGCGCGAGCAGCAGATCGAAGAGGCCGATCCCCGCGAAGGGCAGCATCTTTCCGAGGATGAGGGCCCACGGACGCACGGGCGTCACGAGCACCTGCTCGAGCGTTCCCGACTCGCGCTCACGGGCGAGGCCCATCGACGTGACGATGGTCGTGACGATGAGGAGGAGCATCGTCGCGATGCCGGGCACCATGTTGTACGCGGTGCGAAGGCGTGGGTTGTAGAGCACGCGCGGCGCGAGCGAGAGTTGCGTGGGGCGCATGGCAGACGGGACCGAGGGCGACGCGCTCGAAGGCGCGCCGGCCGCCGCCGCCATCGCGCTGGCGGTGACGGTGCCGAGGTCGGCGCTCTGTCCCGCGAGCGCGGTCATCGAGCCTTGCATCTGCGCGAGGCGCTCCTGCACGGAGCGCGCGGCGAGCATGGAGAAGAAGCGCAGCGCGGCGCTGCCCGCGATGCCGCTGCGGTTCGGATCGGTGCCGTCCACGAGGACCTGCACGCGCGCGGGATGCGTGGGCACGGCGCGGTGCAGATCGCGGCTCCAGCCGTCGGGCACGACGATCGCCACGGACGCGCGGCCCTGGACGAGGAGGGCGGTGGCCTCGTCGGGCGAGTGTGCGCGCGCGACCTCGCGCAGCGTGTCGTCGGCGATGAGCTCGGCGAGCGCGCGCCGCGAGTCGGTGGTGTCGTCGAGATCGACGATGACCGTGGGCACGCGGTCGACCTCGAGGTTCGCGGCGTGACCGAGCACCAGCAGCTGGAGCGCGGGCGCGATCACGAGGACCGCCATCACGCGCGGATCGCGCAGCGTCTGCCGGAGTTCCTTCTTGGCCACGGCCCACGGCGCCGCGAGCCACGACTGGAGGAGGCTCCGCGGAGGCGGCTCGTACGGAGCCATGACCTCGTGCGTCTCGTTGGACATCACGCGAGCTCCCGCTTGAAGCGCTTCGTGCCGGCGAAGAGCATCAAGCACGCGAAGGCCGTGAGCATGAGGAGATCGAAGCCGATCTCCGGAAAGCCGTTGCCGCGCAGGAGCACGCCGCGCAGGGCGTGGATGAAGTAGCGCGCGGGCACCACGTTCGAGATCACCTGCAGGGGCAGGGGCATGTTCTCGATCGGGAACACGAAGCCCGAGAGGAGCATGCTCGGCAGCATCGAGGTCATCGTCGCGACCTGCGTGGCGACCATCTGGTTGCGGGCGACGATCGAGATGAGCATCCCCTGCCCGAGCATGCCGAGCAGGAACAGCAGCGACGCCGAGGCGAGCGCGAGGGGATCGCCGCGCATGGGCACGTCGAAGACCCACGCGCCCACGACGAAGACCGTCATCTCCGCGACGACGCCGAGGAGGAAGTACGGCACGAGCTTGCCGAGCATGATCTCGTAGGTGCGCACGGGCGTGACGAAGAGCTGCTGGATGGAGCTCCGCTCCCACTCACGCGAGACCGTGAGCGCCGTGAGCAAGACCGCGACGATGGCGAGGATGTACGCGGCGAGACCGGGCACGAGATAGAGCTGCGAGCGCTCCTCGGGGTTGAACCACGTGGAGAGGCGCACCTCGGTGGGGATCGCGACCGCGCGTGGTCCCATGGCCTCGACGCTCATCGCGAGCGAGGCGCTGCGGAGGGCGCTCTCGGCCTTGCCCTGGAGCTGCGCGGCGCTGTTGGCCTCGACGCCGTCGATGAGCAGCTGCGCCTCGACGGCCTCGCCGCGACCGATGGACTCGCTCGTGCCGCGCGGGAGGATGAGGACCGCGTGGGCCTCGCGGCGCGCGAAGATGCCGTGCGCCTCGTCGCCCGAGCTTGCGCGCCCGACCATGTGGAGATCGCCCGAGGCGAAGACGCGATCGGCGATCTCGCGCGACTCGGGCGTGCGGTCCTCGTCGACGAGAACCACCGGCAGGTGATCCATGTCGAAGCTCACGCCGTAGCCGAAGAGCAGGAGGAGCACGATCGGCATGCCGAGCGCGAGGTAGAGCGAGCGCGGATCGCGCTGCACGTGCAGCGCCTCCTTGCGCGCGATGGCGACGATGCGTCGGAGGGCGCCGCTGCGCGCGTGCTTGCGCGCCGCGCGCGGAGAGCTCGTCGGGGCGCTCGTCTCGGTGGGGGCGGTCACGACGCACCTCCGCGCACGGCGTCCTCGGCCTTGCGATCGGCGGCCGCGAGGAAGACGTCCTCGAGGGTGGCTTCGACGGGCTCGGTGAGGCGGACCTTCACGGCAGGCAGCGCTGCCACCGCGGCGAGGACGCTCTGATCCGTGGTGTGGCCGGGATCGAAGCGCACGTGCACGCCGTTGCCGAACGACTGCGCCTCGACGACGCCGTGGGTGCGGCGGATCTCGGACAGGGCGCGCACGAGGCCCTCGCCCTCGAAGCGGAGGATGCGTCCGGGCACCCACTCGCTCTTGAGGGCCGCGGGCGTGTCGAGGGCCACGAGCTTGCCGGCCACCATGAGCCCGATGCGCGCGCAGTACTCGGCCTCGTCCATGTAGTGCGTGGTCACGAAGACCGTGGTGCCCGCCGAGGAGATGCCGCGGATGAGCTTCCAGAATTCGCGGCGCGAGGCCGGATCCACGCCCGCCGTGGGCTCGTCGAGGAACACGATCGGCGGCTTGTGGAAGAGCGCGGAGCCGAGCGCGAGGCGCTGACGCAGGCCTCCGGGCAGCGCCGCGGTCGAGGTCTCGGCGAGGCTGCGCATGTCGATCGACTCGAGCGTCTCGTCGACGCGACGCGAGAGCGCGCGGCCCCAGCTGCCGTAGATCCCTCCGAAGAACTCGAGGTTCTCGCGCACCGTGAGATCGAGATAGAGCGAGAACTTCTGGGACATGTAGCCGATCGAGGCCTTCACCTTGTCGGGGGCCTTGGCGATGTCGTGGCCCGCGACGAGCGCGCGGCCGCTCGTGGGCTCGAGCAGCCCCGAGAGCATGCGGATCGTGGTGGACTTGCCCGCGCCGTTGGCGCCGAGGTAGCCGAAGATCTCGCCCTTCTCGACGTGGAACGAGACGTCGCGCACCGCGACGAAGTCGCCGAAGCGACGGCCCAGGCCCTCGACCACGATGGAGCGGACGGTCACGCGGCCTCCTTGCGAGCGGTGGAGGACTTGGCGTCTCGCTCGCGGCGCGCGATCGCGGTGAGGAAGAGATCCTCGAACGAGGCGGCCGCAGGCACGAGCGTCCCGAGCCCCGCGAGCTCCGCCGCGACCGCCGGCTCGTTGCCTCGCTCGACCACGACACGGAGCGAGGCGCCGAGCGGAGAGCTCGCGACCACGAGCGGGCTCGCCTCCACCACGGCCGTGGCCTTCTCGCGCGCCTCGGGCACGCTGGCGAGGGCGACCTCGAGCACGGCGGCATCCAGCGAGTCGATGAGCTGTTGCGGAGGCGCGAGCGCGATGAATTCGCCGCGATCCATGAGCGCGACGCGATGGCAGCGCGTGGCCTCGTCCATGTACGGCGTGGTGACGACGACGGTCATGCCGCCCTCGACGAACTCGTAGAGCAGCTCCCAGAGCTCGCGGCGCGACGGGGGATCGACGCCGTTCGTGGGCTCGTCGAGCAGGAGCACCTCGGGCTGGTGCAGGAGCGCGCAGGCGACCGCGAGCTTCTTGTACATGCCGCCCGAGAGCTGGCTCGCGCGGCGCGCCTGGAAGGGACCGAGGCGCGTGATCGAGAGCAGTCGATCGCGGCGCGTGCGGAGGTCGTCACCGGTGAGGCCGTAGAGATCGGCGAAGAAGTCGAGGTTCTCGCCGACCGAGAGGTCGCCGTAGAGGCTGTGCTCCTGTGGCACGAGCCCGATGACGTCACGCGCGTGATCCGCCTCTTTTCCGAAGGGATCGATGCCCTCCACGCGCACGCTGCCGCGCGTCGGGGGGAGCAGGCCCGCCATCATGCGGAGCAGCGTGGTCTTGCCCGCGCCGTCGGGACCGATGAGGCCGAAGAGCTCTCCGCGTGGGATCTCGAGCGAGATCTCGCCGACCGCGCGGTTGACGCTCGGCGCCTTGCCGAAGTCGCGGCCGAGCGTCGTCGCGAGGATCGAGCTCATGGCGAGCTCACCGTGACCTGCACCGGCATGCCCGGTCGCAGGCGTCCATCGGCGTTCTGGATCCGCACCTCGACGGGATAGACGAGGCGGTCGCGATCGGTGCGTGTCTGCACGGTGCGCGGCGTGAACGACGCCTCCATCGAGATGGTGCTCACCACGCCCTCGAAGTGCGCGTCCGGATACGCGTCGGCCACGACGTCGGCGCGCGCGCCGGTGTGGACGGCGCCGATCTCGGCGTTCGGCAAGTAGAACGTCGCGGTGACCTCGTGCACGTCCACCACGCGCACGAGCGGCGCCCCTGGCGAGACGAGCTCGCCCTCGTCGAAGTAGATCGTCTCGACGATTCCGTCGCGCCGCGCGCGGACGGTGCACTCGTCCACCGCGAGCTGCGCGAGCGTGCGGAGCGCGCGCAGAGCCTCGATCTGCTGCGCGGCGGCCTGGCTCGTGGCCTCGGCGGCCTCGATCTGCGCGCCCACCACGCCGGCCTGCGCGCGCGCCGCGCCGGCCTGCGCCTGCACGGCGCTCCGCTGCGAGCCGAGCGTACGCACGGCGTCGCCTGCCTGATCGCGCACCATCGGCGTAGCGAACTCGCCGAGGCTCGCGACGCGCTGCTGCTCGCGGCTCGCGGCCTCCTGGTTGGCCTCGACGACCGCGAGCTGTGCGGTGGTGGCACGCGCCGCCGCGGAGGCCGCGCGCTGCTGACGTCCTGCCGCGTCGACCTGGGCGCGGGCCGCGAGGGCCTGCGCCTCGGCGGCCGCGATGCGCGCGTCTGCCTCGGCCAGGCGCGCCTGCGGTTCGGTGCAGTCGAGCTCGACGAGGAGATCGCCCGCGTGCACCTCGGCACCCTCGGACACGGCCACGCGCGTCACGCGCTGCGCGATGCGCGCGGCGTGGTCGACGGTGGTGCCTTCGATGGTGCCCGAGCCGGCGGGCGGTCCCTCGGCGCGGGCCTGCTGCTCGCGGATGCGGAGGAAGAGCAGGACGCCGAGGATGGCGATGACGATGGGGCCGAGGAGGAGTGCGCGCCGCATGACCTCGCGTCGTACAAGACTCGTGCCGCCCACGAACCGTGCGCGATCGCCGGAATTCAGGCCGATTCCCCGTCGTGTTCGCGGCCCCGGACGGATCCCGTTCGGACTTCCGGACGCATCGTCCGCGTGCGCGGGGGGCAGCCGGGCGCAAGCCCTGCGGAAACGGCCGTGGCGCGCGAGGCGCCGCGTTTGCGGCGCGAGGCACCGCGCTTGCTGAGGACCGCTCCACCGTGATCTACGCTTCGCTCATGAGCGCGACCGACGACCCGCCGACCGAGCCCGTGGTCGAGCGCGCCAGAGAGCGGGTGCTCCAGACGTTGCTCGTGTGGCGAGCGCGCGCGCTGCCCCTCTTCTCCACGATGGCGCTCGGCTTCATGTGGCTCGACCCGAGGCCGTGGCGCATCGCGCTCCTCAGCACCGTCGGCATCACGCTCACCGCGATCTCGCTCGTGGAGCTCCGCGCCGTGCGCCGCGGTGTGCCCCTCACGATGAACCGTGTGCGCGTGAACCTCGTGATCTCGGGGCTCTGTCAGCTCGGGATGATGGTGGGGAGCGGCGGGCTCGCCAGCCCCATCGCCCCCGCCGTGTTGATCGTCGCGCTGATGTTCAACCTCAGCGCACCACGACGGCTCGCGGCGATCTTCGTGCTCACGGTGCACATCCCCGCGGTGTGGCTGCTCGCGGCGGCGCACGTGTACGGCGTGGTGCCGGGCCTCGTGCCCTTCACGACCATGAGCGTGACGGGCGAGGTCGTGGGCGGCGCGATCGTCGCCTTCGCGTACACGGCGTTCTTCCTCGCCGCGGTGACGCTCGGACAGTGGATCCGCGCCACGCTCGATGCGGCGGTCGACGAGCGAGTGGCCGAGCAGCAGCGCCTCCTCGAGCTCCACCGAGAGACGGCGCGCACCATGAGCGCGCTCTCCTCCGAGCTCGCGCACGAGCTCAAGAACCCGCTCGCGTCGATCAAGGGCCTCGCAGGCCTCCTTCGACGCGACGTGCCCGAGGGCCACGGCAAGGAGCGCCTCGAGGTGATGCGCGGAGAGATCGATCGCATGCAGGCCATCCTCGAGGAGCTCCTCAACTACTCGCGGCCCGTGGTCCCGCTCGAGCTCCGCGCCACCGGGATCGCGGCGCTCGTGCGCGAGGTGGTCGCGCTCCACGAGGGCATGGCGCTCGCGCGGCAGGTGACGATCGAGGCTCCCTCCGGCGAGGAGCTGCTCGTGACCTGCGATCCCCGCAAGGTCCGACAGATCCTCGTGAACCTGGTGCAGAACGCGATCGAGGCGAGCCCCACGGGAGGTCGCGTCGAGATCGGGCTCCGCTCGGAGAACGCGCGCGTCGTCCTCGACGTGGACGATCGCGGCGGGGGCCTCGATCCAAGCATCCGCGGCGCGCTCTTCGACGTGGGCGCGACCACGAAGGCCAAGGGATCGGGCATCGGTCTCGCGATCGCGCGGGGCCTCGCGCGTCAGCACGAAGGAGAGCTCACGCTCGACGATCGCGAGGGCGGCGGCTGTCGCGCGCGCCTCGTCCTGCCCATCGAGGGACCGCACGTGGCCGCGCCCGCGGAGACGGCCGCCGCGCCGATCGAGGCGGCCGCTCACGAGACCGTCGGCGAGCGTCGCGAGGTGGCGGCGTGACGCTGCGCGCGCTCCTCGTCGACGACGAAGCGGCGCTCCGCTTCACCCTGCGCGCGTACCTCGAGGACGCGGGCCTCGACGTGATCGAGGCCGCCGACGGGCTCGAGGCGATCGAGCGGATGCAGGCCGCGGGCGAGGGCGAGATCGACATCGTCCTCTCCGATCTGCGCATGCCGCGGCTCGATGGGCTCGGCCTCCTCGCCAAGCTGCGCGACAAGCACGGTCTCGCCGCGCCGATCTTCGTGCTCATGACCGCGCACGGCTCCGAGCGCGTGGCCGTGGACGCGATGAAGCTCGGGGCCTTCGACTACTTCAAGAAGCCCTTCGAGCCCGACGATCTGTCGGCCGCGATCGAGCGCGCCAAGCGTGCGGCCACGCTCCGCAAGGAGCGCGACGAGGCGCGCGCGGACCTGAACCTCGCCAAGAGCCTCGTCTGGGCCTCGCCCGCGATGAGCCGTCTCGCGACGCTCGTGGCGCGCGTCGCGCCGCGCGACGTGACGGTGCTGATCCTCGGCGAGAGCGGCACCGGCAAGGAGCGCATCGCGGAGGCGATCGTGCGCGCGAGCGCCCGCGCCAAGAGGCCCTACGTGCGCTTCAATTGCGCGGCCCTTCCGCACGAGCTCGCGGAGGCCGAGCTCTTCGGCCACGCCAAGGGTGCGTTCACCGGCGCCGTGAAGACGCGCGCGGGCCTCTTCCGCGAGGCGCACGGAGGCACGCTCCTGCTCGACGAGATCGCGGAGCTCGATCTGCGCACGCAGGGCAAGCTCCTGCGCGCGATCCAGGAGGGAGAGATCCGGCCCGTGGGCGAGGATCGCGCGATCCCCGTCGATGTGCGCCTGCTCGCCGCGACGCACCGCGATCTCGAGGCCCTCGTGCGCGAGGGGAAGTTCCGCGAGGACCTCTACTACCGGCTCAAGGTCGTGACGCTGCGGGTGCCGCCGCTGCGCGAGCGTCCCGAGGATGTCGAGGCCCTCTTCTCGCACTTCCTCGAGCGCTATCGCGAGCGCTTCGCGGTGGGCCCGCTCGCCGTGCCCGACGAGATCCACCGTCGCATCTCGGCCTACCACTGGCCGGGCAAGCTCGAGAACGCCGTGGAGAGCCTCGTCGCGCTCGCCGTGGACGACACGCTCGATCCCTCGCTCCTGCCGGACGCCCCGCGCGTCGCGAGCGGGCGCGAGCCTGCGGCCGATCCATCGAGCCCATCGAGCGAAGGTCGCACCCTTCGCGAGCGCGTGGACGCCTTCGAGCGAGGTCTCCTCGCCGAGGCCCTGCGCGAGACGAACGGCAACCGCACCGAGGCCGCCAAGAAGCTGGGCATCGGCCGCGCCACCCTGCACGAGAAGCTCCACAAGCACGGCCTCGCAGGCGGGACGTAGCGCAGCTTCGTTCGGGTGCTTTCGACCAGGGACGACCGCTCAGCGGATGGCCCGCGGCATCCGCGATCCCACGCGGGGCGCGCCGGTCTTCGGGACCTCGTGCGCGATGGTGCGGAGGATCTGCACGAGGGGCACGAGGTGCGTGCCGAGGAAGGGCTTGCCGGAGGTGAGCACGGCCACCGAGATCTCGCGCTCGGGGTCGGCCCAGCCGAGCACGTTGATGAAGCCGAGGTGCCCGAACGCGCTCGGCGTGCCCGGGCCGAAGAGCGAGAGCGTGTCGCCGCCCAGCATGAGCCCCAGGCCGTAGCGCACCGGCGCGGCGAGCGTGAGATCGAGCTCGAGGTAGCTCGACTCGGTGAGCGCGCGGCGCACCGTGCGGGGCGAGAAGATCGAGACCTCGCCGTGTCCCTCGGCCGCCGGGCCTCGCAGCGACGAGGCCGCGATCGAGCCGCCCTGCCGGAGCAGATCGAAGAACGTCGCCACCTCGTAGGCCGTCGCCACCACGTTGCCCGAGGGCACCACGGCGTGGAGGTAGCGCGCGTCGTTCGAGATCCGCACGGCCTCCTCGAACGACACGCCGAGCGCGCGCTTCACGAGGAAGGCGAGCGGCGCGGGGATCGGGCTCCCCGTGAAGACGTTCTCCGCGACCACGGTCTCTCGGCCAGGCGGCACGCCGTAGCGAAACCACTCGAAGCCGAGCGGGCGGGCGAGCTCGTCCTCGAGGTGCTGCTCGATGCGCTTGCCGGTCGCGCGACGGATCACCTCGCCGAGCACGTAGCCTCCCGTGACCGCGTGGTACGCGAGGCGGCGGCCGGGCACCGAGGTGGGGTGCGCGTCACAGAGCAGATCGATCACGCGATCCCAGTGCACGAGCAGCTCGGGGTCGTTGTTGCCCGCCACCGACGGGATGCCCGCGCGATGCGTGAGCACGTGGCGGATCGACGTGCGCTCCTTGCCGTGCGTGGCGAATTCCGGGACGTGCTCGGCGATCGGATCGTCCACGTGCAAGACGCCTCGGTCGTCGAGGAGGTGCACGAGCATCGCGGTCACGGCCTTCGAGACCGAGAAGATGCAGAAGGGAGTGTCGTGGCGCAGCGGGATCGCCTCGGGCGCGCTCCAGCCGCGCTGCATCGGGGCGCCGCGTGCGTGACCGATGGCGCGCTCGAGCACGACCTCGCCGCGGCGCCGCACCACGATCGCGATGCCGGGCTGCGTGCCGGTGCGATAGAGCGCGAGGATCGCGCGCCAGATGCGCTCGATCGCGCGCGTGTCCATGCCGACGAGCGCGGGATCCACCTCCCGGCCGCTCTGATCGATCACCTCGTCGAGATCGGCCGGGACGGCCACGAGACGGCGCATGCCCTAGAGTTTCCCGGCGTGCGGGCTCGGTCCACGCGTCGTGAGCGCGACCTCACCGCGCACGCGTGCGTAGCTCTGGTCGCGATCGCGGCGGATGTCTGCGTAGATCTCCTCGATCGCCGCGACGCCGTGCTCCTTGGTCGTCTCGAGGTTCGCGCGCGCGATCTGCGTGTGGAGCGGCACGGGGGCTGGCGCGGCCAGGAGCGCGTCGAGCGACATGCGGCTCGGATCGAAGAACGCAGTCCCGTGATCGCCTGCGCGACGCACCTGGAGGAGCACCTCGTGTCGCACGAGCTGGATCGTCGGGTCGGGCGTGCGGCGCACGAAGGGCACGTGACGATCGGCGCTGTCGAGATCGGCGCTCGCGTCCGGATGGAAGGCCTCCATCGCCATCACGAGCCCGCCCGGCTCGTTCTGGTGCGCGCGCCGCAGCTGCTCGACGAAGCGCGAGAGCTCGAGGCGCGTGAGCGTGGCGTTCGGGAAGATGAGGAGGCCGATCTCGACGCGGCGGTCGTCGGCGGCGCTCCGCACCAGCGCCAGCGAGCGCTCGAGATCCGGCGTGACGTCGAGGCACACGATCTCGCGGGTGCCGCCCTCGGCGCGGCAGCGCTCGGCGTAGGGGCAGAAACGGAAGCGCTCGACGATCTCCGCGGCGTAGCGCCGATACACCCGAACGACCTCGTGGACGAAGGCCTCGTCCTCGGGGCTCGGGGCGGCGGGAGGCTGGCTCGGGGGGGGCACGCGACGAGCCTACCCTGCGCGCGCGCCCGGAATTGCTATGCTTCCGCACATCATGCTTCGTCATGCTTCGTCTCGGGTCGTTCGGGTGGGAGTCCTCGCAGCCTCGTTGACCGCGCTCGGCGCCGTGTCCGGCTGCAACAACGCCGTCGTGGTCCAGCTCATGAGCGGACCGCAGACGTTCGAGGTGAGCGCGAGCTCGGTCGACATCCCCGTCGAGCTCCAGGCCGGCGCCATGATCGCGTCGGTGCCGTGCCCCACCGGCATGTGCCCGAGCACCGAGACGCTTCCGGTCTCATGCGTGGCGGGCGTGTGCGATCCGGATCCGCGCACCGTCTCGGCGCCGGTCGGGGACGTCGTGGACTTCGACGTGCTCCTGCGCGGGGCGAGCGAGGTGCTCCGCTTCGTCGACGCGATCGAGGTGACGCGCGTCCAGTACCAGGCGAGCCCCAACTCGCTCACCGTCGACGTGCCCGACATCGAGATCTTCTTCGGCCCGGACACCGCGGCGGGCATCGACGCGCCCGGTGTGCATCGGCTCGGCGTGATCCCTGCGCTTCCGGCGGGCACCGCGCGCGATGGCGACATGCAGATCGACGCCGACGGCTCGGCTGCGCTCTCGGATCACGTCCTCAACGTCAGCCGTCGCGTGCGCTTCTTCGCGCGCACGCAGATCGACCTCGCGCCCGGTGGCCCCGTGCCGGGCGGCGGCGCGTCCATCACCGTGAACCTGACCGTTCGGGCGATCGGTCGCATCCTCGAGTGAGGTCGTCCTGCCCCGCAGTGTGGAACTGCTGGGCTCGTTCGGGGGCTGCGTGGTATGACCGCCCCCTCTCGCGCGAAACCACGAGAGAAGGGAGCAAAGGTTGGCCTCGGAGTCGTCGCCCCCCCCGCCGCCGGGAGGCGGAGCCAAGTACGCCATCTTCGGCATCGCGCTCCTCGCGCTGGCGGGGATCGGATACTGCGTCACGAGCTCCGGGACGCCCCCCGCCACCACGACCACCCCCGCGGCGGGGCCGCCCGATGCGGCGGTCGCGCAGCGCTCGACCTCGCTCCAGGACGAGACCCTCGAGATCCCCGAGGAGGAGCCGGATGCGTGGTCCGAGATGCCCGATGCGGGTCCGCGTCCGCGTGGACCGCGCGGTCCCGTGATGGGCTCGTGGGACTGCACGGGCGAGATCGATCGCACCGCGCTCTCGGGGGTCATCGCGGAGCACCGGCCTCAGATCCAGGCTTGCTACGAGCGTCGCCTCAAGCAGCAGGCGTTGCTCCAGGGCAACATGCAGCTCCAGCTCCGCATCGCGCAGAGCGGCAGCGTCGACGCGGTGCAGGTGGGCGGCTCGCTCCGTGATCGCGAGGTGTTCTCGTGTGTCCGCAACGTCGCCTCGCGCATGCAGTTCGCGCGCGTGCGCGGCGGGAGCTGCGCCGTGGTGTCCGTGCCCTTCTCGTTCACGCCACAGCAGTGATCCAGTGACCGTCACGGGCTCGCCCACATGACCGTCCCGAGCGCCACCGACCGGCCGACACGCACGGTCGATCTCACGTACGCGTTCGAGCTCCTCCAGCGCGACCCCGAGTGGATGCCGAAGCTCGGGATCTACCTCTTGATCTGGGTCATCCCGATCCTCGGTTGGCTCGTGGTGATGGGCTGGCTCTCGTACGCCGCGCGCCGCGCGGTCGCACGCCTGACCCCCGTGTTCCCGCCCCCCACGGCGGACCTCACCACGCTCCTCGACTACGCCGAGCAGGGCCTCAAGGCGTTCGTCACGAGCCTCGTGTGGTCGCTGCCCGCGATGGCGCTCACGCTCGCGGTGGTCGGCTGTCTCTACTTCGCCCTCATCGCGTCGGTGATGTCGGCGGCGTTCGGGGCCGACAGCACGAACGGCCTGTCCTTCGTGATGATCCCGGTCTTCATCTGCGGCGGCGTGGTCGTGATGGCCATGCTCGCGGTGCTCAACGCGCTGCTCTCGCTCCCCGCCGCCGCCGCCACGCTCCGCGCCGAGCTCAGCGGTCAGCTCGGTCGGGGGTTCGACTTCCAGCAGGTGATGGCGATGGTCCGCCTCGTCCTTCGCGACTGGGTCCTCAACCTGGTGCTCCTCGCGCTGGCGACGGTGGTCACGGTCTTGTTCGCGAACGCGCTGCCGATCCTCGGGATCTTCGTCGCGACGTTCGTCATCGCCCTGACGCGCGTGTTCGCGGTGGTCTCGGTCTACGAGAAGTACCTCGCCGCCGGCGGAGAGCCCGTGCCCCTCGGCCCCATGGAGCCGCGCACGAGCACGCCCGCGCGCTGATCACGCCCGCGCGCTGATCACGCGGCGCTGATCACGCGCTCTCGGTCGAGCCGCGCTCTGCCAGCCACGCGACGAGCTCGTCTTCGACGCTCACGGTGTCGCGCCGCGCGCCCGCGGGAAACGCCACGTGGCCTCCGCGCTCGTAGCGCCACGTCGTGATCGCGTCCGAGGTGCGCTCGATCCACGGGTGCAGCGTGGCGAGCGGCACCATCGGATCGGCCTCGGCGATCGCGAGCAAGGTCGGCACCTCGATCGACGCGAGCTTCGGCCCCGCCGAGCAGCTCTCGTAGTAGTGCTCCGGATCGCGGAAGCCGAAGCGCGGGCACACCACGAGCGCGTCCCAGTCGCGGATCGTCGCGGCCCGATCGACCTCGTCGGCGCTGTGCGGCAGCGTGCGTCCCTCGCGCTGCGCGCGCTCCTCTACCTTCCGATACGCGGCCTTGAGCGAGCGGAGCACGTGGAACTGGTAGGGCCGCCGATCCGGCCGCTGGATCGCGCGCACGCCCGCCGCGAGGTCGAGCGGCGCGCACACCGCGGCCACGGCGGCCACGCGCGGATCGAGCGCGCGCGAGGCCGCGTACGAGAGCGTGATGTGGCATACCATCGAGTAGCACACGATATCGAGGC
>JAIBCE010000156.1 GCA_019694315.1 Sandaracinaceae bacterium
TCCCGGCAGGGACGCGCCCGCCATGGATCCGCCTCGCGCCCGCGATGTGAGCCGCTTCCCCTCCTCTCGCGCGTCGCGCTGCTCGCAGCGCTCGACGCGTCTCGCCCTGCACGTCGCCTGAAGCGACTAGGGGGTCATCGACGATGGCTTGCTCGTCGCGTGAAGCGACGCGGCACCACTGCGCCCGCCGACCGTGAGGTCGAGTGGGCTGCACGCGTTGGGTGGTGCGCTCTTAGGGCTGTGACCTGGGGCGTGGCGGTGGAGGCATCCTCGTGTCGCATGACTCGACGAGACGGAGCGCGCCGCGACCAAGGTCTGACCCTGTCAGCGGCAGGAGGCGGGCAGGTCTTCGCGAAGCCTGCTCTGCCGCGCCGCCAGCTCCACGTCCGACAGCCGCATGCGCGCCGCCTGCCGCGTCGCCGCCGCATGTCCGCGCGCCGCGTGCCAAGCCGTCAGATCATCGTGGACGTCCCACAGCTCCGTCTGGTCGCCCGTCTCGGACTCCTCCTCGAGAAGCGCGCAGTTCCGCGCGGCGATCTCGTCGAAGATCGCGGGCATCGCCTCCACGACCCAGCGATGAGTGTCGTGGAAGATCACCACGCCGCCCGCCCCTCGAGCCATGCGCTCCTGTCGGTCCAGCGAGGTGCGGAATGCCTCCACCACCTCTTCCGCCGAGTGCGCCGACCCGTCCCCGGCCGTGATGTTCCAGAGCACCTCCGTGTACCCGCGCGTCGCGAGCTCCGCGTCGACCGCCTCGTCATGGCGTCCATACGGCGGGCGAAAGAGCCACGCGCGAGCCTCGAAGACCTCCTCGTACACACGCTCGGCGCGGTCCAGGTCGCGCCGCAGCGCCATCGCGTCGAGCGCCGTGAGGTCGTCGTGGCGGTACGAATGGAGCCCGATGGTGTGGCCCCGATCGGCAATCTCTCGCGCCACGCGTCGTCCCCGCTCCGTCTCGAGCTGCCTCGCGACGAGGAAGAACGTCGCATGGACGTGATGCTGCTCGAGCACATCGAGCAGCTCGGGCGTGTTCACACCCGGTCCGTCGTCGAACGTGAAATGGAGCGCCCTGTGGGCCGAAGGGCCCGCGACGATGCGGCCGTCGCCGAGCGCCGCCGCGAACGGATCATGTCGGTGCTCTTGCACCCTCGTCTCGATCGGAGCGTCGGGCTCGATCCGCGGCGCGTCCGTCGTGACCGGCGTGGCCGTGGCAACGGTCGCCGCCGCCACCTCCCCCGACGGCGCAGCATGCGCGGGGAGCGCAGCCGATGCCAGGGTGAGCGCGAGGGAGGCGAGGGTGGCGGAGCGGAGCGGGGAGGTGTGCGCGGGCATGCCCGACGACCTCGCAGCCCACGTGCCTCCACCGAATCGCCCTGATCGGAGGCAGTTCGCGGAGGTCTGACCCCGGGCGGCGTGGCCGCGGTTCCACGCGCTCGTTCGGCTCGGGACACGTATTCTCCGTCCCGTGCCGCGTTCCATCGCGCCTCACGTCCTCGGACGCTGGGCCCTCGCCTCGGCCTGTACCGGCCTGCTCTCCGCCTGCATCGGCCTTCCCTTCGCGAGCCTCGGAGGACGAGGCCGCGTCGCGTTCGCCGCCCCCGTCGGCCGCGCCCACGTGGACCCGATGCCCGCCCTCGCGGTGCAGGCCCACATCGGCACGTCCCTCCTCTCCGTCACCGATCCCGGCCCCCGCGACCTCGACGTCGAGGCCGGCTACGCGCTCGATGCCTTCCCCGGCCAGCGCGCCCTCGACCGTCACGGCGGCTACGCCGGCATCCACGGCCACGTCTGGCAGGTCGACGGAGCTCGCCTCTCCGTCGGCGGCGATCTCGACGTCCTCTGGGGCTTCGATCAGCGCCTCGCCCTCGGCGCCACGCTCTCGGCCGGCATCGAGGCCTACGCGGCGTGCGAGGGCGCCATGGGCGGCGGCGATCTCCTCTACGCCGGCATCGTCGGTTGGGGCCGCGGCGAGTGGGGCATCGGCGTCCAGCTCCAGGCCTCCTATCGCTTCGTCGATGGCGATCACTACGCGACCTTCGGCGGCTCCATCTCCGTTCGTTTCCCCGCCGGCATCGGCGTCGGCTACGTGACCGCGCTCGCGATCGCCGAGGGCGCCTCGTCCTCCCGCGGCTCGAGCTCCAGCGGCTCCCGCACCTCCACCACCACGACCCAGGGCACGCCCGCGTCCGCGCCGTTCGGCTTCTGCGAGCACCCACACCCCTACGTCTCCCCCGACGAGCCCGCACCCGCGCCCGTGCCCGATCGCTGGCTCTGCCGCGCCCGCTCCGCCGACGAGCGCGATCACGAAGAAGGCCCCGTCCGCGCTCCCGATCGGGACCACGCGGTCGAGCTCTGTCGCCAAGAGTTCGTGGTCGCCCACGCCGACGGGGCCCGCTGCGACTGCGAGCTCTGGCCCTGATCGGTTCTGCGAAGTCCGGCGATCGATCCGCGATCCACCCTCAGTCGATCGATCCACGAATCGATCCGCGATCGATCAGCGCGCGCGACGCCGCGTACGAAGCACGACGAGCCACACCGCGCCCAAGATCCACAGCGGCGCCGCGCGCGTCTCGACAGCTCCGATCGCACAGCCCGACGAGGCAGCCGGCGCTTCGTAAGGAACGCCCGTCCAGCGACCGTCCACGAACGACGGCGTCTCCTCGCGAGGCTCGCATCGCATGAACGTGCGGCAGCTCCCGCCGCCGCCACACGCGTCGCCCACACACGGCCCCTGATCGACGTCGCGGCTGACCGTGTCGGGCGAATCCCCTTCGTGCACCTGTCGCGTCACGATGCACCGCGCGACGCTGCGACAGGTCGCGCCGTCTCCGCACTCCGAGTCGTTGTTGCACGTGCGCGGCCAGCACTCGCGATCGTGACCGCCGCGGATCACCAGCCCCGGCGGACACGCCACAGGCGCGACGACATCGGCCCGCACGCGAGACGCGAGCATCGTCGCGAGCAAGACGAACGGCAGTCCGAGCAGGACCCCGACATGCGTCGTCTGAGCCGCGAGCTGAGAGCGCGAGTCGAGCGATGTGCCCTTGGGGACGCCACGCCGGGTTCTCCGCGTGCTCGGCACTTCATGCCCGTGCGCGGTGTCGCTCATCGAACGCGCACCTGCTGCGAGCGCGGGCTCAGACGGCCGTAGAGATCGTAGGCCGCAACGCGCACGAGCTGCCCAGTGGCAGGGGGGCTCTGTCCGGGCATGGAGAAGCCGCATCGGCCCGGCGTCCTGTAGACGTCGAAGCTGGCGCCGCCGCCGCTCAGCGCGCTGTTCAGCACCGCCCCCTCGTGGGTCGCGTCGTACGCTTGGTACACGACGAGGCCCTGCCAGCCCGGAGGCGTGATCGACCCCGAGAGCTGCACCACCGTCGCGGTGGACGACTCGCTGCCGCGCGGTCCGGAATACGTGGTGGTCGAGGTCTGCACCGACGCGAGCGACGGCAGCGCAGGGAGTGGGGCCGCTGGTGTGGTGCCGAATTCGAGCGTGACGCTCCCCCCAGGGCCGACCACGCGCCAGCGCCCCGGCGCCGGCGCCGCCGCAGGCACGAGCCGCGCGACGGCCGGTCCGAGGTGCTCCACGCGCAGCGCGATCGGGCGCGCCCCGTCGTGCTCGAGCCGCGCTCCGATCTCGAAGACCCCCGACGCATCCACCCCCAGCGCCGCTTCACCCGCAGGGCCGATCGAGCGCGGCGAGGAGCTCGCGAGCTCCACGAGGATGCCCTCGCCGCGCGGGATCACGTCCGTGTCGGCCGGGACGACGGCGACGACCGCGCCCGGGGGCCGTGCGCATGCGCCAGCCTCGACGCGCTCGCTCGAGCCCACGAGGAGCACGATCAGCGTGGAGACCACGAGGAAGAGCGCGGAGAGACGTCGTTGCATCTGCGCGATGGTACACCGCGCCCCCTCCGACCTTTGCGCGCTCCGTGCTCATCGCGAGCGCTCGGGGCATGCGCTCGGGGCGAGCGCTCGGGGCATGCGCTCAGTGCCAGCCCCCTCAGGGCCAGCCCCCTCAGTGCCAGCCCCCTCAGGGCCAGCTCTGCGTGGGCAGACCGTCGGTCGCGAGCAGCGCCGCCATGTCCATCGAGATCGCCACGCTCACGTGGATGAGGAAGCCGCTCCAGATCGAGCGCGTCTTCATCGAGAGCGTGCCGAGCACGGTGCCCGCGACGATCGCGGCCATCGTCTCGAGGAACGGCTTTCCGAAGTGGATCATGCAGTAGGGCACCACCATCGCGAAGATCGCGTAGCTGCCCATCGAGGACTTCATCGACCGGAGCCAGAAGCCGCGGAAGAAGAACTCGAGCGAGAAGAACTGCGCCGCGTAGAGGACCTCCCACATCCAGAAGTCCGCCCAGCTGCGCGAGGCGTAGCCGTAGAACGGGTAGTAGGTCTGGAAGTGCGCGTCGTTGCGCGACACGAGGATCACCGCGACCAGCACCACCACGTAGCTGATCACGTAGATCCACGCGTGATCGAGGAAGCCCTTGGTCTCGAGGCCGTGATCGACCAGGCGCTCCTTGAACACGAAGACCGCGACCATCGCCGGCACGACGAAGTAGCCGAGCACACGGAACGCCGACCACCACGCGAAGCCCATCAGCTCGAAGTACGGTGAGGTGCGCAGTGCCGGGTCCCACTCCTCGGCGAGCGCGACGAAGTGCACCGTGTGGCCGAAGTACTCCATCACGGCGAGACACACCGCGCCCACCGAGAGCGCGATGAGCGGCCGGTAGTCGTAGCGATCGCCCCTCGCCTCGCGATCGCGCTCGGCCCGCGCCTCGCGATCGAGCTCGTGCCACGTCGCGAGGAAGAAGCTCGCAGGGTGCAGGTAGGCCAGGCGCGGCCCGGCGAGCGGCACGAACGTCGAGGCGAGCACGAGCAGCGCGAGGAAGCCGATCCCGAGCCCCACCTCGAAGGCCACGACCACGTCCCCCGCGACGCCCCACACGAGCACCGCCAGCGAGAGCGCGAGCACGACCTGCGACGCGATGCGGAAGTGCTCGACCGCGCGCGCAACGTCGCTCGAAGAGGTCGACGGAGCCGTCGACGTCGAAGGCGTCGCGGTCGAAGACGACGCAGGCGTCGACGCAGCGGCCTTCGCCTTGGCCTTGGTCTCCTTGCTCTCTTTGCTCACGTGCTCGCCGCTTGCGACGCCTTGTGCGCGCCGGCCTCGAGCCGTGCGAGCGCGCGCTCGCGACCGAGCACCTCGAGCACCTCGTAGAGGCCGGGGCTCTGGCTCTTGCCGGTCAGCGACACGCGCGCCGCCTGCGCCACGTCCTTGATCTGGAGGCCGCGCTCCGTGAGCCACGCGGTGGTGGCCGCCTCGAGGCTGGCGCGATCGAAGGCCGGCTGCGCCGCGAGGTGCGCGCGGAAGTCACCGAGCAGGCTCGCGGCGGCGGGCACGAGGAATTTGGCGACGGCCTTCTCGTCGAAGCTCAGCGTGTCGCGGAAGTAGAAGTCGACCATCTCGCCGACGTCGAGCAGCGTGGTCGCGCGCGTCTTCACCGTGCCGATCGCGGCATGGAGGCGCGCCTCGCTGTCGATGGTGGCGCCCGCCTTGAGGTAGGGCCGCGCGAGCTCGGCGAGCTTGGCCTCGTCGACGGCGCGGAGGTGCGAGCTCTGCACGAACTGGAACTTCTTGAGGTCGTACTGTGCCGCGGTGCGGCCCACGTGCGACCAGTCGAAGTGCTGGATCATCTCGCCGCGCGTGAAGATCTCCTGATCGCCGTGCGACCAGCCGAGGCGCGCGAGGTAGTTGAGGACCGCGTCCGGGAGAAAGCCCATGTCGCGGTACTCGGCGACGCTCACTGCGGCGTTGCGCTTGCTGAGCTTCTTGCCGTCGGGACCATTGATCATCGGCAGGTGCGCGAGCTTCGGCGGGGTCTTGCCGAGCGCCTCGTAGATCAGGATCTGCACGGGCGTGTTCACCACGTGGTCGTCGCCACGCGCCACGAGCGTCACGCCCATCGTGATGTCGTCGATCGCCGCGCCGAAATTGTAGAGCGGGATGCCGTTGCTCCGGATGAGCACGACATCCTGCTGCTGCTCGTTCGGCACGTCGATGCGGCCCTTCACGAGATCCACCCAGCCCGTGGAGCCGCTCTTGGGCGACTTCAGGCGAACGACGTAGGGCCGGCCATCCGTCGGCCAGTCCTTGGGGCCCTTGTCGCGCCAGGTGCCGGGGTAGCGGAAGAAGGGGTTGCCAGCCTTGGTCTGGCGCTCGCGCTCGGCGTCGAGCTCTTCCTTGGTCGCGTAGCAGCGATACGCGGTGCCGCGCTCGATCATGCGATCGGCGAATTCCTTGTAGATCTCGACACGCTCGGTCTGGAAGTACGGCCCGTTCGGACCGCCGACGCCGGGTCCCTCGTCCCAGTCGAGGTCGAGCCACTTCATCGCGTCGAGGATCACCTGCGTGCTCTCGGCCGTGCTGCGCTCGGTGTCGGTGTCCTCGATGCGGAGGATGAACGTGCCCTTGGTCTGGCGGGCCCAGAGCCAGTTGTAGAGCGCGGTGCGGACGCCTCCGATGTGGAGGTAGCCGGTGGGGGAGGGCGCAAAACGAACGCGTTCGGCGGTCATGGGATCCTCGAGAGGGCGCGAGGGGTAGCACGGGTCCCGGACCCTCCGCACGGGGCGAGCCCGCGAGCGCCCGAGCGCGGCGCGCCTCCGGTGCGCTCACAGCCCGTCGTTGACCGCGTCCATCCGCTCCCCGAGCATCGCCTCATGCAGTTGCGCGCCTACGCCCTCGGCGCCGGCACGAGGGCTTTGGTCCTCGCGCTGCTCCTCGTCAGCGCCGCGGGCCCTGGCTGCGGTCGCGTGTCGTACGGAGCGCCCGACGCGTTTGCCCTCGAGGATGCGCGATCGAGCGAGGACGCCGCCGTCGACGCGCGGGGCGACGACGCAGCCACGGCGCTCGACGCGGCGGCGGACGCCCTCGCCGTGGACGCGGCCGCGACGCACGAGGTGCTGGCCGTGGAGGGCCTGGCGAGCGCGACCTGTGCGCCGACCGACTTCGTCGTCCGCGGCGCGGGGCTCGAGGCAGGCGTGCAGGTCTTCGTCGTGGATGCGGCGGGCACGCGCTTCGATGCGGACGTGTCGATCACCTCCGCCGCCGAGCTCGCGGCGCGCGCGGTCCTCGCGGGCGCTGCGCTCGGCGCCTGCCAGGTCCACGTACGCTGGCTCGACGGCACGGATCGGAGCGTGACGAGCACCCTCACGAGCTCGCCGTATGCAGGTGCCCACTACGTGGATCGCGACGTC
Organism: Sandaracinaceae bacterium; assembly: GCA_019694315.1. GTDB lineage: Bacteria > Myxococcota_A > Polyangia > Polyangiales > Sandaracinaceae > JAFLCL01. The sequence goes on from JAIBCE010000156.1 coordinate 7,264, forward strand.
GCCGCGACCGGAGATGGATCGCGTGCGAGCCCGTGGTCGACGATCGCGGAGGGGGTCGCGGCGGCCTCGGATGGCGCGGCGGTCCTCGTCGACGGAAGCCCCGATGCGTACGACCCGTTCACGCTGGGGAGCGGCGTGAGCGTGGTCGGGTGTCCGTGGAGCACGGCCGCTCGTCCGATCGTGCAGTGGAGCGAGCGCCACGCGCTGGCGCTCTCCGCAGACGGTGCGAGCGTGCAGGGCCTCGACTTCGTCGTGTCGATCCACGCCTCGACGATGGGCATCGAGGTCTCGGGCGGCTCGCGCTTCGCGTTCCTCGACTGCGGGGTCTCGGCCGAGGTGTCGGGCGCCGACGTGTCCGTGCTCGCGATCGACGGCACGGCCGGCGTGGAGATCGCCGACGCGTGGCTCCACGACATCCACCACACCGGCACCACCGGCACGCGGCAGCTCGCGGCGCTCCGCGCGACGAACGTGCAGGGCATCGAGATCCACCACTCCGAGCTCTCTGGCATCGGCTTCTCGGCCACGGGCGGAGGTGGCGTCGCCGACCTGACGGCGATCGTGGTGCAGGGCAACCCCCAGGACGTTCGCCTGCACCATCTGCTCGTGCACGATCTGTTCGTGCGCAGCGACGGCGAGAATCACCTCGGCGGCATTCTCCTCTCGAGCGTCAACAACCCCACGTTCACCGGGGTGTTCGAGCTGTACGCGCTCACCATCGACGATCTGCGACACGCCGATGCGGCGAGCAGCGTCGTCACCGCGGGGCACGTGAGCGGGCTCTACTGCGGCAGCTGCGGCGGTGTGCGCACCTGGCGAGACAACATCGCCGCGCACTTCATGGGCACCGACGAGCCGATGACGCCCGGCGTGAGCTCCTACTACGGCTTCTGGGTGGATGGGATCGTCACACCGGCGCCGTCACCGCAGCCCATGGCCACGTCGCTCGTCTTCGACGTCGGCGTGCCGCTGCCCTCGGGCGCGAACGCGTCGGGATGGGCTTCCGGCTTCGTGAACCAGGTGTCCGCGGGCCCGGGCAGCATCCAGAACGCGGACGCCGTGGATCCCCTCTTCGATCTCGGCAGTGGAGCTCGCTACTACCACCCCACCGCCGCGGCGATCGCCACGGGCGCGAGCGATGGAGGGGAGATGGGCGCGTTCGGCTCGGGTCCGAGCTGGACACCGCCGAGCCAGCGCTCGCGCTGATGCTCGCGCCTTCGGCGCGCTCCTGGGGCCGAGACCCAATCGACCCGAGCGCCGAAGGGAGGCGCGGGCGGCGGTCCAGGGCGAGTGACGCGGCCCGATTCGACGTCGGAGAAGTTCTCTTCGTCTCTCAGGATGTCTCGCGCTTTCGGCGCGATCGTGCACGTGGCGCGCGCACCACCGCGAGCGCCAGGCCGAGCAGCACGAGCGTCGCGGGCGAGCGCGTCGCACCGGACGCGCGACAGCTGCAGCCGGCGCCGGGGTCGTGCGGCACGGAGCGTCCCGCGTCGCCATCCCACGTGGAGGCGTCGGGCTCGGTCCGCGGTCCCGCGTCCACGTCGCGCAGCGCCTCGCGATCGACGAGCACGATCTCACCGAAGCTCCCCGGATCCTTGAACGCGCCGATCGATCGCGTGAGCTCGAGCCAGCCCTCGCGGCCCGTTCCGTCGCGCGTGTCGGCGCCGTCGTCCTCGTTCACCAGCATCGAGAAGCGCAGGCGCGCGCTCGCGCCGAAGCTCGCCTCGGGGATCGCCGCGTGGGGGATCGCGAGCTCGTAGCTCGTGGTGCGACCCTCGCGGCTCGTCACGCAGAGCACGCCCTCGCCGTCGCCCGCGAAGCGCCGCACGCCACCCGCGCGCGCGATGCAGCCCCACTCCTCGTCGTCACCGTCGTAGCCGCGCCCGCCGCTCGCGTCGGGATCGAACGCGAGCTGGATCGAGTCGTCCAGGTACATGCGCTCCGCGGTCTCGTCGGCCACGTGTGCGTCGTCGCTCACCCGTACCGCGAGGAAGAGCGTCTCGCCCGACCAACGCGCGCCGAGCTCCACGCCGAGATCGTTCGCCACGATCGGTCCGAGGAGTCCGATCGCCGACGCGAACCAGTCGTGCAGGTCGAGCGTGACGAAGCCGTCGGCGCTCCACTCGTCGAGCCGCCCGTCGAGCACGACATCCGTCGGGTTGCGCAGCGCCTCGAGCGAGCGCCGCGCGGGATCGTCGGACTCGTCGTCGTCGTGCTCGTTCGCGCAGCCGCGATCGGCGAGATCGGCGTGGCCATCGGCGTCGTCGTCGAGCCCGTTGTCGCACGTGTGCGTGGGGCCTCCGCCGAGCAGCTCCGGGTCGGCGTCGAGGCGCTCGCGCAGCGCCACGAACGCAGGCTTCTGTCGATAATCGGCGGGAAAGGCGCGAGGCCCACCGCTCGCCGGTCGCGCGGGCCGCAAGAGGCCGAAGCCGTCGATGTCGCAGCCGGGCTGATCGATGCCGCAGTCGACGATCTCGTAGAAGAACGTGTTGGTCCACCACGCGTGTGCCCGCTGTCGATCGAGCGCACCCAGCACGTAGTCGCGCTGCGCACCTTCCTCGCTCGTCGAGCCCGGCGGATCGGCGCGATAGCCTGTCTCGGTGATCCACACCTCGCGATCGACCCCGTGCAGATCGAGCAGCTCGCGCAGGCTCGCGCGCGAGAGCGGCGAGCGCCGACGCACGAGGGCGTTGTCGATGCTGTCGCTGCCGCCGCTCGTCTCGATCGCCTGGTAGGTGTGGTGCGTGACGATGTCCCACGTGCCCGCGGTGCGCGAGAGCACCACGTCGAGCGCCACGTCGCTCGGGCCCACGTTCGCGAGCTCGGGGCCCAGCACGCGACAGTCGGGGCACGCCGCGCGCACGGCGGCCGCGCCTGGCAGCACGATCTTGTCGACCCACGCGTCGAGGCCCGCGGCCTCTTCCCAGAAGCCGTCGAGGTTCGCCTCGTTCCACAGGCCGTAGTGCGTGATGCCCAGCGGTCGCAGCCTGCGCACGATCGCGTCGACGAATTCCACCCACTCGCTCGAGCCGAGCGGCTCGTCGTTGCCGCCGTAGGCGTCGGTCCGCGGGCGATCGACGCGCGGCACCCAGTCGGGCGTGTACGCGAGCGTCACGAAGACGTGCAGGCCACGTGCGCTCGCCGAGCGCGCGACGCGCTCCATCTCCGCGAAGTCGAACGAGCCAGGGCCGCGGTGCAGGTCTCGCCAATTCGCGTCGATCCGCACCCACGCCACGCCAGCGTCGACGCACGCGTCGAGCACGTCGTCGGCCGGCACGTGGGTGTTCATGCCCACCGACTCGGTGCCGATCTGTGCGAGCACACGACCCGGCGCCGAGCTCACGAGGGCGAGGACGACGAGGATCGAAGCGGCGGTGGCGAGGGCGCGCATCCGCCGACGGTACCAGGCTCCGGGGCCCGCTTGGCGCGAGCCGCGGCGCGGATCGAGTAAGCTTCTCGTGGCCGAGCCAGAAGCTTCGGGCTCGGCCACGAGAAGCTTCGGCCGACAAACAAGGAGCTACGCGCATCGCCATCGACGTCGGCAGCCGCATTCGCGACTACGAGATCGTCGCTCGCCTGAAGTCGGGCGGGATGGCAACGCTCTTCCTCGCGCGCCGCTCCGGCGTGGCGGGCTTCTCTCGTCACGTCGCGATCAAGGTGGTGCACCCGCACCTCGCGGAGGACCCGTCGTTCATCCGCATGTTCGTCGACGAGGCGCTGCTCTCGGCCCGCATCCAGCACCCGAACGTCGTGCACGTGGAGGAGCTCGGCGAGGAGAAGGGTACGTACTTCCTCGTCATGGAGTACGTGCACGGGAGCGCCCTCTCCACGATGCTCGGCACGCTCGCGCGCCAGGATCGACGGCTCGCGCCCGAGCTCGCGGTGCACATCGCGATGAAGGTGGCCGACGGTCTCGACGCCGCGCACGAGCTGCTCGACGACAAGGGTCAGCGCCTCGGCGTGGTGCACCGCGACGTGAGCCCGCAGAACGTGCTGCTCTCGGCCACGGGCCACGTGAAGCTCATCGACTTCGGCATCGCCAAGGCCGCGGGCCAGGGGCGCCGCACCGAGACCGGCTCGCTCAAGGGCAAGGTCCGCTACATGTCGCCGGAGCAGGCCTTCGGACAGCCGATCGATCGACGCACCGACCTCTACGCGCTCGCCATCGTCCTCTGGGAGATGTTGACGATGCAGCGCATGTTCAAGGGCACCAACGATCTCGCGCTGCTCGACGAGGTGCGGAACCCGAAGATCCTCCCGCCGAGCGCGTACAGCGCCGAGCTGCCACCCGAGCTCGATCGCGTGATCCTGCGGGCGCTCTCGCGCGATCGCGAGCAGCGGCCGCGGACCGCGCGTGACTTCCGCAACCAGCTCCAGGAGGCCTTCCCCGCCGCGTCCACCGTGGGCGAAGAGCGCCTCGGCGAGGTCGTGCGTGCGGTGCTCGGCGAGCACATCGAGATGCGGCGCATCACGCTGCCCGAGAGCGTCACGGGCCTCAACGTGCGCGTGCTCGAGAAGCGCAGCGACATCGCGCGCAACGAGATCCTCCGTACCATGACGATCAGCGCGCCCGGCGCGCGCTACGCCGCGGATCACGAGGTGAGCGAGCCGCGCGTGCCCGCCGCGGCGCTCGCGAGCCTGGGCGCGCAGGCAGGCGCGACGCCCGTCGACACGCGCACGAGCCCCGCGCGCTGGGTCGCGATCGGAGCGCTCATCGCGGCGGCCCGGTCGGCGACCACGGCGGGCCTCGTCTACCTCGTGTCGCGGCCGCCTCCCGAGGTGGTCGTCTCTCCGCTCGCGCCGCTGCCGGGCACGGGCGCACTGGGCACGGGCGCACTGGGCACGGGCGCACTGGGCACGAGCACACCAGGCGCATCGGGCGCACCGGGCACGGTGCCTGCGACGACCGCGTCGATCCCGTCGACTCCGTCGAGCACCGACGACGCGGGCGCTCCGTCCGAGACGAGCTCGACCGCGCCCGTGGTGCAGCGCGTCCGGCACCCCTCCGGCGGCTCGCGGAGCATGGAGAGCGAGACGGATCCCGGCGAGGGCGAGGCGAGCCCCGATTCGATGAGCGCGCCGATGGACGAAGAGGACGGCGTGATGCGCATCCGCACCGGTGGCGTGACCATCTACGACGACGACTTCTGACGGCCCGTGCGATGGAACGCACGGAACGCCCACAATTGTAGGGAATTTCGCCCCACTTGTGGGCTGGCATGCGGCTCGCCTGCTACCGTCGCCACCATGCCAGCCCGTGCCGCTTCGCTCGCTTCGCGCGCCCTCGGCGCCCTCGTCGTGCTCGCCGCGCTCGTCGCCTCCGGCTGCGGCGCCAAGGGTGCGCTCTTCACGCCGACTCCGCCGCGCGACGCTGCGGTCGACGCCACGGTCCCGACCTTCGAGGTGGACTGCGGCCGTCCGATCCGACGCGTGGCGGTGGGTCGCCCGTTCGTGATGCGGGCCTCCGTGATGTCGAGCGGCACGGTCACGAGCCAGGGCTGGCGCGTCACCGAGGAGCCCGCGGGCGCGATGCTCGCGGTGCCGCCGAACATGGCGGAGGTGGGGCTCACGGCGCCGTCGGCCGGCGACTACGTGCTCGAGTTCGAGGCGCACGACGACGCGGGCAACGTCGGCATGTGCTCGGTCACGATCCAGGCGCGCAGCGATCAGGCGGTGGCGATCTGCCCGCCCGAGGACGAGTACGTCGCCGACGCCGGCGAGCCCGTGCTGCTCGAGGGCGACGCGTTCGATCCCAGCGGCAGCGTGATGGTGAGCTGGACGCAGACCGGCGGTCCCGCGATGGCGAGCATCCGCGTGCTCGGCGGTGCGGGCGCGGTCGTCGAGGTCACGGCCAGCGTGTCGGGTCTCTACACGTTCACGCTCGTCGCGCAGGGCCCCGTGAGCGGCGACATGTGCGAGGTGCGCATCCGCATCACCGCGCCTCCGGTGGTGAGCTGCGGTGGCGCCGTGTCCGCGCGCACGCGTCAGCCCGTGACCGTGAGCGCGACCGCGACGGACGACGACCTCGCGTCGGTGCGGTGGGACATGATCACGCGCCCCTCGAGCTCGACGGCGACGAACGCGCCGCTCGATCAGCTCTCCACGTCGTTCACGCCCGACAAGCGCGGCGAGTACGTGCTCCGCTTCACGGCGACCGACGCGCGCGGCGCCACGGCGAGCTGCGACGTGACCGTGATCGCAGAGCCCACACCGCCCGACGCGATCTGCCCGGCCACGATCGAGACGCGCCCGCTGCGCAGCGTCACGATCGAGGGCGGCGGCGTCGACGACGGCACGATCGTGTCCCTGGGCTGGACGCTTCGCTCGCAGCCCATGGGCGCGGCCTCCGAGCCGCCGTCGCCCGCGAATTCGGGCCGCGCGACGTTCGTGCCGCAGCTCGCAGGCGAGTACGTGCTCGAGCTCTCGGTGCGCGACGACGACGGCAACGTCGCCACCTGCACCACGCTCGTGCAGGCCATCGCGACCGAGGGTCTGCGCGTGGAGGTGTTCTGGAACACCGACGGCACCGACATGGACACGCACCTCATGCGGCCCGATGGACGGACCTGGTTCACCGAGGAGGACTGCTACTACGGCAACTGTCAGGGCGGCGGCCTCATGTGGCCCCCCGGCGGCACCGAGGACGATCCCTCGCTCGACATCGACGACACCGACGGCTTCGGGCCCGAGAACATCAACATCGAGAGCCCCATCGACGGCACCTACCGTGTGGCGATCGATGCCTTCCGCGGCGCCGCGAACACGACCGTGCGCATCTACTGCGGCGGCTCCACGACCGAGCCTCGTCAGACCTTCGGGCCCGTCTTCATCGACTCGGGGCCGAACGATCTCTGGCGCGTCGCGGACGTCACCATCTCGGGCGGCACCTGCACCATCACCGATCTGTCGGTGGGCGGTCGCCCGAACATCCAGCCCTGCGACGGCTGCTCGCGCTGACCCTCCACCGCCGCCCCGAGCCGAGCGCGCGCGCTGGCCGACGAACGCGACGCGGCGTGCCATGCTCGCCTCGATGATCGTCACCGACGCCGAGGCCATCCGTCGCATCGCAGGGCGCGCACGTCGCGTCGCGGTGCTCGGCATCAAGTCCGAGAAGCAGGCCCTGCAGCCCGCCTTCTACGTGCCCGAGCACCTCGCGAGCGCAGGGGTCGAGATCGTGCCCGTGCCGGTCTACTACCCCGAGGTCACCACGATCCTCGGGCGCCCCGTCGTGCGTACGCTCGCCGCGATCGAGGGGCCGATCGACATCGTCGACGTGTTCCGCCGCCCCGAGGATCTCGAGGCGCACGAGGCCGACCTGCTGGCGAAGAGGCCGACCGTCGTGTGGCTCCAGAGCGGCATCCGTCACGACGCGCTCGCAGAGCGCTTGTCCGCCGCGGGCATCGACGTGGTGCAGGATCGCTGCCTCATGGTCGAGCACCGCGCAGCGCGCGCCGCCGGCATCAAGCCATGATCGTGTCGAGGTGAGCGTGCGCCTCCACCTCGGTCGCCTCTCTCGCGCCGTCGTCACGTGCGCGCTCGCGCTCTCGGGCGCCGGGTGCGGCACGGCGAGCACGAGCGCCGAGCCCACGCGCACCTCGGGCGAGGCTCGTGACGGTCGCCGTGCGGGTCAGGATGGCCTCGCCGAGGGCGCGAGCGCATCGGCGCCCGCACACGCCCCGCACGCGGACGGCACGAGCGCGGGCGGCACGACGGGCACGAGCGCGGCGGCTCCCGCCTGCGTCGGTCATGCGCCGCCCGTGGAGGTGGGCCGCGTGGACGACGCACGCCTCACCGAGATCTCGGGCCTCGCCGCGAGCCGCACGCAGCCCGGTGTGCTCTACGCGAACAACGACTCCGGTGAGCCCTACGCGCGCTTCTTCGCCCTCCGCGCCACAGGAGAGGTGCTCGCCGAGATCCGGCTCGCGGATCACGACGCCGAGGATCTCGAGGAGCTCGCGCTCGGTCCGGGCCCCGACGGTCGCGACGCCGTCTATCTCGCCGACATCGGCGACAACGAGGCGCGTGAAGGGCGTCGCCCTCGCGCCTCGATCCACGTGCTCCGCGTGCCCGAGCCCGAGATCGCGTCCACGCCACGGAGCGAGGCCCTCGTGCTCACCCAAGTGGAGCGCTTCGCGCTGCGCTATCCGGAGCGGCCTGTCGACGCCGAGGCCTTTTTCGTCGATCCGGCGCAGGGCGATCTCTACCTCCTCGGCAAGGTCTCCTACGGCCCCGCGCCGCTCTTCGTGGCGCGTGCGCCGCTCTCGAGCGAGCACGCGAATCTCCTCGTGCTCCTCGGAGAGATCCTCCCGGCGGGCGATCTCGGCGACGCGATCACGGCCTCGAGCCTCGACGTGAGCGGAGCGCGCCTCGCGGTGCGCACCTACCGAGATCTCTTCCTCTTCGTGCGCGCCCCCGGCGAGCCCTGGCTCGAGACGCTGTCGCACCCCGTGCGTCTCCCGCGCCTCCACGAGCGACAGGGCGAGGCGATCGCCTTCACCCCCGAGGGTGCGATCCTCTCGATCACCGAAGGGGAGCACGCTCCCGTGTGGCGGCTGGCGCCGTGCCCCTGATCTCCGACTGCGCTGATCGACGACTTCCGAGAATCGTCGCGCGGCGCGAAGATTCGGAAGCTTGGGCTGCGGGCTTCGCCCGCGCTGGGGACCGCGCGGACCTCGACGCTCGCCTCTCACGAGACCGCATCGTGTACGTTCGATGCGTCGCGCATGAACGACTCGCTGCCGCCGATCGCGTTTCCGCCGCGCTACCGCGTGGGCTCGGTGCTGGGGCGTGGCGCGTTCGGTGCGGTGCTCGCAGCACACGACGCGGAGCTCGATCGCGAAGTGGCGATCAAGGTCTTGCTCGGGGGCGACGCGAGCGAGGTCGCGCGCTTCGAGACCGAGGCGCGCAAAGGCGCGGCCGTCACGCACCCGTGTCTCCTCCACATCCTCGATGCGGGGCGCGCGCCCGGAGGCGAGCACTTCGTGGTGATGGAGCGCCTCGTCGGCGAGACGCTCGGCGATCGCGTCGCGGCCAAGCGGCTTCTCAGCGGGCCCGAGGCCGCGCGGATCCTCGAGGATCTGCTCGGCGCGCTCCGCGCGCTCGAGGCGCGTCGCATGGTGCACCGCGACGTGAAGCCCTCGAACGTCTTTCTCGCCGAGCTCCCGGGCGGCGATCGGATGACCAAGCTGATCGACTTCGGTCTCGCGAAGCTGCTCGAGGCCGACGCGCCGCTCACGGGGCGCGGGATGATCGTCGGCTCGCCGGGCTACCTCGCGCCCGAGCGCTACCAGGGTGCGGACGCGACGGCCGAGACCGATCTCTATGCGCTCGGCGCGACGCTCTACGAGGCGCTCGTCGGCGAGCCTCCCTTCACCGGCGACTCGCCCGCGATCGTGATGGCGCAAGTGCTCACGCAGCCGGTGCCGCTCCTCGCCACGCGTCGGCCGGATGTGGACGTCGCCCTCGCGGAGCGCGTCCAGGCGCTGCTCCACGGCGACCCTGCGGTGCGTCGTCGCGCGGCCGACGAGAGCCGTGTAGCGACGATCGAGGTGCGGCCGACCGGGCGACCGCCCGCGAAGGCCACGCTGCTCGACGGCATGGACGTGCCCGCGCCGGTGGCCGCGCCTCCACCGCACACGCCGCCCGTGCCGCCGTCCTCCACGGCCGAGCAGCCCACGCTCAGCATGCCGAGCCGAGGCGCGGTCGCCGGGATCGTCGCCACGACGGGGCCGCTCTCCTCGGGCCTGGCCGATCTCGGTCGCACGATCCTCGATCCGCACGCCGCGCGCGCGGCCGAGCTCGAGCCGCTCACCGATCGCTACGCGCTCGTGCGCTCGATCGGCGCGGGCGGCATGGGCGTGGTCTACGAGGCGCGCGATCGTGCGCTCGATCGCCCGGTGGCGCTGAAGCTCCTCCGCGCCGACGGACCGGTGAGCGACGATCAGATCGAGCGCCTCGAGCGCGAGGCCCGCACCGCGGCGCGGCTGGGCCATCCGAACATCGTCGCGGTGACCGACTTCGGTCGCGTCGAGGGGCGCGGTGCGTTCCTCGTCATGGAGCTGCTCGCAGGGGAGTCGCTCGCCGCGCGGCTCGCGCGCAAGGGCCGGCTCGAGGCTCGCGAGGTGATCGACGTGGCGCTCCAGGTGCTCGACGCGCTCGCGGCCGCGCATCGGGCCGGCGTGGTGCACCGCGATCTCAAGCCCGAGAACATCCACCTCGTCCCGCTCGCCAACGGTACGCGTCTCGCGAAGCTCCTCGACTTCGGCATCGTGAAGCTGCGCGAGAGCCCGAGCGCCAAGCGGCTCACCGAGCGCGGGATGATCATCGGCACCCCTGCGTACATGGCGCCCGAGCAGGTGGAGCTGCACGAGGTCGACGCGCGCACCGACGTGTGGGCGATGGGCGCGACGATGTACCAGATGCTCTCGGGCACGCTGCCGTACGACGGCGCCACGCCGCAGCTCATCGTCGGCGCGATCCTCGGTGGTCCGCCCCCTCCGCTCGCGCTGCGCGTGCCCGGCCTCGAGCCGCGCCTGCTCGCCGTGATCGAGCGTGCGATGGCGCGCGCTCCGAGCGCTCGCTTCGCCGACGCGGGGG
>JAIBCE010000157.1 GCA_019694315.1 Sandaracinaceae bacterium
CGCCACGCCCTGCTCGATCTTGCCGGGGACGCTGGGGTTCGTTGTGAGGATGCACGCGAGCACGCGACGCGTGACGACGCCTCTCGTCAGGCTCGCCGAGCACGACGACCGAGTGGCTCGCGTCGCCGCGCTGCATCGCGAGCACGGCGTGCTCGCGCTCTGCTCGGAAGACCGAGTGGCTCGCGTCGCCGCGCTGCATCGTGAGCACCGCGTGCTCGCGCTCTGCTCGGAAGACCGAGAGGCGAGCCGTCGCACGAATCGCCCACGAAACACGGGTCTCCGTGTCTTCGTCGGCGCGACCGTGGGAGCCTGCGGCGCCGCTCCGTCAGCGCGCCTCGATCGCGTCTGCGACCGCGCGGCGGGCGGCCATGAGCTCGTCTCCGGAGCGCTCCGTCACGCGATCGACCTCGGGGAAGAGCTCGCTCGCGATGCGGCGCGCGTCGGCCTCGCCGCCCATCGCGGCGAGCAGGTGGAGGTACTCGTAGTCCTCGAGACCCTCGCGGATGAGGGCCATGCGGATCGAGGCGACGGGCACGTCCTCGGTGCCGCCGAGGCGCTCGGTGGTGCCGGCGTAGAAGAGCGTTCCGTCACCGGCGCCGGAGAACGCGCAGGCGCCGTTCCAGGCGTCATCGAGCGCGTACGTGGTGGCGAAGTAGAGCTCGCCGGACATGTCGTGCGTGAAGCTCAGCCACTCCATCGCGCGGTTCTGTACGGCGCTCGTGTCGATCACGTACGACGGATAGCCGACCACGTCCTCGCTCGCGCTGCCGCAGACGCCGCGCTCGCCGCCGCAGCCGTGCGACATACAGGACTGGTACCAGAACAGCGTGTGGGCCGGGTCGCTGTCGAGCCAGGCGTCGTAGGCGCTGCGCGGCTCGTACGACGGATAGTCGGGCGACGGATCCCGCGTGTAGTTGAGGATCGGCACGAGCACGTCGACGACGTCCTCGAAGCCATGCGCGCTCGCATAGCGGAGCTGCGCGGTCACGAGCGGCCGCACCCCCGCGGGGCGCACGATCGCGGCGCGATCCTCGATGGCGGGACAGCTGCCCAGGTCGGGGCACGTGCCCTGCGACTCGGGCTCGTCCGTCGTGTAGTCGAAGACCATCGCGCCCCAGCCCCGATCGCGCGCGTGATCGACGAGCACCTGTGCGCGCGTCGTGTCGGGCGGCCCGTTGAAGACGGCCTCGAGGGTGGTGAGGGCCGAGCCGCGCAGGTGTCGCGTCGCGGTGCCGTCGAGGAGACCTCCGTAGACCTCGTCGAAGTGCGCGAGCGCGCTCGCGTCGCGCGGGCCCACGTACACGCCGCCGCCGAGGCTCATGCGGTACTCGAGCGCGAGCTGCATGTACATGGAGCGGTAGTGCTCGGTGAGCCGGTCGCCGTCGCCGTCGGGGTCGGTGTCGGCGCATGCGTCCCAGTCGCTGCCGCTCGTGGGGCCGTCGTGGTGCGCCACACAGGGCACGTCGTCGGGGCCGCCGAACATGGTGCGCAGCGTGGGCGTGGAGGGCAGCGCGAAGTCGAACACGTGCAGCATCACGATGACGTTCGCGCGCTCGCTGCCGGCGCGGAGGCTCACCGTGCCCACGTAGTCGCCCGGCGGCGCGTCGTCGGGGACGAGCACGTCGACCCAGAGCGCGCGGCGCTCGCCCGCGGGCACCATCATCGGGAGCACGGTGCGCGGCTGATCGAAGAGCAGATCGACGGTGGGAAGGAGCGCGTCGGGCCACGGGCCCGCGGCGCCCTCTGCGTTCGAAGGGGAGGGCACATCGACGAGGCCCTCGACGTAGACGAAGACCTGGCTCGCGGGGATCGTGGCCGGCCCGATGAGGGCGCTCGCGATCACCTCGTCGACGGCGCGCCCGCTCTCTCCGCCATCGACCGCGACCTGGAAGGGCTCCCACTCGTTTCGGGCCGCCGAGATCGAGATCATCGTCGAGGCGGGGAGCGAGCTCGCTGGGCGGATCTTGTCGGTGCCGTGCGTGACGCCGACCCACGCGGGCCCGGGCGCGGGCGCGTCGTGGCCCCGATCGTTCCCATCGAGGCCGGGCGCATCGAGGCCGGGCGCATCGAGGCCGGGCGCATCGAGGCCGGGCGCATCGAGAGGCGTGCCGGCGTCGCCGGCGGGCTCGGGCCCTGGGCAGCCGGCCACCATCAGCCCGACCAACACCGCCGCGCCACGCGCGCTCGAAGCCATGGGTCCCCCTCGTCGTCAGTGGCTCACATCCAGGCGTCGGGCTCGACGAAGGCGTCGGGCTCGACGAAGGCATCGGGCTCGACGAAGGCGTCGGGCTCGACGAAGGCATCGGGCTCGACGGAGGCGTCGGGCTCCACGTGCGCGTCGGGCACCACGTGCGCATCGGGCGTCACGAAGGCATCGGGCGAGCGCGCGTCGATCGGCGAGAACGCATCGGTGGTCGAGAACGCATCGGTGGTCGAGAACGCGTCGGGGCCCACGAAGGCGTCGGGCTCGACGAAGGCGTCGTCGGTCGGTCCCGCGTCCTCGCGAGGCCCGCCGTCCATCCCCGCGTCGTCCTCGGACGCGGCATCCGCGCGCGGTCCCGCGTCCATGCCGGCGTCGGGACCGACGCGCGAGCGATCGAAGTCGACGACGAACGAACAGCCGCCGAGGGCGAGCACCGAGACAACCAAGGCCAGGGTCGAGCGACGCATGGGCGAATCGTATCGCTCAAAACGGCCCTCGCGTCGAGAAACACCCTCGTGCCGTCCTCACAGGAGCTTGGCCAGGGCCGGTCCCGCGCCGCGGTAGGCGTTGCCGCGGCCTCGCAGGCGCACGACGCTGCGCGCCGAGACGTCGCCCGCCGAGAGCGGCAGCACCGCGTCGAGCTCGCCCTGCGCGCCCTGCTCGAGGACCCACTGCGGGTGGCTCGCCTCCACGAGCGCGCGTCGCGTGAGCGCGAGGCGTCGGTGCAGGAACGCGGCGTGCACCGCGAACGCGACGGCCGCGACGCCGAGCGGCGCGGGCACCACGAGGACCCGCGTCCAGGCGAGGGAGCTCGCCATCGGGAGCCCGAGAAGATGGAGCACGCTCCGATACGGATCGTCGAGCGTGCCGCTGAGGAGGGCGGCGAGCATCGCGGTGACGAGGAGCAGACCGGCCGCGGCCCAGGCGCTGCGGGCGGGGCTCGCGTGGCTCGGCTGCGCGAGCTCCTGGTGCGCAGGCACGAGGCCCGTGGCGAAGACCAGGCCGAACACGAAGCCCGCCGGACCGCTGATCACCGAGCCGATCACGAACGTGAGCACCGGGAGCGCGAGCATGCGTACGGCCTCGCCGAGGCTCGCGTGCAGGAGCTCGGGCACGAGCTGCGTGCAGAGCAAGAGCGGCAGGTAGAGCATGCCGGCGAGCGTCGCGGTGGCGAGCACGAGCCACGGTGATCGAGCGCGGCGGAGCGCGACGTGCGCAGCGGCCGCGCCGAGCGGCGCAGCCAGCGTGGCCGCCCAGATCCCGCCGTAGAGAAGATCCTCGAGCGTCGCGGCGCCCTCGTAGAGCGTCGAGACGAGCAGCATGTGGTCGACGAGGGGCGCGAGGATCGCCGACGCGAGCGCGGCGGCGACGAGGAGCGGTCGTCGCGTGCGGCGCTCGAGCGTGTCCGGATCGTCGAGCGAGAGGAGCATGGTCACCCTTACGTGTCGGCTCGCGGCGGCATTCCCCGCGCGCCTCGTGGCCCCGGCGAGCGGTCGCCGGAGCGGGGCGAGCGGTGGGCGCGGTGGCGGCGTTGGCGTGGCTCCGCGGCGCTTCGCGGGCCAAGACTGGCGCCTCATGACCTCGCTCCCGCCCCCCAAGCTCGACAAGACCGTGGCGTTCCTCGGCGCCGGCAACATGGCCGGCGCGCTGATCAAGGGTCTCCTCGCCGCGGGCGTGCTCGCGCCCGCGCAGGTGATCTGCACCGACGTGCGCAGGGCGCGCCTCGAGGAGCTGCGTCAGAAGCACGGCGTGCGCGTGGCCGCGTCGAACGAGGAGGCTGCGCGCGAGGCCGACGTGGTGGTGCTCGCGACCAAGCCGCAGGTCTTCGATCGCCTCTTGCCCGAGGTGCGCAACGGCGTGAAGGCCGATGCGGTCGTCGTGTCGATCGCGGCCGGCATCCCCATCGCGGCGATCGAGGCGCAGCTGCCGCCGCGGACCCGCGTGGTCCGCACGATGCCGAACACACCGGCGATCGTGGACGCGGGCGCGACGGCGATCGCTGCAGGTACGCATGCGACCGACGACGACGTGGCCCTCGCGCGCGCGCTCTTCGACAGCGTGGGCGTGACCGTGGTGCTCGACGAGTCGTTGCTCGATGCGGTGACGGGCCTCTCCGGCTCGGGCCCGGCCTACATCTTCCTCATCATCGAGGCGCTGGCGGACGCGGGCGTGAAGGTGGGCTTGCACCGCGAGTCGGCGCAGCTCTTGGCCGCGCAGACCTTGTTCGGCTCCGCGAAGCTCCTGCTCGAGACCGGCGAGCACCCCGGCAAGCTCAAGGACATGGTCACGAGCCCTGGCGGCACCGCGATCGCGGGCCTCTCCTCGCTCGAGGCCGGAGGCCTCCGCACGACGCTCATCAACGCGGTGGAGACCGCGACCGCGCGCGCCAAGCAGCTCGGCGAGGACATGGGCCGAAAGCTCGGCGACAAGGGCTGAGCCGAGCCCGGTCCGGTAGTACGGGCTCACCAGAGCGCGCCGACGCGTCCGTGCGACACTCTGCGGATGCCTGTCATCCGCGCTGCGAAGGACAACGCGAGCTCCGCGAAGGCCAACGCGAGCCCCGCGAAGAACAAGACGAGCCCTGCGAAGGCCAACGCGAGCTCCGCGAAGAACAACGCGAGCTCCGCGAAGGCCAACGCGAGCCCCGCGAAGGCCGAGGGAGGCGGGGTCGCGGCCTTCCTCGCCACGCTCGAGGGCGCCGCGCGCGAGGACTGCGTCGCGCTCGATCGCCTCATGAGCGACGTGACCGGCGCCGCGGGCGCGATGTACGGCGCGTCGATCGCCGGCTACGGCAGCGCGACGATCCGCTACGCCGATGGTCGCGAGGCGCCGTGGATGGCGATGGGCTTCTCGCCGCGCGCGAAGGCCCTCACGCTCTACGGCATGGGCCGCGCGCCGGCCTCCCTCTTGGCGAAGCTCGGGCCCCACGACACGGGCAAGGGCTGCCTCTACGTGAAGCGCCTCGCCGACGTGGACCTGGCAGTGCTGAGGAAGATCCTCGAGTCCGTCGGGCGCGGCTGAGCCGCTGGGGGGAGCCTGCCGATGAGCCACACACGTGACGCTGCGCAGATCGCATACCTGGACGAGATGCGCGACTGGGTGACGAACACGCAGGCCAGGGTCGTGCGCGGAGACACGAGCTTCGTGCCCACGCTGCGGACGCGCCTTCGCAAGCAAGCCGCGCTCGAGGCGGCGGTGGGTGATCACGCGGCCGTGCCCGCGCTCCTCTCCCGCGCGGCCGAGTGTGGCGTGACGCTCTTGCGGTGCGCGGCGGCGCCTGGCGCGAAGGTGCGCTTCTCGCTCGGGGGCCAGTCGATCTCGGGCACCGCCGCGGTCAGTCCCGATCAGGCGGACCGGGTGGTGTGGATCGAAACCTTCTGGTTCACCCACCTCGTCGACGATCCGCGCCTGCGCGCCGAGCTCCTCGCGCTGCCGCTCGAGCTCGCGCTGAGCGATCGCGTCCAAGAGCCTCGGGGAGCGCGCGGTGCGCGCGAGTGCATCGTGCGCTGCGCGTGACAGCATCGCGCCGTGCGTGTGCTCGGGACAGAGGCGTGGCGCGTGGCGATGGCGCTGCTCGCGCTCGGTGCGATCGTCGCGTCGAGCGCGCGCGTGCGTGCGCAGGAGGCCGAGCATCTGCCGATCCCCGAGGTGCCGCCCTCGATCGACGCGGTCTCGTGCGCGGGCACGCCGATCACGATCGATGGTCACCTGGACGAGAGCGCGTGGGGGCGCGCGCCGTACGCGACCGGCTTTCGCGAGCGCATCCCGCACCCCGATCACCGCCCGCCCGTGGAGACGCGCTTTCGCGTGCTCTTCGACGACGACGCGATCTACTTCGGCCTCGAGATGCTCCACCCGCCGGAGCAGACGCCGCGACAGATCGAGCGCACGCGCGACGGCACCGACCTCTACGCCGACGACGCGATCACGCTGAAGATCGACGCGCGCCGCGATCGCCGCACCACGCTCGGCTTCTCGCTCAACCCCGCGGGCACGCAGCTCGACTACCTCGCGATCGACAACGGACGGCTCTTTCGTCGCGAGGTCGACATGGTGTGGCAGTCGGCCGTGGTGGTCTTGCCCGATCGGTGGATCGCAGAGGTGCGCATCCCGGCGGTGGCGCTGGGCCTCTCGGACGTGGCGCCGGGGGCGGAGCGCACGATCGGCCTCAACGTCTCGCGCGATCACGCGGCGCGCATCGCCACCTACGACTGGGCCCGCATGCCCGCGGAATTCGGGCCGTGGTCGGCCCTTCACTACGGGGAGATCCGCGGCGTGACCGGCCTCGGTGGCGGCGCGCCCTTCAACGTGACGCCGTACGCGCTCGTGGAGCACCGCGGCGCGGGCTCGGATGGGACGGTGCCCGACGCGCTGCGCCTCGCGGCGGGCGGCGAGGCGCAGCTGCGGCTCGTGAACGACACGTGGCTCGAGACCACGCTGCTCACCGACTTCGCGCAGGTGGATCTCGACGACGCGCTCGTGAACCTCGATCGCTTCCCGCTCTTCTATCCGGAGCGGCGACCGTTCTTCCTCACGGGCCTCGACGTCTTCGACTTCGGCGTCTCGGGCATCCTCCAGCCCTTCTACTCGCGGCGCATCGGCCTCGATCGCGATGCGCATCCCATCCCCGTGCTCGCGGGCGTGAAGCTCTACGGGCGCGAGGGCCCCGTGAGCTTCGGCCTCCTCGACACCGTGACCGAGGAGCAGGGGCGCGACGTGAATTCGCTCGCGGGGCGCGTGCGCGTGCGGCTCGACGAGGGCGCGTCGTACGTGGGCGCGATCGTGGTGGGCCGCCAGCCCTTCCTCGAGAGCGGCGTGGTGCCGGGCGAGCCGGGCAACCAGACGACGGTGGGCGCCGACGCGCTCTGGCGCACGCTCGACGAGCGTCTCGAGCTGTCGGCGTTCGCGCTCGGCACGAGCCGCGACGGTCCCGACGAGCACCCCGTGACGCACGAGCCGCTCGGCAGCGGCGAGGGCGTCGCGGGCTTCGCGCAGGTCCGCTACCTCGGCACCTGGACGCAGCCGCGCGCGTACTTCCTCTACCAGGACGAGGGCTTCGCGCCGTCGCTCGGCTTCGTGCGCAGGCGCGGCGTGCCGCGCGCGCTCGTGGAGGTGCCGCTCGTGGCGCGCATGAGCCGGTTCTTCTTGCGGCGCATCACGCTGCTCGCGACCGGCGTGCTCGAGACCACGCCGAGCTTCGATCGCGCGCTCACGACGAGCGGCTCGGTGTCGCTCGACGTGGAGAGCGACGCGGGCTGGAACCTGATCCTCTACGGCGCCTATCAAGAGGACACGGTGCAGGACGCCTTCGACGTGGTGCCCGGTGTGACCGTGCCGGCGGGCGTGTACCGCGGCGTCTCCACGTACGTGTCGCTCGCGACGCCCGACAACTTCAACCCGTACCTCTACGCTTCGTATGGCCTCAGCAACGCTTATTTCGGTGGCGAGAGGCACAACGGCTACGCGCAGATCGCCTGGAGCCCGCTCCCGGAGCTCCGCGTCGTGGCGTCGGCCGACGTGTACCGCGTGGCCCTGCGCGGACAGCCCGCGTTCTTCACGTACGCGATCAACGGGCTCGTGCGCGTCACGCCGCTCACCACGCTCCAGGCCGACCTCGTGGCGCGCGTGGACCAGGAGAGCCGCCGCGCGATCGGCATGCTGCGCATCCGCTGGCGCTACGCGCCCGGCAGCGACCTCTACCTCGTGTGGCGCGAGGACCTCGTGTACGAGCCCGTGCTCACGAGCGAGCGCACGCTGACGGTGAAGGTCACCTACCGCATCGATGGCCTCTTGTGAGAGCCGATCAGATCCCGCCCTCGGCCGTGCCACGCACGTAGACGAAGGAGCCCTCGACCGCGATCTCGCGGCCATCCTCCATCGCCGTGCCGGTGTAGCTCGCGCGCGCGGTGCCGTTGTCGAGGTCGACGATCTCGATCACCGCGTCGCGCACGGGAACACAACGACCCGACGCGGCGACCGATCCGCCCGACGCGTCGCCGTCGCACACCGAGATCTCGAGCTGGCGCTGCGCGGGCTGCTCACCCAGGGGGAGGCTCGCGAGCGAGGCGCCGGGGATCGTGACCACCACGGCGTGCGCGCCCGGTACCGACGGCGAGAGGCGCACGATCGTGCCCTCGGCGTCGCTCTGCGCCTCGGCCTGCGCGGGGGCGCCGTCCACGTCGGCCTCGAGGAGGCAGCCCCAGGTCCAGTCGGGCAGATCGGCGCCACAGCACCCGCAGCCGAGGTTCACGAGCAGCATCGAGGTCGCCGCGAGGCCACCGCCGAGCGCGCGAGCGAACGTGGTGCGCGAGCGCGCGGGGGTCGAGGACGGGGTGAGGGTGCCGAGCGTCATGAGAGCCTCCTGGCCCCGACGCACTGCAACCGTGGCGCCGTGCGAATTCCTTTGATTCTCGGGCCATCGCGGCGGTGAGCGTGCAGCGGATCGCCCGGATGTGCAGCGGGCTGCACGTGCATCGCCGCGCTCGCGTCGTCGGGCTCGCGGGGCAGAGCGGCGCTGCGGTAGCCTCGCCCGCGCTGGGAGGGCTCATGGCCAAGGCGAGCGCGAACGACGGTGCGAAGAAGGGCGGCGCGAAGAAGACCCCGAAGGCGAAGGCCGCGGCCGCGGCGGCCGTGGCGGGCGCGGCGGCAGAGGCGCACTGGGTCGACGCGGGCGGCGGGTACGCGGTGTCGATCGACGCGGGCAAGATCGTGTGTCGCAACGCGGCGGGGAAGTCGCTCGCCTCGGTGCCCAAGCCCGTGAAGGAGAGCGAGGCCTACGAGGGCCTCGAGCAGCTCCTCGAGCACCTCGCCTCGCACGAGCGGAGCTGTCGCGAGGCGGTGGAGACGTGGCTCCTCCGGTCGCTGCCCGCGCCGCGCCGCGTGATCGAGGCGGTGTGGGTCGATCCCGCGTGGCGGACGCCGCTCGAGAACGCCGTGGTGCGCGCCACCGAGGCTCAGCGCGAGACGCTCGGCTTCTTGCGAGGTGTGGACGCGCGCGGCGTGGGCATCGTGACGCTCGACGGCGAGACCGAGTGGCTCTCGTGCGCGAGCCTCGCGGTCCCGCACCCGATCCTGCTCTCGGAGCTCGACGACCTGCGCGCGCTCGCGACCGAGCTCTCGCTCACGCAGGGGATCTCTCAGCTCTTCCGCGAGACCTTCGTGAAGAAGGCCGAGCACGGCCCGGAGGGGGTGCAGGTGCGCGACTTCGAGAACGGCAAATTCGCGATGCTCCAGCACGCGCTCGGCAAGGCCAAGACGCTCGGCTACCGCGTGCGAGGCGGCTTCGCGACCTGCCCCGTGTGGGAGAACGGCACGCTCGTGGAGGCGCGGTACTGGCTCGGCGTGGACGCACCGGATGCCGAGGCGTACACGGGCGATCTGCTCTTCGTGGACGAGGCAGAGCGCGCCCTTCCTCTGCGCGAGGTGGGCCCCGTGGCGTTCTCGGAGGGGATGCGCATGGCGAGCGCGATCTTCGCGGCGCGCGTGGTCGAGGAGAAGGCCGATGCCTGAGGCGGTGACCGACGCGCTCGTGCTCGCGCGCCTCGGCGCGGTGCTCGAGACCCCGCGGAAGGGCGCAGAGGAGCCGATCGAGGCGCGAGGGTTTCGTCACCCGGCCCTCGGTGAGCGCGTGATCGTGAGGCTCGCGCCGGCGGCGCTGCGAGAGGCCGAGGCGCTCGCGATGAACGTGCTCGGCTGCGTGCCCGTGAGCGAGGCGCGCGTGGTGGGCGCAGGCGTGCGGCGCGCGGTGGGCTTTCCGGCGGCCGTGATCGTGGCCGATCCGGACAACGCTCGGCACGCGCTCGACGTGATGCGCGACCTCGAGGCGGCCGCGCGCCGTGCGAGGTCCAAGCCAGGCCATGCCAAGGATGCGATCGACGCGATCGGCAAGCGCCTCGCGCGCACCGTGCCGCACTTCCTGCCTTCGTTCTACGAGGAGGCGGCGCGACGCTTCGCGGCGCTCGGCCTCCAGAGCCAGGCCGCGACCTGCTTCGGCAAGGCGCGCGAGGCCGAGCGTGTGCACGCGGTCGCGCTCGATCCGGCCGCGCGGCGCGAGGCCTTCCTCGAGCTCGCGCTGAGCGGCGCGCTCACCTCGAGCGTGCTCGCGGACTACGCGAAGGATCTCGAGCAGGGGAGCGACGCGGCGGCGGCGCACGACGAGCTCTTCGCCCTCGCGGTGCGCGCAGTGAGCGGTGGCATGCCGCCGTGGGCGAGCCTCGTGAAGGACCTCCGGCGTCTGGCCAAGCGCGCGGGACGCGACGCCGAGCACGAGGAGGTGCGTCTCCTGCGCGAGCTGATCGGCGCACCGGCGCTCGCGCATGCGAGCCACGCGTTCTGGGACGACGCGCGCGCGAGCGTGGTGCGCCTCGGCAGAGAGGATGCGGCGGTGCGTCTGCGCCTCGCGGCTACCTGGCCGAACGTGCAACACAAGAACGACGCGTTCGCGTGGTGGGTCACGCTGCTCGTCGAAGCTGGCGTGGTGGACGAGCTCGAGGCCGGCGAGGCGCCGCTCGGTTCGTGGGTGGAGAAGCTCCTGGCGCATGTGAACGTGGGCTGGAGCGGTGTCTCGGCACCCGATGCAGCGCTCGCGCTCGTGCGTCGGCTCGCGCCGCGCCTCGTGCGTGACGCCGTGCCCGTGCGCCTCGCCAAGAAGGGGCACTGGGTCGATCCCGATCTGCTCGACCTCGCGCTCGAGCTCGGCGTGCCGATCGTGGTGCCGACGCCACCGCAGCGCTTGGCGCTGAGCAACTGGGGCAGCCCGCGCACCGCGCTGCGAGGTCCGGGCGCGTCGGCCGCGCCGAGCACCGAGCGACCGCGGCAGCTCGCGTCGCTCGCGACCGATCCACGCGTGCGCTCGCTGCTCGAGGCCAGCGTGGAAGAGAGCATGGGCAACGTGGGCTTCGATGCGCTCACGGACGAGCGAGCGGCCCTCCGTGCAGTGCGCGACGAGGTCGTGCGCAAGCGCCTCGCCTCGCTCGAGCAGGGCGGTCTACCCGGCCTCGAGACGACGCGCGCCTGGCTCGAGAAGAAGACGCGACCCGCGACCTTCGCGACGCTGCCCGAGGAGCGGCAGCGCCTGCGCTCGCTCGATCTCGCGACGCTGCTCGCGGCCACGCTGCGAGGAGGGCTGATCGACGAGCTCGGATGGCCCGAGCTCGATCGCGCCGCGGCCGAGCTCCACGCAGAAGACGGAAACACGTGGCCGTTGCTCCTCGGCGCGTTCCCGCATCCGATCCTCGTGGGTCGTCGCCGCACGATCGTGCTCGGCGCGAGCGGACGCGTGAAGGAGATCGCCATCCAGCTCCCCGGTGCGGCGCGGGCCGCGCTCTACAGCCGCGGCGAGGTGATGTTCGTCGTCGACGACCCCAAGCACAGCTGGAAGCGCTCGTGTCTCTGGTCGAGCGATCGCACCGGGCGCGACACGCAGTGGTGGCATCGGGCGCTCGAGTCCGTGGTGGAGCTCGAGGGCACGGCGGTGCTGGGCGGGCGATTCCTCGTGCCCGGCAGTCTGCCCAGCCACGACATGCAGCTCATGGCGAGCGACGGCGTGACGGTGTGGCGGCTCGAGTGGGAGCGCCAAGGCACCACGCGCCTGCAGCATTGGGTGGAGCTCGATCCCCGCACCGAGACGAAGGGTCGCGTGTCCTCGCCGCGCTTCTTCGAGGAGGGCAGCGAGGGAGGTGGGCGGCTCGAGGCCGCGATGAGCTCGCTCTGGCCTGCGCCGGGCCTCACGCGCTCGCCGCTCGGGCTGCGAGACGGGCTCGTCGGCGTGTGCACGCGCTCGCGCGACGGAGTGTTCGAGACGCGGCGCATCGACGGGGTCGTGGTGCGGGGTGCGCGGCCTGCGCTGGGCATGCTCGAGCTTCCGGGGACCGAGGCGCGACGGACGATCGTGCGGAGCAGCACTCACGCCCAGCAGGATCCGAGCCTCCTCCTCCTCGACGATGGAGTTCGTGAGCTCTCGCGGCTGGGCACGTCCGGCGAGGCGCGGCCCTACACGCGTGGCACGGAGCTGCCGCTGCCGCTCGCCTTCCTCCACTTCACGAGCGCGCGAGACGAGCCCGCCTCGGCGTGCTTGCGCGCGTTCGATGCGGCGCGCGCCGCGACGCTGCTCGAGCGCAGCCGGGGGATCGAGGAGCTCGAGGCGACCGAGAAGGCGATCGCGAGCGCACTGCCCGAGGTCGGCGATCGCGTGGTGCTGCGGGCGATCGCGGGCGTGACGCTCCGAGCCAACCAGCTCCGACTGGCCCTCGTGGCCCTTCACGAGGCCGCGCCCGACGTCGCTCTGGCGGGGCCCGAGATCGAGGCGGCACCGATCGGCCAGCTCCTCTTGATGCTCGATCAGCCGTTCGAGTCTCCGCGCGACCAGAAGGTCAGCGACGAGGTGCGCGCGTACGCCCAGAGCGTGCGCGCCTTCCTCGCGGGGGAGGCCGTGGACGAGGGCGCGCGCAAGGGCGGCTCGGTCGCGTGGGAGGGCGCGCTGGCGTGCCCCGAGGCGTTCGTGCTCCAGAGCATGCTCGCGGGCTGGGGAGACACGCATCGACGCGCGGCCAGCGGCCTCGTCGAGCTCCTCGCCTCCGAGGGCCTCCTCGGGCTCGCGCACGCGCGCCTGCTCCAGGGCACGTTCGTCATGGACAAGCTGCCCAAGCCCATGGCGCTCACGTGCGCGACGTTCACGAGCGGGCAGAGCCTCTACCTCGTGCGCAGGAACTGGCAGGGAGGCCGTGTGCTCGAGGTGTCCAGGAGCGGCACGTTCGTCGCGCCGGCGTGGCTCGAGGTGAAGTCGGAGACGGCCGTGCCCCGCCACGACGAGGCGCGCGTGCGCGCGGTCGGGGCGCGCGTCGTGAAGGGGGCGTGGGCCTTCGAGGCACGGCACGCGAGCACGCTCGCGGAGCGCACGGGCATGACGCGACCCGAGGCGGCGGCGTGGCTGCTCGGGCTCTCTTCCGTGGTGCTCACGAAGGAGCAGCGCGAGCGCTTCGACGTGAAGGCGAAGGAGGCGGACCGCGCTGCGGCGACGCTCGTCGCCACGCGGCGGCCGACGCTGCGGCGCGTGCTCGGTGCGCTCGCGGCCGAGGTCCCGGAGACGGTCGACGACGTCGTGGCGCGCTTCGCGGAGCTGCTCGCGGCCGAGCTCGGTCCGACGGTGACGGTGGACGAGGAGCTCGCGAGCGCGCTCACCAAGGATCTCGGTCACGCTGTCGCGCAAGCGCCCTCGGCGACGCTGCGGTGGATCCTCGAAGGCGCGCAGGGCGCGCAGCTCTCGAAGCGGCCTCGGCCCTTCCTCGACCCACGCACGCGGGCGAACGAGCAAGCGTTCAACGAGGCGACGGTCCGGCACCTGGCGCTCTACCTCGCGTACCTCGCGATCGAGCTGCCGGCGGGGCACGCGATGAACGCGGCGCTCGCGGGGGCCTTCGAGGCCGCCAAGCGCATGCTCGCCGACCCCGAGCTCACGCTCCCGCTCGGCTTCCAGCACGCAGGCTACGAGGCGGGCAAGAGCGCCGACGAGCTCACGAGCGCGGCGCTCACGAGGCTCGGCGGAACCCCCTTCGAGCGTGACCAAGTGCACGGCCGCGATCTCGGCGCGTACGTGGCGGGCGCGGTGCGCGGGACGTGGGGCATCTCGCTCGAGCTGCGGCCTGCGCGCGTGCACGAGGAGCCCGCGCTCCTCGACAAGCTGGCGACGTCGGCCGCGACGCTCGAGCCGGTGCGCTTCCTCGTGAGCGAGGCGTGCGTGCGCATGGTGGCGCGTCTCGTCGACCCCACGCGGACGCCCGGCACCTTCGACGCGAGCCTCGCGGTGAGCGCGCCCGACGTCGTGGCAGACATCGCCAAGACGTACGGGCTCTCGCCGGAGGCAGCGCTCCTCTACGCAGAGACGCTCGCACACGCCTGCCCCACCGACGCGAAGCTCCGCGCGTGGAACGGCTGGAGCGCGAAGGTGCTCGAGAAGGCGCGCGAGGAGCTCGCGGGCAAGGGTCTCGTCGAGATCGCCAAGCGCGAGCGCAGCGGGCGCAGCCACTTCCTTCCGTGCCCGTGGGAGAGCTTCCACGCGCCGCTGCGACCGATCGAGGCCTTCAAGCTGCCGTTCTTCGCGACCAAGGCCGTGATGGGCTGGAGCTTCCCGCTCGGCGTGCAGGTGCCGCGCGTGCCGTTCGCGGAGCACGCTCGCGTGATCTGGGAGCACGCGAAGAAGGAGCCGCCGCGCTTCGAGGAGATCGCGCGATGAGCGAAGAGACCCGAGCGCTCGAGCCCCTCGACGCGCGACGTGAACCTGCGACCCGAGCTCGAGCGCGCGCTGCGCAAGGGTCGGAGCAAGACCGCGACGAAGAAGGCCGCGAAGAAGACCGCGACCGCGACGAAGAGACCGCCAAGAAGGGCCTCCGACCCGAGACGAGCCGATGACCACGACGAGCCACGAGCCCGCGCCCATCCAGGCGCCGCCCCCCGAGACGGTGTACGCGACCGAGCTCGCGTTCCTCGCCGCGCACGATCGCGGTCCGCGCCCACCGGGCTGGCGGCTCACGCCCCGCGCGGTCGTGGCCTTCGTGTGCGGCTCGCGCGGCGAGGCCCTCGCGCTACCGGCCGACGCCGCGACCGACGGCGCCCTGCCCCGATCGCTCGTGATCTCCGAGAAGCTCGTGGGCGAGCGCAGCCTCGTCGAGCGCAGCGTGGTGACGCTCGCGGGCGAGCGCGGCCTGCTCCTCGTGGGGGAGCCGGGCACGGCCAAGTCGATGCTGTCGGAGCTGCTCGCGGCGGCGATCTCGGGCACGAGCGGCCTCGTGGTGCAGGGCACCGCCGGCACCACCGAGGAGCAGCTTCGCTACGGATGGAACTACGCGCTCTTGCTCGCGAAGGGCCCCGTGCCCGAGGCGCTCGTGCCCTCGCCCGTGCTCGCGGCGATGCGACGCGGCGCGCTCGTGCGCGTGGAGGAGGTCACGCGCTGTCTGCCCGAGGTGCAGGACGCGCTCGTCTCGATCCTGTCGGATCGTCGGCTCTCGGTGCCCGAGCTCGGCGCGCTCGAGCCCGCGCGCGCAGGCTTCAACGTGATCGCGACGGCGAACCTCCGCGATCGAGGCGTCTCGGAGATGAGCGCCGCGCTCAAGCGACGCTTCAACTTCGAGCAGGTGCCGCCGATCGCGGTCCTCGAGCACGAGGTGGCGCTGGTGAAGCGTCGCGCCACGGCCTCGCTCGCGCAGCTCGGCGAGCCGCTGCGCGTCGACGACGCGGTGCTCGAGGCGCTCGTCACCGCGTTTCGCGATCTCCGCACCGGACGCACGGTGGAGGGCTGGTCGGTGGAGCGGCCGAGCACCGTGATGAGCACGGCGGAGGCCGTGGGTGTCGCGTCGTCACTCGGCCTCGCGACCGCGTACTTCGGGCACGATCGCGACCCGGCCACGCTCCTTCCCGGCCACCTCCTCGGTGTGGTGCTCAAGGACGAGCCTCGCGATCGCGGCAAGCTCCTCGCCTACTGGGACTCCGCGGTGAAGCGACGTGCCGAGGGGCAGAGCGCGCGCCTCTGGAAGCAGCTCTACGAGCTGCGCGTCCGCCTCGAAGAGAGCGCGTGAACGAGCCGGGCCCCCAGGCGCTCGACGGCGCGCCGGCGATCGCGGCCGAGCTCGCTCGCCTCGAAGACGCCACCGATCCCTTCCTCGTCGGGGTGCGGCACCACTCGCCCGCCTGCGCGCTCGCGATGGAGGCGTGGCTCGATGCGTTCGCCCCGACCCACGTGGCGCTCGAGCTCGCGTCGGATCTCGAGCCGTGGATCGCGTGGCTCTCGCACCCCGAGCTCGTGCCGCCCGTCGCGCTCGCCTCGGTGGGCGAGGACGGCAGCGACCTCGTCTTCTATCCGTTCGCAACGTTCTCTCCGGAGCTCGCCGCGCTCCGCTGGGCGCGGTCTCGCGGCGCGAAGGTGGTGGCCATCGATCATCCGCTCGGTGCGCGCGAAGAGCGCACGCTGAGGCGCCCCCACGACCACGACGCGCGAGGCTCGCTCGTCGCCCGCCTGGCCGATCGGCTCGAGGAGCACGACGTGGGCGCGCTCTGGGATCGCCTCGTGGAGGCGCCCTCGGTCGGCGCGCCCGCCGAGGCCGTGCGTCGCGCGGCGCTGCGCTTCGGCTGGGCGCTGCGAGAGGACGCGGCCGTCCATGGCATCGGCGCGCGCGATCTCGAGCGCGAGCGCACCATGCGGCGCCACCTCGCCGTGCTGCGCCGCGAAGGGGCGCGCGTGGCGGCGGTCGTGGGCTCGTTCCACGCGGCCGCGCTGCTCGAGCGCGACGAGGACGAGGCGACGACGAGCCGCGTGGCGCCCGCGTCGCCTCGCGTGAGCTCGCTCGTGCCGTACGCCTTCGAGCTCTTCGACGCGCGCTCGGGCTATCCGGCGGGCGTGCTCGATCCGGCGTGGCACGAGCGCGTGCACGCGTGCGGCTCGGACCCCGAGCGCGTGAAGGACGCCGTGCGGCTGGCGGTGGTCGAGATCTGTCGATGTCTTCGCGCGAGCGGTCACGCGGCAGGCGCGCCCGACGCGAGCGAGGCGAGCCGCGTGGCGCTCGATCTGGCGCGCCTCCGCGGGCTCGGCGCACCGTCACGTCGCGAGCTGCTCGAGGGGCTCACGAGCGCGCTCGGTCGCGGAGAGCCGCTCGGTCGAGGCCGCGCGCTCGCTGCCGCGCTCGATCGCGTCCTCGTCGGCCACGGACGCGGCCGCCTCGCGCCGAGCACGCCGCGATCGGGGCTCGCGCCGCACGTCGCGGCGCTCCTCGGAGAGCTCGGCCTGCCAGCCCTCGACGCGCGCGTCGCTCGCACCGAGCGGCCGCCTCGCATGCGCCTCGACGTGCTCGGCTCCACGCTCGATCGGCGTCGCAAGATCACGCTCGAGCGCCTCGCCCTCGTCGGGGTCCCCTACGCCGAGCGCCGCCCGAGCGAGGGCCCGCTCGAGACGCTCACCGAGGTCTGGGAGATCGCTCCCACCGCGGCGACCGAGGCCATGCTCGAGCTCGCCGCCACGCGGGGCGTCACGCTCGCGCAGGCCGCCGAGGGCTCGATCCGCCTCGAGGAGGCGCGGCTCGAGCGCGAAGAGCGCCTCAGCGCAGGCGCGCGCCTCGGCCTCGTGGTGCGCGCGGCGGAGGCCGGGCTCGTCGCGCGCGTCACGCGCACCTTGTCCACGCTGGTCCCCGCGCTCGTGGAGGAGGGCACGCTGCGCGATCTCGTCGAGGCCGCCGCGTGGACCGCGCGGGCGCGCTCGGGGCACGTGGCAGGTCTCCCGAGCGAGGGCCCGCTCGGTCCCGACGTGCCGCGCTTCGTCTGGCCCACCGACCTCGAGACGGACGCGATCGCGCGCGCGGTGGTCCGCGCCATCGAGGGGCTCGTGGGCTCCGATCGCGACGAGGACGCACGCGCGCTCGTCGAGGCCGTGGCGCTCGCGAAGGACGCGCCGGAGCTCTTGCCGCTCGCGTGCACGGCGGTGAGTCAGCTCGCGCAGCGAGGCGCGCCGATGATCGAGGGCGCCGCGGCGCTCGTGCTGGCCGATCTGGGTCTGGTCGCGCCCGAGGTCCTCGCCTCGCGCATGGGCTCGTGGGTGGATGGCGCCCTCGACGCCGACGGGCACCAGCGCCTCGCGCGACGACTGCGCGGCGCGCTCGT
>JAIBCE010000158.1 GCA_019694315.1 Sandaracinaceae bacterium
CGCCGACGTTCTCTACGGCACGGCGGGCGTGCTCGGCCTCACCGCGATCGTGCTCGGCGTGCTCGGCGACTGGAGCTTCGGCGCGAGAGCCGCCGACGAGGCGCGCCAGCGCAGCGCGCACGGCGTGAGCGTCTCGCTCCGGCTCGGCCCCGGCGCGCTCGCGATCGGCGGGAGCTTCTGATGGCGGGGGACGAGCTCGATCCGCGCTTCGGCCTCGTGCCCGATCCGGTGCCGCCCGATCCGATGATCGGGCGTCTCCTCGAGGGCAAGTACGAGGTCCTGCGCTTGATCGGCAGCGGGGGCATGGGCTCCGTGTACGAGGGGCAGAACCGCCGCATCGGAAGGCGCGTGGCGATCAAGGTGCTCCACCGCGAGCTCTGCTCGAATGCCGACATCGTGCAGCGCTTCGTGCGAGAGGCGCGCGCCGCGACGTCGATCGGGCACCCTCACATCGTCGAGGTGCTCGACATGGGGACGGTGGAGGGCGGTGGCTTCTTCCAAGTGCTCGAGTTGCTCGAGGGCCGGAGCCTCGCCGACGAGCTCGAGGCGCACGGGCCCATGTCCTACGTGCGCGCGGTGAAGATCCTCTCGCAGGTCACCGACGCGCTCGCGGCCACGCACGACAAAGGGATCGTCCACCGCGATCTCAAGCCCGACAACGTCTTCCTCGTGACGCGTCCCGAGGACCCCGACTTCGTGAAGCTGCTCGACTTCGGCATCGCGAAGGTCGCGGACGCGGCGGGAGGCTCCAAGACACGCACGGGCCTCACGCTAGGGACCGCCGCGTACATGTCGCCCGAGCAGGCGCGCGGCGCGAGCGACACGGATCACCGCACGGACATCTTCGCCCTCGGCGTGATGACGTACGAGCTGCTCACGGGCACGCGGCCTTTCCACTCCGACTCGTACGCGGGGATCATCTTCCAGATCTGCTCGGCGGAGCCGCCTCCGCTCTCGAGCCGACGCCGCGACGTGCCGCCCGGCCTCGATGCCGTGATCGCACGCATGCTCGCGAAGCACCGCGACGATCGGTTCGCGGACTGTCGCGAGGTGAAGCGCGCGCTCGCGCCCTTCGCGACTCACGCTGCGACGCCGGTCTCGGTGTCCGTGGACGTGCCGATGGCTCGCCTCTCGACGCTGCCCAGCGTCGAGACCGACGCGATCCTCGACCCGCGGACGGGCAGAGCGCCCGAGCGCGGGCGTGCGACGACGTCGTCGAACGATGCGCTCGGTACGGGGCCGCTCGGTACGGGGCCGCTCGGTACGGGGCCGCTCGGTACTGGGCCGCTCCGCGCGTCGGCCGCACCGCGACCGAGCTCCGAGGTGGTCGGCGTCGATGCGATCCCCGGCATGCGCCGTTCGTGGCGACCGATCGTGCTGCTCGGCTCGCTCGTGGGCGTGATGGGGCTCGCGCTCGTGGGCTGGGCCTTCAGCACCACGCGCGACGTGTCGTCGGCCGAGAGCGCTCGTGAGGGACGCGTCGCGCTGCCTGCTCCCCCGCCCGAGGGCTCGGAGACGGCGCTCGTGCACCTCGCGATCCGCACCGATCCCGCGAGCGCGACGCTCTTCGTCGACGACGTCGCGGTCTCCAACCCGTACGTCGTCGACGTCGCTCCTTCGAGCGAGGCGCACGTCGTCGAGGCGCGTCTCGCAGGGCACGCGCCCGCGCACCGCGCGTTCACGGAGGCCCGGAGCCTCGACATGACGCTCGCGCTCGCACCGCTGCTGGGTGGCGAGACGGCGACTGCCGAGATCGCCGCCTCTGCGCCGACGGGCACCTCCGACGAGGGCGCACGCGCACATGCCGAACGCGGCCTGCGCGAGCCTGCGACGCGCGATCACGCCGGGGGCGGGCCCGCGCCGAGCGGACGCGTGGACCCCGCGCCGATCGCGGTGGCGGCGAGCCCCACCATCGCCCCCGCGCCCGCGCGTACGAGCGCAGGCTCGACGGGTGCGAGCGCCGAGACCCAGAGCCTCGAGAGCCAGGGCCCCGAGAGCCCGGCGACCGAGACCGACGAGCGTCCTCCGCCGCAGGCTCTCAAGCGAGTGAGGTTCTGATGGGGCGATGCGTGCGCGTGGTGCTCGCGATCTTCGTGGTGCTGACGAGCGCCTGCAGCCTCGAGGGCCTCGATCGCGTGCCCGTGCCGCGCTGCACGAGTGAGGGCTGCGCGCTGCTCGACGGCATGCTGCCCGAGCCGCCGTGTGAGCATCACGTCTGCAATCCGCTGAGCGGGCAGTGCGAGAGCGCGGCCATCGACGCCGATGGCGACGGCGAGACGCCCACGCGCTGTGGCGGCACCGACTGCGACGATCAGAGCGCGACGCGCGGCGTGCGCGCGACCGAGATCTGCAACGGCCTCGACGACGACTGTGACGCGGACGGGGCGCTCGATGGGCCCGACGAGGACGACGACGGCGACGGTCACGTGGATCTCTGCGCGGGACCCGCCGTGGCCGACGACTGCGACGACACCGATGCGTTCACGTACGTGGGCGCACCCGAGCTCTGCGACGGCATCGACGACGACTGCGCCGACGACGTGGGCGTGATCCGACAGGGCGGCGGCCGACGCCTCGATCCGAGCGAGGATCGCGATGGCGATGGCCACTCGGCCACGGGCGCGACGTGCAGCGCGGGGCCGGTGGGCGAGCCGCGGTTCTTTCCACGCGACGACTGCGACGATGCCCGCGCCGAGGTCTATCCCGGTGCCTTCGAGCACTGCGACGGCCTCGACAACGACTGCGACGGCGTGCCCGACGAGCGCGACGACGCGAGCGCGGCGGGCACGGCCTGCTTGCCTGTCTCGCTCGTGGGTGGCGGCGGCGCGATGTGCGTTCGGACGCGCGAGGGTGAGCTCGCGTGCTGGGGCGACAACCGACGCGGCTATCTCGGCGATCCCGCGGCGTCGGCCGACGCCACGATCGTGAACGACGCCGCGTTCGATCTCACCGGGCTCGCGTTCGGTGAGGCAGGGGGCTGCGGCCTGCGCGGCTCGCGGGTGGTGTGCTGGGGCAACGGCGATCTCTTCGGGCGCTCGTTCCTGGGCAGTCAGCCACCGCGCGGGCCGAGCGACGTGGACGGAGTGGGCGCGGCGACGCAGGTGTCGGTCGGCGATCGACACGTGTGTGCGCTCCTCGAGGATCGCACCGTGCGCTGCTGGGGCGAGTCTCTCCCCTCGCCGAACGTCGATGGCGTGACCGTGGATGGGGCCTTCACGCTGCCGCCGACCACCGTCGTGGGCCTGACGGACGCAGTCGAGGTGGACGTGGGCTCGATGATGAGCTGCGCGCGGCGTTCGGGCGGCGATGTGTGGTGCTGGGGCTTCAATTTCATAGGCGTGCTCGGCACGGGCGACGACGGTGTCGAGCGTGCTCGCCCGGTGCTCGATCTCGACGACGCGCGCGCCCTCGCGGTGGGCGCGAGCTTCGCGTGCGCGGTGCGCTCGAGCGGTGAGCTCTGGTGCTGGGGCAGCCAGGCCGGCTGTGCCGACCCGGGATGCGTGAGCACGAGGCCCGTGCACGTGCCGACCGACGGCACGATCGTCGAGATCGCGCTCGGCAACGCGCACGGCTGCGTGCGCTACGACGACGGACGCTTCGCGTGCTGGGGCGACAACCGCAGCGGACAGCTCGCGATCCTCGACGACGCGATCGTGCAGTCGCCGACCACGGCGCTCACGAGCCCAGTCACCGGCGTGCGATCGATCGCGGTGGGCTCGGGGCACACGTGCGTGCTGCGGGACGAGGGGGTCACCTGCTTCGGTGATCAGACCCGCTTCGAGCTGGGCGACGGGAGGTTCACGCGCGAGGTGGGTGAGTTCGACGGGCGCCACGGGCAGCGTGTGTCGGTGCTCGCGCATGCCCTCGCGATGGACGCGAGCGACCTGGCGAGCTGCTTCCGCTTGCCCGATCGGACCGTGCGCTGCGTGGGGCGCTCGGACTTCTCCGAGATTCCGTCGATCGACGGAGGACGTCTCGAGCCGCGGCCTGCGTTCGGCCCCGACGTCGTGGACGTCTCGCTCGGCCAGTTCCGCTCGGTGGCCGTGTCGGCCGACGGCAGGGTCTCGGCGTTCGGGACGTCTCCGAACGCGGCCTCGCCTCCGACCGACGCGGAGGGCTACGTGGCTGGTCTCGCGGGCGGGATCGACGCGACGTGCGGCAACGATCACACGTGCGTCGTGCTGCGCGATGGCACCGTGCGGTGCTTCGGCATCGCGATGCGCGGTCAGCTCGGCGATGGAGGTGCCGCGACGGATGCCTGCCGGATCGGGCTCACGTGCAGTCGTACGCCGGTGCCCGTGGTGGGCCTCGAGCACGCGGTGGCGATCGAGGCAGGGCAGGCGCACACGTGCGCGATTCGCGCGGAGGGCGCGGCCACGCCCGTCGCGTGCTGGGGCAACAACGACCGGGGACAGACCGGCAACCTGCCGCTCGGCATCACCCGGATCGCGGCCGACGTGGAGGGCCTGCCCGCGGGCGATGCGGTGGTGGGGCTGGCGCTGGGCGAGTCGTTCAGCTGCGCGCTCGTGGCGAGCGGGTCGGTGTGGTGCTGGGGGCAGGGCTTCGAGACCACCTCGCCGAGCTTCTCGGTGGATCCGCTGCCCCTGCCCGGGGCGGCGAACGTCGTGCAGATCGCGGCCACGCGCGGGAGCCTCTGCGTGCGGCAGCGCTCGGGCATCGTGCGGTGCGTGGGGGCGAACGGGGACGGGCAGCTCGGGGACGGGTCGACCGTCGCGCGAGGCGTGCTCGGGACGGTGCGCGGGCTGACGGATGCCATCGCGATCGGGTGCGGCGATCGGCACTGCTGTGCGACGCGGCGGAGCGGACAGAGCGTGTGCTGGGGCGATGGAGCGGCGGGACAGCTGGGCCTGGGCACGGTGGACGACGCGACCGAGCCACGCGCCGTCGTGTCCATGCTCCAGGCCGTGCGCTGAGGAGGTGCGGTGAGGAGTGCGTTGCAGCACACGGTCCCCATGCTGGGCGGAGTAGGCTCGCCCGATGTGGGACACGCGTCGGGTGGTGGGGGCGATCGCGATCTGTGGGGTGTGGCTGACGGCTTGTGGCTCGGACCCGTGTTGGTCACGGACGCCTGGGCAGTGCGCCGTCGCCGAGCAGTGCCGAACCAATGACGACTGTCTGTCGGGGGTGTGCTCGGCGGCGAACCTCTGCGCCTCGTGCTTCAGCTCGGACGAGTGTCCCGCGGACGAGGCATGCATCGGCCAAGCCTGCACGCCGACGTGCATCTCGACGGACTACGTGGGCGCCAATCGTGTCTGCGACGGGGGTCGCGTCGCGTCGTGCACAACGCTCGCGGATCCATCGAGGTTCTGCTCCGTGTGCTCGTGCGGGGTGGGCATGCGATGCAGCGGCTTCGACTGTTCGGCGGGGGACTGTTCGTGCGTGCCGCTCGAGCCCGTGGGAGGGAGCTGTACGAGCGACTACGACTGCGAGTCGCGCAACTGCTCCCAGTTCGCGGGCGTGTGCCGCGTCCCCCACGGCGCACCGTGCACCGTCGACGACTGCGACGAGTGCCTCGCATGGAGCGACGGGACCTCGTACTGCACCGGCAGGTGCGATGCCCTGACCGACTGCGGCAACGGCTGGTGCTCGGGCGCGTACGGGGACATCCCGTTCCGTCGTTGCTATCCCGACTGTGATGGTCGCTCCTGCGACTGTCGTACGACCAGCGACGGCCGGTCGAGCTACTGCGCATGCCCCGCGTCCGACTGCGGGCGTGAGGAGGCCCGACATGCGCCGCTCGCCCCGTGCGACTCGTGGCGCGACGAGGGAGGTGACTGCGCCACGGGGAGCTGCGTCGGCAGGACCGTGTGCGGGGCGTCTTGCTACACGTGGGGGTACTGCGGCGATGCCTGCTCCTCGGACGCCGACTGCGGAGCCTCCGGGGCCTGCGCCCAGTTCCCTTGCAGCAGCGCCACGTGCCCCGCGGTCTGTGTGCCTCGCTGCGACGGCGCCGGGCGGTGCGCGGGCGACGGGCGTTGCCTGGCCGTCCCAGGTCTCACTGGGGAGGTCATGGCCTGCACCACCAAGCTGATGGTGGGTGAGAACTGCTACGAGGACGGCGACTGCATCTCGGGGCGGTGCACCTCGGGGCGCTGCTCGTAGGCGGCACGTTGCCCGTTGCGAGCTCCCCCCTGCCGCCGCGGCCGCAGGCGTGACATGGTGATCCTCCATGGCGCGTCACTTCGCTTGGGTGAGTCTGGCAACGTGGGTGGGGCTCGCTTGCGCGAGCGCTGGCTGCTCGGAGCGCATGGGCCCTCCCGCCCAGCCGGACGTGTACGCCCCGTGGGCCGACAGCGGCATCGACACCGGCGCGCGCGTGGACGCGGACATCGACGCCTTCGTCGACCCCACGATCGACGCCTTCTCGCCGAGCCGCCCCGACGCGGGGATGTCGAGCCGCGAGTGCATGGCCGAGGAGGTCTGCGGCAACGGCGTCGACGACGACTGCACCGGCGAGGTGGACGACGGCTGCGCGTGCGAGGCCGGCACGACCTCGCCCTGTTTCCGGGGCGATCCCACGCATCGAGGCCTCGGCGTCTGCGCCGATGGCACCATGGCGTGCGAGGGCACGGAGTTCGGACGCTGGACGAGCTGCAGCGGCGACGTG
This sequence comes from Sandaracinaceae bacterium, assembly GCA_019694315.1. Lineage (GTDB taxonomy): Bacteria > Myxococcota_A > Polyangia > Polyangiales > Sandaracinaceae > JAFLCL01. Next base: position 6,629 of record JAIBCE010000158.1, read on the forward strand.
CTCGAGAGCGCAGAGATCTGCGACGAGGCGGGCCTCGACGAGGACTGCGACGGCGTCTCGAACGAGGGCTGCGAGTGCTCGGGCGACAGCGTGCTGCCGTGCGGCACCGACGAGGGTGAGTGCGTCGCGGGCGTGCAGCGCTGCGTGAGCGGCATGCGCACGGAGTGCGAGGGCGCGACGGGCCCGGTGGCCGAGACCTGCGACGGCCTCGACGAGGACTGCGACGGGAGCGTCGACGAGGGACTCACCCGTCGCTGCGGCTTCGATCGCGGCATCTGCATCGCGGGCGCCGAGACCTGTGCGGTCGGCAGCTGGGGCGACTGCGCGGGAGCCGTGCTCCCGGTGACCGAGGTGTGCAACGGCCTCGACGACGACTGCGACGGCATGACCGACGAGCTCCTCACGCGGGCCTGCGGCACCGACGTGGGCGCCTGCGTGGCGGGCACGGAGAGCTGCAGCGGCGGTGCGTTCGGCGACTGTGTGGGCGAGACGGCGCCGACGACCGAGAGCTGCAACGGCGAGGACGACGACTGCGACGGCCTGACGGACGAGAGCCTGGTGCGCGGGTGCGGGACGGACGTGGGCGACTGCGTCGCGGGACACCAGACGTGCGTGGGTGGCGCGTACGGCGCGTGTGACGGCGCGGTGATGCCCGCGTCCGAGATCTGCGATGGCGCGCACGACGAGAACTGCAACGGCACGACCGACGAGGGATGCTCGTGCACGACGGGCGCGACGCGCAGCTGCGGCACGGACACCGGTCACTGCGTGGCTGGCACGCAGACCTGCGACGGCACGGGCAACTGGGGCATGTGCGCAGGGTCGATCGATCCGCGCAGCGAGACGTGCGACGGCACCGACGACGACTGCGATGGCCTGACGGACGAAGGCTGCGACTGTGTGACGGGCACGACGCGTCCGTGCGGCACGGACGTGGGTGAGTGCGTGGCCGGACGCGAGACGTGCGACGTGCTCGGACACTGGGGGGTGTGCACCGGCTCGACGGGGCCGAGCACCGAGATCTGCAACGGTCGCGACGACAACTGCGATGGCTTCACGGACGAGGGCGACGTCTGCCCGCGCGTGCCGCCCGCGGTGATGTGCCCGGGGCCGCTGTCGGCCACCGTGGGGAGCCCGCTCTCGCTCGACGCGGTCGCGTTCGATCCGGACGGTGGCTCGGTGAGCGTCGCGTGGAGCGTGTCGTCGCGGCCCGCCGGGTCGTCGGCCAATCCGTCGCCGCCGACCGCGATGTCGACGAGCTTCACGCCCGACGCGGCGGGCAGCTTCACGCTGCTGATGTGCGCGACCGACGACGAGGCGCAGAGCGCCTGCTGCACCTCGAGCATCACGGCGGTCAGCCCGTGCACGCCTCCCACGGCGCCGGCGCTGGTGACCGCATGTGGGACGAGCTGGGATCGGCGCCCGATCGTGGAGTTCGCGCCGCTGCCGGCGGGCGTGCAGTACGAGCTCTTCCTCGATGGCGCCCCAAGCCCGTACGGCACGGTGACGATGGTCGGACAGAACTACTTCCGTCCTGCCGCGCCCATCGCAGCCGGTGGCCCGCCGCCGGGGACGAGCCACTCGATCTCGGTGCGCGCGTGTCGCACGAGCGATCCGACCTGCTGCGCCTACGCGCCGGGCACGCTGTCGGTGAGCATGGTCGAGGAGTGCACGACGCCGATCGCCGCCAATGAGACCAACATTCTCATCAGCGAATACCTGGTCGCTGGCACAGGGGGGACTCCACAAGTTGGCGAAGCGTTCGAAGTCACCAACCTGTCGCACTGTCCCGTGACGCTGAACGGAGCGCACTTCTCGTATTGCAACTTTGACTGCACCCCGGGCTCCGCACGCTACATGAACTTCGGTGCGGCCGACGTCATCCCTCCGCGCGGCGTCTACGTCGCCATGCGAGAGCCCACGAACCCAAGCGGATGCGGATCGCCGGGGGTCGACGACCCAGGACTCTTCGGTCTCCGCGTTTCGACCCTCGTCATGCTTCCGACGTCGCCCGGTGGCTGGTTCGAGAACACTGGTGGCGGAACATCTCGGCTTCGTATCGCAAGTGGCAGCTTCTCTACGCTCTACGCCGGAACCACCTTCGATCTGATCTCGCCCTACCAAGGTGAGTCGATGGTGGTGTGTCGGTCCACTGGATATGACGCGCGCGATGTGTGCGGAACCTGGACCACGGCGTCCGCCGATCCGCTGACGCGCCTACTTCCTCACCAGCTCGGGCGGCTGTGGCATCCGTGTGATGCGGTCGTGTCGCCCGTGCCGTCGAGCTGTCGCTGAGCGCATGGCGCGGTGGGAGAGGGTAGAGGGCGTTCGCGTCTACTACGCGGAGGTGAGCCTCCGCGAGGTGATCGTCGGCAGCCACGGCGCGTCGGGCCACACCGACTTCGCGGGGGCGTGCAGCCATGCGCAGTTTCTCGCCGGGCAGCTGCAGGACGCCGTGCGCGCCGAGCATGGCGAGGCGGTGCTGACCGAGATGATCGCGGCCGTGCAAGAGGCCGTGGCGTCGGCGTCGGGCTCCACGGGGCGCTGAAGCTCAGGCGTGCCTCGGACGCTGCGACCCCGGCCGCGCCTCTTGGCCCACGGGAACGAACGTGCCTCGAGCTGATCTACGACTTCCGAGAATCTTCGCGCGGCGCGAAGACTCGGAAGTTTGGGCTGCGGGCTTCGCCCGTGCTGGGAGATCGAGAAAGAAACGCCGTCGTGGACGCCACGCCGGGTTCTCCCCGTGCTCGGCACTCCGTGCCTGTGCGCGGTGTCCGATCACCTGGGGTTGCGCAGCAACCCCAGGAGCGCGCGAGAAAGCGAGGCTTGGGGAGCGTCGAGCAGGGGGGAATGGGGGGGAGTTGCCGACTCCCCCCGACCGCGCCGAAGGCGCGAAGAAACCGAGAGCCGCGTTGCTCGGCTCGGGCGTGCCGTGTAGCGTCCGAGCGGCATGCCGCTCATCGAGCTCGAAGGTGTGGAGAAGCGCTATGGGGAGCTGCGTGCCCTGCGGGGCGTGACGCTCAAGCTGGAGCCGGGGCGCATCGGTCTCCTCGGCCCCAACGGGGCGGGCAAGTCCACGCTCCTCAAGTGCATCCTCGGCCTCATCGAGCCGACGTACGGCACGGCCAAGGTCTTCGACTTCGACGTGGCGCGACAGCCCTTCGAGGTGCGCTCGCGCATCGGCTACATGCCCGAGGGCGACGCGGTGCTGCCCGAGCTGACGGCGCTGCAGTTCACGACGCTCGCCGGCGAGCTCTGCGGCCTGCCGCGCAGCGAGGCGATCGCGCGCGCTCACCAGGTGCTTCACTACGTGGGGCTCGGCGAGGCTCGCTATCGACGCCTCGGCTCGTTCTCGACGGGCATGCGCCAGCGCGCGCGTCTCGCGCAGGCGCTGGTGGGCGACCCCAAGCTGCTCCTCCTCGACGAGCCCACGAGCGGCCTCGATCCGCGCGGTCGCGACGAGATGCTCGCGCTGATCCTCGACATCCCGGCGCGCACCGGCGCGAGCGTGATCCTCTCGACGCACATCCTCCCCGACGTCGAGAAGACGTGCGATCAGGTGGTGGTCGTGGCGGGTGGCGAGGTGCTCTACGCGGGCGAGCTCGCCCCGATGATCGCGGGCGAGGCGGGGGTCTTCGAGGTGCGCGGCAAGGGGGATCCGGCGGGGCTCCAGAAGTCGCTCGAGGAGAACGGCTGCGTGGTGACGCGCGACGGCTCCACGCTCGAGGTGCGCGTGCCCAAGGGCAAGGGGGCGGACTTCATCTTGCGGGCGGCGATGGAGGGCAAGCACCAGATCCGCCACCTCTGCCCGCTGGTGAAGACGCTCGAGCGGGCGTTCTTCCAGACGCTGGAGAAGGCGGGGCAGGTGGCTCCGGAGGGCGCGGACAAGAAGGCGGCCAAGGACAGCGCCTCGAGCGACGCGTCTGCCAGTGCGTGAGAGGGAGGGCTTGAGTCGCAGAGAGCTCGTCGCGGCCCGCGGAAGGTGGCAGGGGCGCCTCGCGGCGGTGGCGGTGATCCTCGCGATGGTCGCGTGCAGCCGCGATCAGGCCGAGACGGCGGGCCTCCTCGGCTGCGGGGCCTGCGTCATCGTCTCGCAGGCCGGCGCGGTCGTCGTCGAGCAGGAGGTGCGCGGCTGTGATGGCGCGAGCTGCGACGGGCGCTGCAACCCCTTCTACACGCCCATGCGCTGCACGCCCGTTCGGGGGCCTGAGGGGCAGCGCTGCGGCGAGCACCTGGGCCAGAGCTACGAGTGCGACTTCGGCCTCCGATGCGTGCCGGGGCCAGACGGGGTGGGGGTCTGCACCCCCTGAGGCCCTCCTGCTCAGCGCAACGGGTCGGGGGGGTGCTCAGAGCAAGGGGTGCTCAGAGCAAGGGGCGCTCAGAGCAAGGGGCGCTCAGAGCAAGGGGCGCTCAGAGCAACGAGTGCTCAGAGCAACGGGTGCTCTCCAGAGCAACGGCTGCTCAGAGCAAGGGCGTGCTCAGAGCAACGGGTGCTCTCCAGAGCAACGGCTGCTCAGAGCAAGGGCGTGCTCAGAGCAACGGGTGCTCTCCAGAGCAACGGCTGCTCAGAGCAAGGCGTGCTCAGAGCAACGCGTGCTCAGAGCAACGCATGCTGCAGGGCGGAGTGTCCACGAAGAGGGACGCTACGCTGAACGGCGACGCGTCGGGGCTCTATACTGCGAACACCTTGTCCGTCGCGTCGTCGCGTCCTCCGCCTCCCCGGGCACCCAGCAACCCTCCGGCGCTCGCCCGCGTCGCCGTGGTCGACGACGACCGCCTCGCCCGCGACCGCGTCGTCAGCTTGCTCCGTGCCCGCGGACATCAGGTGACCGCGTTCGAGTCGGCCACGCGGCTGCTCGAGGCCTACAAGCAGGCCGCCTTCGACCTCGTGCTCCTCGACGTGGTCATGGAGGGCATGAGCGGCGTCGAGGCCTGCCGGATCCTGAAGGCCCGCGAGGAGGGCTTCGTGCCCGTCGTGCTCGTCACCTCGCGTGCCGACCCCGACGCGCGCGTCGAGGGCCTCCGCATCGGCGCCGACGACTACGTCTGCAAGCCCTTCGAGGAAGAGGAGTTGCTCGCGCGCGTCTCCTCCATGCTCCGCATCAAGCGCGCGTTCGATCAGCTCGCTGCCTCGCGAAACCGCATGGCCGAGCTGGCCGTGCTCGACGATCTCACCGGGCTCTACAACGTCCGCTATCTCCAGCAGCGCTTCGCCGAGGAGTGGAAGCGCGCGGAGCGGCACCGCGAGCCGCTCGCCATCGCGATGCTCGACGTGGACCACTTCAAGCTCGTGAACGACCAGCACGGTCACGACGTGGGAGACGCCGTGCTCCGCGAGGTGAGCACGCGGCTCAAGGGCTCGGTCCGCGACACCGACGTGGTCGCCCGCTACGGCGGCGAGGAATTCGTCGTGCTCCTGCCGAGCACGCAGCTCGCCGCGGCGCTCGTGGTGGCCGAGCGTATCCGCAAGGCGATCGGCTCGCGCCGCGTGGAGACGGCCCGCGCGCGGCTCGACGTGACGACGTCCATCGGCGTGGCGCTCTATCCGAGCCGCGGCGTGAGCTCCAAGGACCAGCTCCTGCGCGCCGCGGACGCCGCTCTCTACCGCGCCAAGGAAGAGGGCCGCGACCGCATCTGCGTGCACCAGGAGCAGATGTACGTGTTCCTCCCCGAGGACGACTCGTGAGCGCGCGCCATGCATGATGCCGACGAGCTGCTCTGGGTGCTCGGATCGCTCTCGCCGATCTTGCTCGAGGTGCTGATCCTCTTCACGCGGCCGACCTGGCTCGTGTTCCTCCCGCTGTGGCGCGTGGCCGAGCGACGCGTGCGCCTCGTGCGTCCCAAGCTCGAGGAGCGCGCCGCAGACTATCGCGGCGCGGCGCGGACCACGCCGCCACTGCCCGAGCTGACCTCACGCGTCGATCTCGGCGATAGCGTCCTCGCATGCGATCGCGTCGGCATCGCGCTGCGGCGGCCCTTCGAGCTCGGTCGGCGCAACACCTGGCTCATGCGGATCGACGTCGCGCGAAGCGGAGACGAGATCTCGCTCGTCGCTCGGCAGATCTTCGTGCCCATGACGGTGGTGATCTCCGGGCCGCTCCTCGGCTGGCACGTGAGCCAGGGCAGCGTCGTCGCGTCGCTGGGCTTCACGGGGATCTTGGTGGTCGCGTACGCGGTGCAGCTCGCGTTCACGAGCGCGCAGCGTCAGGCGGCCTCCGAGCATGCGTTCGACGAGCTCGAGCGACAGCTCCGCGAGGCGCGCGAGTCGCCCCGCGAGCGTCGCTGAGCGCCCGACGTCGACGGCGAGAGATCGCCAAGGCGCGTGCTCCGTGTCGTGCGGCATCGCGCACGCGTCGAAGGCGGTGCGACGCCAGACGTGCGCGAGGGCCGCCCCGTCCCCGGATCGACCCTCGCTCGTCGGTGCTGGGGCCGCCGTTACGCGTCCACCGCGCGTCGACGACTCCGCTCCGGCCTCAGAGACAGCGGCCGGTGGCCATGTCGCAGGTGCGACCGCCCGAGCAGCTCGCCGCCTCGCACGCGGGGCGGCACGCGCCGTCGAGGCAGGCGTAGCCCGCGCGGCACGTCGTCCCCGCGCCACAGCTCGTCACGCAGACGCCGATCGCAGGATCGCCCGCGCCGTCGTCGACGCAGGTGGAGCCCATGGGGCAGGGCGAGCTCGCGCCCTCGCCGCTCAAGCGACAGCCAGGGAACGCGCACGTGCCCGCCGGCCAGCCCGTGGACGCCTCGCCGAGGCACACGCCGCCGACGCACTCCGCGCTCGACATGCACGCGTCGCCGAGCGCCGCGGGATCGAACATCTGGAGGCAGAGGCCCGTGCCCAGGTTGCAGATCGTGTCCACGAAGCGGCTCGTGCACTGCATGTCGTCGGTGCACGCCGGCACGCAGGCCGTCGCGCTCGCGGGGTCGGCCGGATCGGCCGGCAGACACGCGTAGCCCGCGCGGCAGTCGGTGCTCGCGGTGCACGCGTCGAGGCAGAGCGTGCGACTCCCACGCGTCGCGCAGACGCCGTCGTCGGGGCAGCTGCCCGAGGTGCCCACGTCGCAGCCGATGTAGGCGCAGTAGCCGCTCGGGTAGCCCGAGTCGAACTCGCGCAGACACGTGCCGCCGACGCAGGGCTCGCGGCCCGAGCAGGTCTGGCCGAGGCGGCCGTCGACGAAGGGCGGCGCGCACGTGCCGGTCGCGGCGTTGCAGACGTTGCCCGCGACCGTGCAGTCCGTGTCGCTGTCGCACGCGGGCGCGCAGTAGGTGCGGTCGGGCGCGCCCGGCACGGGGCGACACGCGAAGTTGGTGCGGCAGTCTGCGTCCGTCGCGCAGCCGTCGGCGCAGACGCCACCGCCGCCGATGGCCGTGGGCAGGCACGACTGATCCGCGGGGCAGCCTGTGCCCGCGATCGGATCGCAGTCGCCGCCGATGCACGCACCGCCGGGCCAGCCGCCACCAGCCTCGCTGTTGCAGACCGCGCCCATCGGGCACTCGCCGTCTGCCGCGCACGCGCCACCGATGGTGGCGCCCGCCGTGTAGCACTGGCCCGCGCCGAGATCGCCGCCGCTCGGATCGCACATCTGTCCGCCGGTGCAGTCGGTCTCGTCGGTGCAGCCAGCGACGCACACGTTGCCGAACCCGATGCCGCTCGCGCAGCCGTAGCCTGCACGACACGGGCGCGGGCTCGCGCCCGACTCGCAGCTCAAGAAACAGAACATCTGCCCGCGGCCCGTGTCGAGGCACGTCGAGCCCATCGGGCAGCTCGAGGGATCGGCGGTGTCGCACATCGCGCTGCAGTAGCCGCCGGGGAGGAAGCCCGGCTGGTCGGGGAGGCACACCGTGGCCGCGCCCGTGCAGTCGGCCTCGGTCGTGCACGCCGCGCCGACGTTGCCGACGCCGAGCGCCGCGTCGGGCTCGGGCGGCACGTCGGGGAACCGAGCGCCGTCGAGATCGAACATGATGGGACCGCTGTCCTGGACATCGGTGTGCGTCTCGCCGCAGCCGGCCAGGGCCGCGACGCAGAGGGGAACGAGGAGCGTTCCGGAACGAAAGAGCGACATAGAGCCTCCCGAAGGTCGCGAACCTAGCTCGGCCGCGCGCAGAGGCCAGCGACAGGCGCTCGGGCAGTGTTGACCCGTCCTCGCGGCATCGAGTACGACCTCACGCACCGATGACCTCCGCCTCGACGACGCCCCCGAGCGAGTCCCTGAGCTTCTGGCCGGTCACCGACGTGGGGCGGGTCCGGGATCACAACGAGGACAGCTTCCTCGTCGACAAGAAGCTCCAGCTCTTCGTCGTGTGCGACGGAATGGGCGGCCACGCCGCGGGCGAGGTCGCGTCGAACCTCGCCGCGCGCACCGTGCGCGAGGTGCTGCTCGGGCAGCGCGAGGCGCTCCTCGACTTCGAGCGGGGCACGGGCTCCACGGCCCGCACCGACGTGCTGCGGCTCATGGAGTCGGCCGTGCAGCAGGCCTGCTCCGCCGTGTTCCAGGAAGGCCAGAAGGACGAGACCAAGCGCGGCATGGGCACGACGCTCGTGGCCCTGCTCCTCATCGGCTCGCGTGGCTTCATCGCGCACGTCGGCGACTCGCGCATCTATCTCTACCGCCAGGGCTCGGTGCACCAGCTCACCGAGGATCACTCGCTCATCAACGAGCTCCTTCGTCGCGGTCGCCTCACGCGCGAGCAGATCGATCAGCTCCAGTACAAGAACGCCGTGACGCGCGCCGTCGGCGTGTACGAGAGCGTCGAGGTCGACACGCTCGACTTCGACGTGCTGCGCGGCGATCGCTTCCTCCTCTGCAGCGACGGACTGCACGGCTACTTCGAGCCCCCGGAGCTCGGCAAGCTCTTCGGCGAGACGCCCGACGCGGAGCTGTCGCAGAAGCTCATCGATCTCTCGAACGAGCGCGGCGGCAAGGACAACATCACCTCGATCGTGGTGAAGGTGCCGGACGCGGAGTCCGGCATGGATCGCCTCGCGCGCGAGGTGAACCTCAAGCTCGAGACGCTGCACCAGATGTCGCTCTTCCGGTTCCTGACCTACCAGGAGCTGGTGCGCGTCATGAACAGCACGCAGGTGCGGAGCTTCGCGCCGGGCACGTTCGTGGTGCGCGAGGGCGACGAGGGCGACGAGCTCTTCATCGTGCTCACGGGCCGCGTGCGGGTGGAGTCGGCCAAGGCGCCGATCGCGGAGCTCGGCCCCGGACAGCACTTCGGCGAGATGGCGCTCGTGGACAAGGCGCCGCGCAGCGCGGACGTGACCGCGATGGAGGAGGCCTCGCTCCTCTCGATCCGTCGTCGCGAGTTCTTCGACATCATCCGCAAGGACCACGGCATCGCGGTGAAGCTCCTCTGGAGCTTCCTCGGCGTGCTCACCGAGCGCCTGCGCAACACCTCGCGCGAGCTCGGCGAGGCCCGCGAGGGCAAGGCGTTCACCGACGACGAGATCCTCACGACCCTCACGCTCGACGACGACGCGTGAGGTCGCCCGGGCGTACAGGCGCACTCGTCGCGGCGCTCCTCGCGTGCGCGAGCGGCTGCGGTGAGCGTGAGCGAGAGCGGCCGCCCAGCACGACCGCGCCGCCCACCACCAGCACGACGACGGTGCCGGAGGGCTCGCACGAGGTGCGCGAGGCCGACCCTCGTCTGCCACCGGCGCAGCTCGGCCCCCTCGAGGGGACCGTCACGATCGACGCGGTCACGGGCGTGACCGGCGCGTCGGTCGAGGCGGGGCAGGTGGTGGCGCTGGCCGGGCCGGGCCGCGCGACGATGGATCTGCCGGGCGGCGCGCGGAGCACGCTCTGGTCGGAGGGGGCGATGTCGATGGCGGTCGCGCCGGACCGGGGCGTGTGGATCAGCCGGGGCGTGGCGCACCTGACCGATCCGCCCGCGGGGCTCGGGGGGCGCACGCCGATGCGCGTGGCGACGCCCACGGCGACGATCGAGCTCCAAGGGGCTGGCGACGTCGTGGTCGCGGTGGATGCCACGGGGGCGACGACCGTGACCGTGCTGAACGGGATCGTCGAGATCACCGGCAGCGAGGTCGATCAGCGCCATCGCTTGCGCGTGGCGGAGGTGGTCGCAGGCCTCGAGGCGCGGGTGGTCGATCACGTCGAGGAGCCCGTGCAGGGAGCCGCCCGGCTCGACGACGCGCTCACGGCGGCGCGCGAGCGCGCGATGGCGCCGCCCTCGACGTCGGCGGGCGCGCCGACGCCGCCGACGTTCGCCGCGACCACGTCGCGCCTCGACGAGGCCATGCGCTGGCTCGAGGTGGAGGAGCGACGCGGGCGCGACCTCACGGCGCGGCACCGAGCGGCCGTGCAGGCAGGGCAGACCGACGAGGCCTTCCAGTACCAGCGCGAGATCGTGGCGCACGCCCAGTCGGTGCACGCGCTCCGGCAGGTGGTGCTCGCGCGGTGGGAGCGCTTCGCGCTCACGGCGCGGGCCGGGGGCGATGCGCGCGTGGCCGCCGAGGAAGTCGCGCCGCGTCTCGATCGGCTGCGCAACCTGTTGGGCTCGTAGGCTCTCCGGCTCGTGGGCTGCCGAGCTCGTGGGCTCCCGGGCTCGGGCTCGTGAGGCTCCTGGGCTCGTCGCGGTGGCAGCGCGACGGAGAGGCTCATCGCGGTTCAAAAGGGGAAGCGCGAACGGTATAGTCGCGCGCGCTGCATGAGCCCCTCCGAGCCCACGTCCCAACCATCGGCCAGCGGCTCCGCGCCCGCCGCCATCGACGAGTCGCGTCTGACCGAGCTGCGTGCCGAGCTCGAGGCGCGCGAGGACAAGCTCGGCAAGGCCGTGCTCGCCGATCAGATCGGCCACCTGCTCCTGCGTGATCCAGGTCAGGAGGGCGCCGCCGCGCGCGAGCTGCTCGCCTCGTACAACCACGAGCCGACGTTCCGGCCGCCGCTCTTCGCGCTCGTCGACAGCTTCGAGCGCAAGCGCTCGTTCAAGAACCTGGGCCGCCTGTACGACGCCGAGCAGAAGAGCGCGACCGACGCGGCGGGGCGCACCGATGCGCTGCTCGATCGCGCCATGTTCCTCCTGGCGACGGGCGGTGCGACGGAGGAAGTGGACGCGCTCCTCGAGCAGGCGATCGAGCCGCGGCCGACCCGCGCGAGCGCGCGGGCGATCGTGGAGCTGATCGCGCGTCATCGAGGTCGCGACGCGCTCGCCGCCGAGGCCGCCAGGGCGCGCGCCGAGCTCGCTCGCT